>NZ_JBWZNF010000013.1:0-155372 GCF_056945715.1 Rhodococcus sp. MurmanLake-1 | reverse complement strand
GCCGAAGATCGCCGTGAGGAATTCAAGAAGAACATCGCAGAGTTGAAGCTGGACAAGAAGCAGGCAGGCGGCGACGCTGCGACGCGCATCGCCGGCCTGGTGCTCATGGTCGTCGGTGTGGTCGGCGCCTTCGTCGTCTACATCTCTTCGCTGACGCTCTCGGACCTGCGGGATCTGGTGTCGTACCAGATCCTCACCGTGGTTTTCCTCGCCCTGACAGTGGTCGGTGCCGCACTCTTCCTGGCCGCATCGGTGGCAAAGGTGCTGCGGCTGTGGTTGGTTCGCCAACTGCTCGAGGGTCAGGCCCAGACAGATCAGATCTCTCAGGCGCTGAGCACGCGCAACTGATCTCTGCGAAGAACCGACAGATGCCCGCTACGGAAGTTCGTGGCGGGCATCTGTCATTGCTCGGCTACCGTGGTGTCTCGACTACGCGGACGGTGGCCGGGAATCGCGTCGGATGGGATGGTCCTCCGGGATCTGCACCATCACGATCGGTGTCCCGTCCGGGTCGGCGATCCACATCTCGTGTAGGCCCCACGGTTCCTGTCTTGCCTCGCGCGCGATCTTCACCCCGGCGAGAACCAGTTCGGTCTGAACGGCAGTGAGGTCACGGACCTGCAGCCAGATCGCACCGCGAAAGCCACCCTCGCCGGTGCCGCCGTGCGCAGCGACTTCGATCAGCCCTTGGCCGGCGAAGAAGACTGTGCCGCCGGGATATTCACGAGCGATCGCCAGACCGAGGGTGTCTCGGTAGAAGCTCAGCGTTCGTTCGTACTCGCTCGGGCGCAATATCGTACGGCTACTCAGAATCTCCACGTCCGACCTCCCTCTCGCACCTACTGTCTCAGAAGTACCAGGGATATGGTGACCAATCGGGATCACGCTTTTCGAGGAACGAGTCGCGACCCTCGACGGCCTCGTCGGTCATGTACGCCAAACGTGTTGCCTCACCGGCGAACAGCTGCTGGCCGACCAACCCGTCGTCCTGCAGGTTGAACGCGTACTTGAGCATCCGCTGTGCCTGCGGCGACTTGCCGTTGATCTTGCCTGCCCAGTCGATCGCGACGTTTTCGAGTTCCGCGTGGTCGACAACCTTGTTGACCGCGCCCATCTGATGCATTTCCTCGGCGGTGTACGTCTCACCCAGGAAGAAGATCTCGCGAGCGAACTTCTGGCCCACCATCTTTGCCAGATAGGCGCTGCCGTAGCCGCCGTCGAAGCTTCCGACGTCGGCGTCGGTCTGCTTGAACCGTGCGTGCTCGCGGCTGGCGAGCGTCAGGTCGCACACCACATGCAGGCTGTGACCGCCGCCCGCAGCCCAACCGTTGACCAGGCAGATCACGACTTTCGGCATGAAGCGGATCAGGCGCTGGACCTCGAGGATGTGAAGGCGTCCGGCGCGTGCTTTGTCGACGGTGTCCGCCGTTTCACCTTCGGCGTACTGGTAGCCGCTGCGGCCACGGATGCGCTGGTCTCCGCCCGAGCAGAACGCCCAGCCGCCGTCCTTCTCGCTCGGTCCGTTGCCGGTGAGCAGGACCGCTCCCACGTCGGAGGTCATACGGGCGTGATCGAGCGCGCGGTACAACTCGTCGACGGTGTGCGGGCGGAACGCATTACGTACTTCCGGTCGGTCGAAGGCGACGCGAACGGTGCCTTGACTGACGTGCCGGTGGTACGTGATGTCGGTGAGGTTCTCGAATCCGGGAACAGGGCGCCAGAGATGCGGGTTGAAGGTCACCTCAGTCACGATAGAGGCACGCCTCGCGTGTCTAACGGATGCCTGAGGTAGAACACGTTCCCGGGCGCGCTAACGTGCAGGTCATGAGCGAACAAACCGCAGACGGCACGGAGATCGTCACAGACGGTGAGAAGCGGGGCGGATTTCCACGGTTCCGGCATACTCCCGCAGGTCCGGACTTCGGCCGCTTCGTCGAAGCGATGCGCAGGTTGCAGGACCTTGCCGTCTCGACCAATGTTCCCGACGACGTACTCGCAGACATCGCTACGCAGGCCGAGGAGCTTGCCGATCGGTTGACTCCGTACGAGGTGCCGGAGGGCAAGTCGCCCGCGGGCTCGAACATCCAACTGCCCGGACGCGGCAGCCTCCTCATGCTCCCGTGGATGGTCGAGAAGTTCGACACCGAAGGAGTCCGCAGTACCGGCGTCTTCCGCCGCTACCACCTGGGCGGCAACGGTGCCGCTCACGGCGGTGTCCTGCCCTTGCTGTTCGACGACGTCTTCGGGATGACGGTCCACGCGGGTGGCCGTCCGATTTCCCGGACCGGCTACCTCCACATCAACTACCGCGCGATCACTCCGCTCAACACGCAACTGGTGATCGAAGGGAAGGTGGATCGGGTCGAGGGTCGCAAGACCTTTGTCAGCGCACGTCTGACCGACCTCGACGGCAAGCTCCTCGCCGACGGTGAGGCGCTCATGATCGAACTGCTTCCAGGACAGCCCTGAGATGTTCCCCTCGTTCGACGATCTGATCTCGGACGCCGTGGTGCTCGCGCTGCCGATGCGAGTTCGCTTTCGCGGCATCACGACTCGTGAGGCTCTGCTCGTTCGTGGCCCGGCCGGGTGGGGAGAATTCGCACCCTTCGTCGAGTACGACGACGACGAGGCGTCGCAGTGGCTGCTCGCCGGGATCGAGGCGGCGTGGCTGGGTCCGCCGCCTGCGCTTCGTCACGCCGTTCCCGTCAACGCCACCGTGCCGGCGATCGACGCCTCTGCCGTTCCGCAATTGTTGGAGCGCTTCCCCGGGGCCCGGACCGCCAAGGTCAAGGTCGCCGAGAAGGGGCAGTCGTTGGCGCAGGACGTCGCCCGGGTGAACGAGGTGCGTCGGCACATCCCGAACGTGCGCGTCGACGCCAACGGCGGGTGGAGTGTGGACGAGGCGATCACGGCTTTGCGAGCGATCACCGAAGACGGTGAACTCGAATACGCGGAGCAGCCGTGTGCAAGCGTCGAGGAACTGGTCAGCGTCCGCGCCGCGGGGACCGGTGTGCGGATCGCCGCCGACGAGAGCATTCGCCGTGCCGAGGACCCGTTGCGCGTCGTACGAGCCGGGGGAGCGGACGTAGCCGTCGTGAAGGTGCCCCCGCTGGGCGGAATGCGTGCTGTGGTGGCGCTGTCGGCGCAGCTGGCGGACTACGGGGTGCCGGTGGTGGTCTCGAGTGCGCTGGACACGGCTGTGGGGATGTCCGCGGGACTGGCGGCCGCGGCAGCCTTGCCCAGGCTTCCGTTTGCCTGCGGCCTCGGCACGGGCGGCCTGTTCGTCCGGGATATCGCGGTCACCGGAGCAGCCGTCGACGGCGCTTTGTCCGTTGGTGCCGTCGAGCCTGATCCGGTTCTGCTCGAGACGCTGGCCGCGCCCGCGGACCGGCGCGACTGGTGGTTGGAGAGGGCCAGGCGCTGCCATCGGATACTCGGCAGTAGAGACCTGCCGAATTTCGTATAGTCTCGGGCGCGACCTGATGAACATCAGTGAAGAATGAAGGGATCGAAAGTGGTTGCAGCTCTGAACGAAACCCTGCTCGAGGAGTCACGGGTTCCCGCGGTCGTCGCGGACGTGCAGACCTTGATCGACGCAGAGGTTTCGGATAAGTCGGGGGCCTCAGGGCTGGCTCTCAAGGGTGGCTACGGCGCGGTCAAGAAGGTGAGCCCGTCCATCGTGCCGGACGCCGTCACCGCGCTTCTGCCGGCTTTCGTGGCAAAGCTCGAGCCGTACTGGCAGGAATTCTCGGCTTCCGGTGAAGGCAGCTTCGCCGATTTCATCAGCGCCCGCGGTGACGCGGTTGCCGATTCCCTCCTCGAGGTGACGGACGAGCGTATCGAAGGTAGCGACAAGGCCGTCGTCAAGTCGATGTACTCGAAGCTGCGCGGTTCGGCCAAGAAGCATGTGACTGCAGCTCTGCCGCGTCTGGGCGATGTGATCCAGAAGCACGCTGCATAAGCGAACGTAAGACAACGAGCGGCCCGGGAGTTTCTCCCGGGCCGCTCGTTTTTTTACGTTCGCTTGTCAGTGAGCCGAATGTCCGTGGCGCCAGAAGCCGGTGAAGGTGATGTCGGTCTTGGCGAACTTTCGGTCGTTCACGAGATGCCGACGCAGCCCGGTGGTGAGTGCCTGTTCGCCGGCGACAAACGTGTACGACGGCCCTTCGGGCAGTTCGGCGGCGCGGACGGTCTCGAGGGTCAGAACACCCGGCGTTGCGTGTTCGTCCTCGCGAACGAGCCAATGCACGTTGACGTTCGCCAACTCCGGAATGTCTTGCTTGTCTTCGATGTTCGGAATCTCGACGAAGACCTCGGCACGCAGGTCTGCCGGCGCGGTTTCCAGAATGCCGATGATCGCCGGAAGTGCGCTCTCGTCGCCGACGAGCAGTTGCCACTTGGCCTCGGGTGTGGGGTTGTAGATGCAGCCTTCGTCGAGGAGGGCGACATTGTCGCCGGTCGACGCGGTGTCCGCCCACGCGGATGCCGGGCCGATGTCGCCGTGATAGGCGAAGTCGATGTCGATCTCCGTGGTCTCACCGAAGAGACCGGATCCGGCAGCACGGTAGGCGCGAATCGTGTAGTTGCGCACGACCGGTCGCGTGTCCTTGGACATCAACAGGTACTGCGCGTACCAGAGATTGCTTGCCGCGCTCGGCAACCGGAGTTCGCTCTGGCCGACCTGCGGGATGAACATGCGGAACCACTGATCGGCACCCATCGGTGCGATGGTGGACAGCTCTTCGCCGGCAATGGTCACTCGGATGAAGCTCGGGCTGATTCGTTTGTTCGCCACGACCTGCGCCGACACGATGCTGCGTGAGGCCGGTTTCACGAACTTGGCGCGCTTGGCCATGACTGGTTGCTCCCTGATTAGCTGTTACTCGTACCTAATCAGGTAACCCTAACCTGATTTACGGCCGGTGTGGAGTGGTGGGTCTGTCCTTTTCGACGACTTCGGGAGGAAGGCCCCACTGCGCTCGGCCAAGTCGGCTCATCGGTGCGATTGCCGCGAAGTCCGGTAACCCGTCGTCGGCGACAGCCTCGGGACGTACTGCGACCGCGACCACATTTCCCATCACGACAAATGAATTACCGACCTCGATGACCTGGTGAAGCGTGCATTCGATGGCGATCGGGGAGTCGGCGACCCGGACGGGGCGAACCCGCTCGCTCGGTTCGCTACGGATGTTCAACTCGAGAAATTCGTCGGCCTCGGCGTCGTAGAAGGCCGAACTCTTGTTCACCACGTCTGCGAGCGTGGCGGTCGCCAGGTTGATCACGAATTCGCCGGTCGCTTCGATGTTGCGCAGACTGTCCTTGCGTCCGACCGACGTGAACTGCACGATCGGCGGCGCCGAACTTGCCACGGTGAAAAAGCTGTACGGAGCCAGATTGCCGACGCCGTCCGCCGACAGGGTGGACACCCAGGCAATCGGCCGGGGGACCACCGAAGCGGTGAGTAACTGATAGAACCGGCGGGGTTCGAGCTCGGCTGGATCGAAGAGTGTGCGCACCCACACATAATGCCGCTGTCCCCGCCCCTGGGCATGCTTGCACCCGAACATCTGACACTCTTGAAGGCGTGAATCCGTCCACTGCACAAGCCACAGCCGTCGTCGACGAACTGGTTCGTGGTGGCGTGCGTGAAGTCGTGCTGTGTCCAGGCTCTCGCAACGCGCCCCTCGCATTTGCCCTCCAGGCCGCCGATCTCGACGGCCGGTTGCGTCTGCACATGCGGATCGACGAGCGGACAGCAGGCTTTCTGGCACTCGGACTGGCAATCGCCGGGAAACGACCGGTCCCCATCGTGATGACCTCCGGGACCGCCGTCGCGAATCTCGGACCTGCTGTCCTCGAGGCGAACTATGCGCGAGTGCCGCTGGTGGTCCTGAGCGCCAACCGGCCTTACGAGATGCTCGGCACCGGCGCCAACCAGACCGTCGAGCAGCTCGGGCTCTTCGGCAGTCAGGTTCGCGCAACCATCAGCCTGGGCTTGGCCGAAGACGATTCGACGCAGAACAGCCAGTGGCGCTCGGCGGTCTGCCGGGTCCTCGCCGCTGCCCGCGGAACCAGATCCGGAAACGCGGGTCCGGTGCATTTCGACATCCCGCTCCGTGAGCCGCTGGTGCCGGACGTGCACATCCATGGCCCGGTTCCGGAGGGCCGTCCAGGCGGTGCAGCCTGGACCACCACGCAGAACGCGACGCTCGATGTTCCGGTCGATCTGGACCTCACCGCAGATACGGTGGTCATTTCCGGACACGGCAGCGCACTTCGGCCTGAGCTGGCCGGCCTGCCGACGGTGGCCGAGCCGACGGCTCCGATGCACGGGATCGCACTGCATCCACTCGCGCTATCGCAACTCAAGCCCAAGCAGGCGATCATCACCGGCCGCCCGACGTTGCATCGTCAGGTCTCGAAGGTGCTGGCCGACCCGGGCGTCGACGTCTACGCGCTGACTACCGGGCCGCGCTGGCCGGACGTATCCGGCAACGTACTCGCCACCGGAACCAGAGCAGTGGTCACCGGGACTCCCGATCCGGCCTGGATCGCTCGATGCGCCGCGCTGACCGAACACGCCGAAACTGCCGTCCGCAAGCAACTCGACGCCCACCCCAAGGCCACCGGCCTGCACGTGGCAGCTGCCGTGATGGATGCACTCGCGGACGGCGACCAGCTTCTGCTCGGCGCCTCCAACCCCGTTCGCGACGCGGCCCTCGTGAGCTATCCCAAGCCCGCTGTCCGGGTGCTGTCCAATCGCGGCGTCGCAGGTATCGACGGCACCGTCTCGGCGGCGGTCGGTGCCGCATTGGCGTACGAGGGCGGCCGGACCGTCGCGCTCATGGGCGACCTGACCTTCCTGCACGACGCGTCCGGGCTGCTGATCGGGACCGGTGAGCCGAGGCCGAGCGACCTCACCGTCGTTGTAGCCAACGACGACGGCGGCGGCATCTTCGAACTCCTCGAACAAGGCGACCCGCAGTACGCCGGCGTCTTCGAGCGAGTGTTCGGAACACCGCACGGCATGGACCTCGCTGCGCTGTGCGCGGCCTACCGCGTGCCGCACGCAGCCGTCACCGTCGACGCCCTGGCAACGACGCTGGCGCAACCCGCAAACGGCATTCGTGTGCTCGAAGTCGCGACAGATCGCAGTGGACTGCGCGAACTCCACGCTTCCGTGCGAGCACAGCTGTGACGCAAACGGTTCTGCGGCGCTTCCGCATCGGCGTACTCGTGGTTGCGGTCGGCATTTCGGTGCTCGCGGTGATCCTGGTTCTCGGTGCCTGGCGCAACGATCGGACCATCGAATCGAACATGGGGACCGCAACCGCCGAGGTGCTCTCGGCAGGCTCGCTACGTTCGGCGATCAGCTTCGTGACACCAGACGGCGCGAATCACAACCCTGAACTCGGCGTGCTCTACCCCACCAATCTGACTGTGGGACAACGCATCGAGGTGGAGTACTCCAAAGCCGACCCTGATTTGGTCCGGGTAGCGGGACGCAACGCGACGGTGGCGCTGATCCCGGCGGGATCGGTGATCGTCGTGACGTGGCTCCTGGCTGGACCGTCGATCTGGTACCTGCGCAAGCGGGAAGCGGGAGCTCCGGGATCGGCGCCGGTCGCCTCGAGTTAGTTCGCGCTTCGCCGGAACTTCACACGAACATGACGTGGACTTTTCCTGGCCCTGTCACCGTTCTCGGTGTGAGAGTAGCCATCGTTGCGGAGTCATTCCTGCCCAACATGAACGGCGTCACCAACTCGGTACTACGCGTGCTCGAACACCTCGATCGCACTGGCCACGACGCCATGGTCATTGCGCCGGACACTGTCGGATCCGACACCTCTGCCGCCACCGAACACGAAGGTGTTCAGGTGGTTCGGGTGCCCGCCGTCATGGTGCCCAAAGTCAGTTCACTCCCCGTCGGCCTGCCACAACCGCGTCTGACGACGGCCGTGCGGACCTTCGCGCCCGACGTCGTCCATCTGGCGTCGCCGTTCCTGCTCGGCGCCGGGGGAGTGGCCGTCGCCAAGCGGCTCGCGATACCCACCGTCGCGGTTTACCAGACCGACGTCGCCGGATTTGCCGAAAGCTACGGTCTCGGCGTCACCAGTCGCGCCGCGTGGGCGTGGACCCGTCGAATCCACAAGAGCTGCAACAGGACCCTTGCGCCATCCACGTCGGCAGTCGACGCCCTCGAAGAGCACGGCATTCCGCGCGTGCACCGGTGGGCCCGCGGCGTCGACGCACAACGATTCGCGCCTTCGCGTCGTAGCTCGGCGTTGCGGCAGTCCTGGATCGGCGACAGCGACCAGTTGGTGGTCGGCTTCGTCGGTCGCCTCGCGCCCGAAAAACACGTCGAGCGACTGGCCGTGCTGGCGGCCGATCCCAGCGTGCAGATCGTGATCGTCGGAGACGGCCCGGATCGCGAGAACCTACGACGACTGATGCCGGATGCGATCTTCACCGGACAACTCGGCGGTACCGCGCTGGCCGACGCCTATGCGAGCCTGGACGTATTCGTTCACCCCGGCGAGCACGAGACCTTCTGCCAGGCGGTTCAGGAAGCCCTCGCGAGCGGTGTACCTGTCGTCGGACCGGACGCCGGTGGACCACGTGACCTGATCTCGCATTGCCGCAACGGCTACCTCCTGCCGACGGACAGGTTCACCGAACTCCTGCCAAGCGCCGTCGACGCACTTCGTCAGCGTGATCTGCGGGTGCAGTTCGGCTCCGCAGCGAGGCGCTCGGTGCTGCACCGGACCTGGCCGGCAATCTGCGAAGAGTTGCTCCGTCACTACGAGGACGTGCAGGGCCTCGGGCGGCGAACGGGTGCCAGAGCAGCCTGAACGCCTTCGCTGCCCGAGGGTTGGTAGCGTTTCGGGTGTGGCCACTACACACGGAACCCGAGCAACTCTCGAGAAGCAACCGCACGAAGTCGCGTCGATGTTCGACGACGTCGCGGAGCGATACGACCTCACCAACACCGTGCTGTCCTTCGGCCAGGACAAGGGTTGGCGCAAGGCCACCCGCGAAGCTCTCGACCTCAAGCCGGGCGAGAAGGTACTCGACCTCGCCGCCGGAACCGGAGTCTCGACCGTCGAACTGGGGCGCTCCGGCGCCTGGTGCGTCGCCACCGATTTCTCCAAGGGAATGCTCAAGGCCGGAATCTCGCGCAAAGTTCCGATGGTCGCAGGTGACGCGATGTACCTGCCCTATGCCGACAACGTGTTCGATGCCGCGACGATTTCCTTCGGCCTGCGCAACGTCTCCGACTTCGAAGCCGGACTGCGCGAGATCGCCCGCGTCACCAAGCCGGGCGGACGTCTCGTCGTCAGCGAGTTCTCGACGCCCGTCTTCGGGCCCTTCCGCACGGTCTACATGGAGTACCTCATGAAGGCGCTCCCGCAGGTCGCACGCACCGTCAGCAGCAACCCCGACGCCTACGTCTACCTCGCCGAATCGATCCGCGCCTGGCCGACCCAGGAAGAGTTGGCACGCAAGATCGAGGCTGCCGGGTGGAAGAACGTCAAGTGGCGCAACCTCACCGGCGGCATCGTGGCGCTGCATTACGCCACTGCCTGAACTGCTGTGCGCCTTTATTAACCCCCGGCGGTTAATAAAGGCGCACAGCACTTGCTCAACCGAACAGCGGCCGGGAGTCGATCTTTCTCGACGCGGCCCCCGACGCACGCCATGCCTTCGCCGTCAGATCGGCGTCGGCGTCGGTGACGAGGTTCCCCATCACCCGAACGGCGACCGTCATCAGTGCCCGTGAGCGCATCGCAATCGGGCCCGAGGCGGGCAGGAATTGCGGAACCGTCAGCAGGCCTGCGAGCCGGCGCGCGACCGAGAATGCCTGCCCGTAATGCTCCCGAAGCACGGTCGGCCACAGCTCCGTGAGGTCGTCGGCGCCGAGCTGTTCGACCACCAGACGTCCGCCTTCGAGGCCGTAGTCGATGCCCTCACCGTTGAGCGGGTTCACACACGCTGCGGCGTCGCCGATCACGGCCCAGTTGCGTCCGGCGATGTTGGAGACGGCGCCGCCCATGGGTAGCAAAGCCGAAGCGGCGGAATGAATTTCGCTGCTCCACTGCCACTCACTTCGGCGCTGGTCGGTGTACAAGTCGAGCAAGGGACGCAGGGCACCCGGCGCCGGGCGCTTGGACGTCGCCAGTGTCCCGACGCCGATGTTCACCTCGCCGGTGCCGAGCGGGAAGATCCAGCCGTACCCCGCCTGCAACGTGCCCTCGGCGTCCCGCAGTTCCAGATGCGAGGTGATCCACGGGTCGGCGCTGCGCGGCGTCGCGACGTAAGCGCGTGCCGCGACGCCGTACGCGGTGTCCCGGTGCCACTGCCGTCCCAGCTTCTTGCCGAGCGTCGAGCGAACGCCGTCGGCGATGATCAGCGTCCGGCAACGAAGAGTGCTGCGTCCCGAGGGGCCGGCGAGTACGACGGCGGCTACTCGATCACCGTCGAGTTCGACGTCGACGGCCTTGGTGCCCTCGACCATGACCGCGCCGGATTCGACGGCGCACCGGCGAATGGCGTCGTCGAGTTCGGTCCGGGGGATCGCACTGCCGATCGGCGGGAACGACGTCCCTGGCCACTCGAGTTCGAGTTCTTGGCCGAAGCCGGACAACCGCAGGCCCTTGTTCGTCGTATGTGACCGAACCCACTCGCCGAGGCCGAGGAGATCCAGTTCGGCCACGGCGCGCGGAGTGAGTCCATCACCACAAGTCTTGTCTCGCGGGAACACGGCAGCGTCCACCAGCACGACGTCTCGGCCGCTGCGGGCGGCCCATGCCGCGGCCGAAGAACCCGCGGGACCTGCGCCGATGACCACAATGTCGGTTTCGGTCGGAAGCGAATCGACGACGGGGGACTGCTCTTCTACGGACACACTCACATCTTCCCAGGCTCGCGATCGCCACCGTGGCGAGGCCGTCCCGAGTGCGAACCGCTAGGTTCACTACCGTGGGAACCGAGCCGTCACTGACGACAGGAATGGGTACTGACATCGTGAGCACCGAAAAGACTGCTGCCGACGCAACCGCATCGAGCACCGTCGTTGCAGGCATCGACCTGGGCGACGAACAGCTCGCCGCAGTAGTGCGTGGTGGACTCTCCGATGTCGAGGAGTTGTTGGTCAGCGAGCTGTCCGACGGCGAAGACTTCCTCACCGAGGCCGCGCTGCATCTCGCGCGAGCCGGTGGAAAGCGCTTCCGTCCGTTGTTCACGATCCTGACCGCGCAACTCGGACCGGTGCCGAACGATCCGTCGATCATCACCGCAGCGACTGTCACCGAACTCGTTCACCTGGCGACGCTCTATCACGACGACGTCATGGACGAGGCGTCCATGCGGCGCGGAGCACCCAGCGCCAACGCCCGCTGGGGAAACAGCGTGGCGATCCTGGCCGGCGACTATCTGTTCGCGCACGCATCACGCCTGGTATCGACGCTCGGACCTGAAGCCGTTCGGATCATCGCCGAAACCTTCGCCGAACTGGTCACCGGCCAGATGCGCGAGACGATCGGCGTCAAGAAGGAACAGGATCCGGTCGAGCATTACCTCAAGGTCGTGTGGGAGAAGACCGGTTCGCTCATCGCTGCATCCGGACGATTCGGCGGCACCTTCTCCGGCGCCGACGCAGCTCACATCGAGCGTCTCGAGCGCCTGGGTGACGCCGTCGGCACCGCGTTCCAGATCTCCGACGACATCATCGACATCTCCTCCGTATCGGCGCAGTCCGGCAAGACTCCGGGCACCGACCTGCGCGAGGGTGTCCACACCCTGCCCGTCCTGTACGCGTTCCGCGAAGAAGGAGCCGACGCAGATCGCCTGCGGGAGCTGCTCGCGGGCCCGGTCACCGAAGACGCACTGGTAGAAGAAGCTCTCGAACTGCTCGAGCGTTCGCCGGGCATGGTCAAGGCGAAGGCAAAGCTGGGCGAGTACGCAGTCTCGGCAAAGGCCCAGTTGGCCGAGCTCCCGCAGGGACCGGCGAATGAAGCGCTCGTGCGCCTCGTGGACTACACGATCGAACGAGTCGGCTGACACACCTGGGGTGAAACCCTGACGACCCTGGGTGGGAACCCTGATGACCCTGTCCTTCGTTGACTGAACAGAACCGGTGCATACGCCGGGAGTTCGGGTGAGCCTTCGGCTCCAGCGAGGCAAGAGGTGAGCAGTTTGCACGGCTACGCGAACGGTGCGAAGACATTCGGGTTGTTGGTGGGGATGTCAGCGCTGATCGTCTTCATCGGTTCGCTGTTCAACAGCCCGTTCCTTCTGTGGGGATCCGTTCTGTTTGCCGTCGGCATGAATGCCTACGTGTACTTCAACAGCGACAAGCTGGCGCTTCGATCGATGCGCGCCCAGCCCATCACCGAGGTCGAGGCACCGGCGATCTACCGGATCGTGCGCGAACTCGCCACGACGGCGCACCAACCGATGCCCAGGCTGTACATCAGCCCCACGAACGCCCCGAACGCGTTTGCCACCGGTCGTAGCCCTCGTCACGCCGCGGTGTGCGTGACCAGCGGCATCATGCAAATCCTGAACGAACGCGAGCTGCGCGCCGTACTCGGGCACGAACTCTCCCACGTCTACAACCGGGACATTTTGATCTCGTCCGTGGCCGGCGCGATGGCCAGCGTCATCTCTGGCCTGGCCAACTTCGCGATGTACGCGAGCATCTTCGGTGGCCGAGGGAACGGGCAGGGAAGTAATCCGATCGCCTTGCTGCTCGTCTCCCTACTGGGACCGATCGCGGCAACCGTGGTCAAGCTGGCCGTCTCGCGCTCTCGCGAGTATCAGGCTGATCAATCGGGAGCCGAGCTCACCGGTGACCCATTGGCGTTGGCGTCGGCGCTGCGCAAGCTCGAGTCGGGCGTGGCAGCCGCGCCGTTGCCGCCTGAGCCCAAGCTCGCGGCGCAGTCCCACCTGATGATTGCCAACCCCTTCAGAGCGGGGGACAAGGTGAGCAAGCTGTTCTCGACGCATCCGCCCATGGCGGACCGGATCGAGCGTTTGGAGAAGATGGCCGGGATGTAGGGCCGTCGGCCCCTGTGCGCGGTTAGGTAGTCCCAGGACTCCTTAACCGCGCACAGGGGCGCAGCCCCCACTACCGGTAGTTCACGAACTGCAGGGCGATCCCGAAGTCCTCACCCTTGAGCAGGGAGATGACGCCCTGGAGGTCGTCGCGCTTCTTGCTGCTCACACGAAGTTCCTCACCCTGGATCTGCGCCTTGACGCCCTTGGGGCCCTCGTCGCGAATCTTCTTGGTGATCTTCTTCGCGTTCTCGCTGCTGATGCCCTGGACCAAGGTTCCGGACAGCTTGTAGATCTTTCCGGACTGCGCCGGCTCGCCGGCATCGAATGCCTTCAGCGAGATGTCACGACGGATCAACTTCTCCTTGAACACGTCGAGGGCGGCAAGCAGTCGCTCCTCGGTGTCGGCGTTCAACGTGATCGTCTCTTCACCAGACCACTCGATCGACGCTCCCGTGTTTCGGAAGTCGAAACGCGTGGTCAACTCCTTGGCAGCCTGATGCAGGGCGTTGTCCACCTCTTGACGGTCAACCTTGCTCACCACGTCGAAGGACGAATCAGCCACTTCACACTCCCGCTTTCCGGTAGTTCACGAACATCGAGTTCTGCCCACCTTCCATACCGGTGGACACCTCGACGTTATCGGGTCGGCACCGCCCGTTACCACCCGGTTTGCAAAATGGGGGTGTGTTCGTTGTATTCTTCTCACCGCACCGAGGAAGCCGTTTTCGGCCGCCGCACGTCGCGATATACTTGCGAATGCGCCGGATCGAAGCCTGGTGCAAGCACGGCAGATTGCCCGAGCGGCCAATGGGAGCGGACTGTAAATCCGTCGGCTTATGCCTACGTAGGTTCGAATCCTACATCTGCCACACCAAGTCAGCCCCGATTCTCTTTACGAGAGTCGGGGCTGACTTTTTTTGTGCTTGTTCCGAGGTCGGGTGCGCGTTGGTGACGCCGGCGTCGGCTGCGGCTCAGGGGTCTCGGGAGTGCTTCTTGGGATGGCTTCGGGGGAGTGCGGGGTCAAGTTGGTTCCCGCAAAGCCCTCGCCAGCGGCCCCGATCGGTGCAACAATGGGCTCCGGCACCATTTTTGCCCCGATGACCAGCGGATTTGGTGCTGGCGCTCGTTCGTGTGTAATCTTTCGGAGGCTTCAAGAGAGCGGCAACGCACTCCTGAGCCACGCCCCCTTAGCTCAGTCGGTAGAGCGTTTCCATGGTAAGGAAAAGGTCAACGGTTCGATTCCGTTAGGGGGCTCGCTGGATTGTGGTGCCGTGCTTTCCGCGCGACACTCGACACCGAGGCGGTGTAGCTCAGTTGGTAGAGCAAACGACTCATAATCGTTGCGTCGCCGGTTCAAGTCCGGTCACCGCTACACAATATGCATGATCCACCCTGATTGCTCGTAATCAGATACACCCGAAAGAAGGCATCCCGTGGCCTCCTCGACCGACGTTCGGCCCAAGATCACCTTGGCCTGCGAGGTATGCAAGCACCGCAACTACATCACCAAGAAGAATCGGCGCAACGACCCCGATCGCCTGGAGCTCAAGAAGTTCTGCCCCAACTGCGGAACCCACCAGTCGCATCGCGAGTCGAAGTAGTAAGTCCTTAACAGGACGACGATTTTCGCGGAAGACCCTCTCGGGGCCTGCGTCTTCGGGTCCTAGCTAGAAGAGAGTCTCACCGCGTGACAGATTTGCAAGAGAACCAGGCAGCGGCCGAGGTCCCTACGGACCCGGCCGCTCATGCCGTCCAGATGGTCGGTCACCACTATCGTGTCGAAGACTTCTACGAGGTCGGACGCGAGAAGGTGCGCGAGTTCGCTCGCGCCGTCCAGGACGCGCATCCTGCGCACTACGACGAATCGGCAGCCAAAGGCCTCGGATACGACGGCCTGATTGCTCCCATTACGTTCGTCGCCATCGTAGGTGCCATTGCTCAGCGACGTCTGTTCGAAGAGATCGTCACCGGCTACGACTTGAGTCAGATTCTTCAGACCGATCAGCGACTGGTGCTGCACAAGCCCATGCAGGTCGGTGACCGACTCTTCTGCGATGTTTTCCTGGATTCGTTCAGGCAGGCCGCAGGTAGCGACATCATCGTGACCAAGAACATCATCACCGATCAGAACGACGAAGCAGTTGTCACCACGTGGACAACGCTTGTTGCTCGAACGGGTGGGGAAGTGGACGAGAACATCGCCCACGCAGTCAAGGACGTGATGATGCATGTCGCTTCGTAAATTTTCCGACGTGAGTGTCGGCGAACTTCTCCCCGAGAAGTCCGTCACCCTGACGCGTGGAAACCTCGCCAACTACGCGGGTGTTTCGGGAGATCCCAATCCGATTCACTTCAGTGACGAGGTCGCACGACTTGCCGGCTTGCCGGACGTCGTCGCGCACGGCATGCTCTCCATGGGCATCGGTGCCGGCTACGTCACCGAATGGCTGGGGGATCCGGGTGCAGTGACCGAGTACAACGTACGGTTCACGAGCCCGGTGATCGTGGCAGCCGACAAGGCTGCCGAGATCGAGTTCACCGCCAAGGTGAAGTCGATCGACGAAGAAAGCAAGACCGCAGTACTGGCAATCGTGGCCAAGTCCGAAGGTAAGAAGATCTTCGGTCGCGCCACCGCCACGGTCCGTCTAGCCTGATCGCAGGGCGGATTGTGTTTGTTCCGGGGCTTTGAAGTACACTGAGATTTCTGGGATTCCTCAGCGCTGCGCGCTGCCCTGAATGTTGCAAGACATTCACCTCGGGTAGCGCGTATGTTGTGTGATCGCAGAACGGTTGATTCAGGCAGGGTCCACCTGTCGATGTCAACCAAAGGGGCGTAGCTCAACTGGCAGAGCAGCGGTCTCCAAAACCGCAGGTTGCAGGTTCAAGTCCTGTCGCCCCTGCCCCCGGATGCCAGCGACTGAGAGGAACGACGTGAGCGAGGAGCGCGCCAAGCGCGACGCCGACACTTCGGATGCGGAGACTTCAACGTCTGCCGATTCGACCGGTGTCGACGACACTGCAGCTGACGCGACTACGCGTTCCGATCTGTCGTTGGACAAGGACGGTGCCGAGAAGGCTCCCTCCGCATCCAGTGGGGTTTCCAACAAGCCGACCGGCAAGCGCGCTGCACGCGGCGCCTCGGTCAGCGCGTCCACCGTGAAGACTCCGGCCCGGACGGCATCCCGGACATCTTCGGCCAAGCCGACTGCAACGAACCCCGGCAAGAAGCCCAAGGCGAAGAAGGACAACATCTTCAAGCGCCTGCGCAAATTCTTCCGCGAGGTCATCGCAGAACTCCGTAAGGTCATCTGGCCGAACCGCAAGCAGATGATCACCTACACCAGCGTCGTGCTGACGTTCGTGGTCTTCATGGTCGCTTTCATCAGCGGCGTCGATATCGCTGTGATCAAGGGTGTCACCTGGCTGTTCGGCTGATCGCCGTAGCAGTCGGGCGTCTTTGCCTGCGAGCGCGACAAGACCCGACCCGGGTCCGAGTAACGAGAGGAAGCGAGTGCCCCAGTGAGCACCCCCGAGAACGACACGAATGAGGCTTTGGCCGAAGAGCGTGTTTCTGCCGAGGCGGCAGCCGAAGTAGACGTCGTGGTTGCCGAAGGCACCGATGCAGACGTTGCCGAAGGCACTGATGCAGACGCTGCAGCGACCGAGGACGTCATCTCCGACGATGCCGAGAACTCCGACGAGGCCGCTCCCGCCGCCGAGCTCGAGGTCGAGGATCCCGTTGCCGAACTCAAGGCTGCGCTGCGTCGCGCCCCGGGTGACTGGTACGTCATCCACTCGTACGCCGGTTACGAGAACAAGGTCAAGACCAACCTCGAGACTCGCGTTCAGAACCTCGACGTCGGTGACTACATCTTCCAGGTGGAAGTTCCCACCGAAGAGGTCACCGAGATCAAGAACGGCCAGCGCAAGCAGGTCAATCGCAAGGTTCTGCCCGGATACATCCTCGTTCGCATGGAGCTCAACGACGAGTCGTGGGGCGCAGTGCGCAACACGCCTGGCGTCACCGGTTTTGTCGGTGCCACGTCGCGTCCCTCGCCGCTGACCCTCAACGAGGTCGTCAAGTTCCTGCTCCCGCAGCAGGAGCAGAAGAAGCAGCAGGCTGCAGCGGCCGCCGTCGCAGCAGGCGAGGCACCGTCCGAGTCCTTCGGCAAGCCCCTCATCGAGGTCGACTTCGAGGTCGGCGAGTCGGTCACCGTCATGGACGGCCCGTTCGCAACCCTTCCGGCCAGCATCAGCGAGGTCAACGGCGAGCAGCAGAAGCTCAAGGTTCTCGTGTCGATCTTCGGTCGTGAAACCCCGGTTGAGCTCAACTTCAACCAGGTCGCGAAGATCTGACCACCCCAAAACTTGCAATTTGTTCGACGCAAGACACACACCCAAGCTAGAAACTAGGAACTAGAGATGCCCCCAAAGAAGAAGAAGCTCGCCGGGCTCATCAAGCTGCAGATCCAGGCAGGTCAGGCTAACCCTGCACCTCCCGTGGGTCCCGCGCTCGGTCAGCACGGCGTGAACATCATGGAGTTCTGCAAGGCCTACAACGCGGCGACTGAGTCCCAGCGCGGCAACGTTGTGCCGGTCGAGATCTCGGTCTACGAAGACCGGACCTTCGATTTCAAGCTGAAGACCCCTCCCGCCGCCAAGCTGCTCCTCAAGGCAGCCGGCGTCGCCAAGGGCTCCGGCGAACCGCACAAGACCAAGGTTGCCTCGGTGACCATGGATCAGGTGCGCGAAATCGCGAAGACCAAGGCTGAAGACCTCAATGCCAATGACATCGAGCAGGCCGCGAAGATCATCGCCGGCACCGCTCGTTCCATGGGCATCACGGTCCAGGGCTAATAGTCCGCTCCACAGCACTACGTGGGAGGGCCGGCCAGGCCCCGACCACAACTGAACCATTCACCACTGCACAGGTAATTCGCTGCAGTGATAAGTAAGGACAGAACAAATGGCAAAGCGCAGCAAGGCGTACCTCGCCGCCGCTGAGAAGATCGACGCAGACAAGCTCTACAGCCCGCTTCAGGCTGCAAAGCTCGCCAAGGAGACGTCGTCCACCAAGATGGATGCAACCGTTGAGGTTGCAGTTCGTCTGGGCGTCGACCCCCGTAAGGCTGACCAGATGGTCCGCGGAACGGTCAACCTGCCCCACGGCACCGGTAAGACCGCTCGCGTCATCGTGTTCGCTGTTGGCGAGAAGGCAGCAGAAGCCGAGGCTGCAGGCGCTGACGTAGTCGGTGCAGAAGACCTGATCGAGCGCATCCAGGGTGGATGGGTCGATTTCGACGCCGCAATCGCGACTCCTGATCAGATGGCCAAGGTCGGCCGCATCGCCCGTGTCCTCGGACCGCGTGGCCTGATGCCGAACCCGAAGACGGGCACCGTCACGGCGGATGTCACCAAGGCTGTCAACGACATCAAGGGCGGAAAGATCAACTTCCGCGTCGACAAGCAGGCCAACCTGCACTTCGTCATCGGCAAGGCATCGTTCGACGATGAGAAGCTGGTGGAGAACTACGGCGCAGCCCTGGACGAGATCCTGCGTGCGAAGCCCTCGTCGGCCAAGGGTCGCTACGTGAAGAAGATCACGGTCTCGACCACCACCGGTCCGGGCATCCCGGTGGATCCGAACCGTACTCGCAACCTCCTCGAGGATGCTGCAGACGCGTAAGCAGTCCGCATACGAACAAGAAGGCCGGCAGGGATCACTCCCTGCCGGCCTTCTTGTCTGTTTCGGGAGGGGGTGATCCCTGCCGGTGGTACCGGTCCAACGGGGGTATCGATCCAACGGTGGTATCGATCTAACGGTGGCATCATCGGGGTATGCACGAAGCGTTCCAGTTCCTCGGAAACTTTTGGTGGCTGATCTTCGTTTTCGGCGGCACCATCGGTGGGGCGCTGAAAGGTGTCGCGGTTGCCAACGAAAGGCGGATCGAGCGCCGGCAAGAGCGCTTCCGGCTCAAGCAGGAGACCAAGGTCGCCATCGCGCAGGCCAACGCACAACATCACGCCGACGAAGAAACACAGCGCCGAGAGCTGGCCAAGGCCATCGAGCAGCACGATGCGGTCGACGCCCGATGGTTCTCGTACGAGCTCGATCCGGTCACACTGCTCGACACTCCGATGATGACGGACATGCGTGAGCCTTTGACGGCCGATTTTCATCGAGCCAAATATCGTGCCGATCTGCTCCGTCCAGGCAATCCGGAGACGATGATCGGTAACCAGCAGGCGCAAACCGAGTACCGCGAGGCGGTGCACACTTACTCGATCGCCTTCGAGATCGCGGAAGCGGAGGCGAAGCGTCGCCGACGGAGCGGATTCACCCTCGACGAACAAGAGCGCCTGGTAAGGGCGCAACGTCTGCTGCGCCTGGCCATGGACGATGGCGCGACGCCACAGGAACGTCAGAGTGCGTATCGGAAGGCTCACAAGGAACTCGACGGGCTGCTGGTGCTGCCGGACCGAGCTCGGGCAGAGATCGAACACAAGATCGCCAGGGCTATCGGTGCTTGAAGAAACCGGGTGCGTGAAGAAACCAGCTGCGTGACGAACCCGATTTGGTTATGCAGCGAGCAGTCAGGTAGTCTTCGACGCGGAGTTCAGTGCTGGATATGAACTTCACCCCAAAATCATGTTCTACCCAAGACCGTTGGTGATTGCACTCAGTAATGAGTGTGGTTGAAAGTCCGGGAGTGCCCGGCGGCCCACGTAGGTGAACGAGGTAGGGGGATAGCTTGATGTAGTGGTTCTACAGTTTGCCTGGTTATGCACTGCTTTGCGTTGCATCGTTACGCTGATTCGTAAGCCTCTTCTTCATGTTTCCTCTGTACGCCCCGTGCGCTTGCGCCGGGGCGTTTTGCATGTCGCGGACTGTGTCTTCTCGGGTTCACCCGATGAGGTGCAGCGGTTCCTGAGTGGGACAACGACTGTCACGAGAGGAGGCGAAGTATGGCAAAGCCTGAGAAGGTTTCCGCAGTTGCGGAAATCACCGAGCAGTTCAAGGGTTCGACCGCCGCTGTGGTCACGGAATACCGTGGCCTTTCGGTTGGCAACATCACGACACTGCGACGCGCTCTCGGAGAAGGTGCCACCTACTCCGTCGCCAAGAACACCCTGGTCAAGCGTGCCGCCGCAGAGGCTGGCATCGAGGGCCTTGATGACCTGTTCGTTGGTCCGACCGCCATTGCATTCATCAAGGGCGAACCGGTCGACGCTGCGAAGGCTCTGAAGAACTTCGCTAAGGACAACAAGGCGCTCATCATCAAGGGCGGCTACATGGACGGCGCTGCGCTGTCCGTGGAAGAGGTCAACAAGATCGCGGATCTCGAATCCCGCGAAATCCTGTTGGCAAAGCTTGCCGGCGCGATGAAGGGCAACTTGGCAAAGGCCGCAGGCCTGTTCAATGCTCCCGCTTCGCAGATGGCCCGTTTGGCCGCTGCCCTGCAGGAGAAGAAGGCCGCAGAAGGCGGAGCCGCAGAGGCCCCCGCAGAGGCTGCCACCGAGGCTCCGGCCGAGGCCGAAGCCGAAAGCTGATCCGCACCCGCGCATCACTGCTATAACCCCGCCCGGTCGCGGATCAGCGACATGGGACTTACAGGAAGGACCGCCACAATGGCGAAGCTCAGCACCGAAGAGTTGTTGGACCAGTTCAAGGAGCTCACCCTCCTCGAGCTCTCGGAGTTCGTTAAGGCATTCGAGGAGACCTTCGAGGTCACCGCTGCTGCTCCCGTCGCCGTCGCCGCTGCAGGCGCACCGGCTGCCGGCGCAGAAGCTGCTGAAGAGCAGGACGAGTTCGACGTCGTCCTCGAGTCGGCTGGCGACAAGAAGATCCAGGTCATCAAGGTCGTCCGTGAGGTCGTTTCCGGCCTCGGCCTGAAGGAAGCCAAGGACCTCGTCGAGAGCGCTCCGAAGGCTATCCTCGAGAAGGTTGCCAAGGACGCCGCAGAGGCTGCCAAGGAAAAGCTCGAAGCTGCCGGCGCAAAGATCGTCATCAAGTAAGACGGTTTTCCCGCTGCTCTTCGCGAGTAGTAACGAAGAGGGCCACTCCCCACGGGGAGTGGCCCTCTTTTTTTGAACTTTTTTCGCGGGTGATATGTCGGAATCCATGCAGGTGGGAGGGGTGCCCGAACTAGGCTGTGACCTGAATTATGCTTCTTCCCTACTCGTTAGTAGTATTCGCAGTCACGGGTACCACTCCCATGCGATAGAGTGACCCAACCCACACGGGTGCATGCATGCAACGGACGTCGCGGAGGTAATGGTGGGAGTCGAGGTAGCGGTACAAGGACTGACAAAGTCTTTCGGGTCGCAGAGGATTTGGCAGGACGTGTCGTTGACACTTCCCGCGGGTGAGGTCAGCGCACTGCTCGGGCCTTCGGGTACCGGTAAGTCGGTGTTCCTGAAGTCCCTGATCGGACTGCTCCGCCCTGAACAAGGCTCCATTGTCATCGACGGCACGGACATCCTGCAGTGCTCCTCCAAGGAGCTCTACGAGATCCGCAAGCTGTTCGGCGTTCTGTTCCAGGACGGCGCACTGTTCGGCTCGATGAACTTGTACGACAACATCGCATTCCCGCTTCGTGAGCACACCAAGAAGTCGGAATCCGATATCCGCAAGATCGTGATGGAGAAGCTCGATCTCACGGGTCTGGTCGGCGCCGAGGACAAGCTTCCCGGTGAGATCTCCGGCGGTATGCGCAAGCGTGCCGGTCTTGCGCGTGCACTCGTTCTCGATCCCGAGATCATCCTCGTCGACGAGCCTGACTCCGGTCTCGATCCGGTGCGTACGACGTACATCAGCCAGACGCTGATCGACATCAACGCCCAGTCGGACGCGACGATTCTGATCGTCTCGCACAACATCAACCTCGCACGCACGGTGCCGGACAACATCGGCATGCTCTTCCGTCGTCAGTTGGTGATGTTCGGTCCTCGTGAGGTGCTGCTCACCTCTGACGAGCCCGTCGTCAAGCAGTTCCTCAACGGAACGATGATCGGTCCGATCGGTATGTCGGAGGAAAAGGACGAGGCTCAGATGGCGCACGAGCAGGCGCTCGTCGACGCCGGTCACCACGCCGGTGGTGTCGACGACGTCGAGGGCATCGTGCCGCAGATGAAGGCCACCCCCGGAAACCCGGAGCGTCAGGCTGTTCGTCGTCGCCAGGAGCGCGTCCGCCAGATCATGCACACCCTCCCAGCTAACGCTCAGGCGGCAATTCAGGACAGCCTCGACGAGGTTGACGGAACTGGGCAGTACGCTCCCCAGTACGCCGACGCGAGCGGCTATCAGGGGGAGTGGAACGACAACTCGCAAGACACGCAGGTCATTCCTGCATACGAGGGCGATCCCTACGGAAACACGACACACGGGCAAGGGTAGGCATATCGGATGGGGGTTACCCGCAACTCGGTTCTGAGTCCGGTCAACGGAGCATTAACTCAGGCCGGAAACATCGTCGAACTGTTTGTCGACGTCGTCAGGAATACGTTCCGGCGTCCATTTCAGTTCCGGGAGTTCATCGAGCAGGCCTGGTTCATCGCCAGCGTGACAATTTTGCCGACGGCATTGGTAGCCATTCCTTTCGGCGCCGTCGTCTCACTGCAGACCGGTTCGCTGATCAAGCAGTTGGGTGCAGAATCGTTCACCGGCGCTGCCAGCGTCCTGGCGGTGATCCAGCAGGGTAGCCCTCTGGTGACAGCATTGTTGGTCGCCGGTGCGGCCGGATCGGCCGTGACGGCCGACCTCGGTTCTCGAACCATTCGCGAAGAGATCGACGCGATGGAAGTCCTCGGAATCAATCCGATTCAGCGCCTGGTGGTTCCGCGTGTACTCGCGATGGTGCTGATCGCTGTGCTGCTCAACGGACTGGTGTCCGTAGTAGGTATCGCGGGTGGTTACTTCTTCAACGTGATCCTGCAGGGCGGTAACCCCGGTGCCTACATCTCGTCGTTCTCAGCTTTTGCGCAGCTACCGGACATTTGGAGCGGTGAGATCAAAGCCGCGGTGTTCGGTGTCATCGCCGGTGTGATCTCCGCGTACAAGGGACTCCACCCATCCGGTGGCCCGAAGGGCGTCGGTGAGGCGGTGAACCAGGCCGTCGTCATCACGTTCCTGCTGTTGTTCTTCGCCAATCTGATTCTGACGATGGTGTACCTCCAGATCGTGCCGGCGAAGGGATCTTGACCTAAATGACCATCGCACGAGGCCGCGGCGATCAGTTCCTGCTGAAGAGCCGCAAAGTTGCCAGAATTCCAGTGAACGCGTTGGACCGCGCTGGCGAGCAGATGTCGTTCTACGCGCGCGCCATCGCATGGACCCCGCGCACCCTGCATCGGTACCGGAAGGAGACGCTTCGGCTGCTCGCCGAAGTGACCTTCGGTAGCGGTGCGCTCGCAGTCATCGGCGGAACGATCGGTGTCATCGCGATGATGTCGGGATTCACCGGTGTCGTCGTCGGTCTGCAGGGCTTCGCCGCTCTGGAGCAGTTGGGTAGCTCGGTCCTGACCGGCTTCCTGTCCGCATACGTCAACACCCGTGAGATCGCTCCGATCGTTGCGGCTCTTGCGCTCTCGGCCACGGTGGGTTGTGGTTTCACCGCTCAACTCGGCGCTATGCGAATCTCCGAAGAGATCGATGCACTGGAGGTCATGGCAGTTCCGTCAGTGCCGTTCCTGGTCACCACCCGCATGATCGCCGGCTTCGTCGCCGTCATCCCGCTGTACATCGTGGGTCTGCTTGCGGCGTACCTCGCGTCGCGAGTGATCAGTACGGTGTTCAACGGGCAGTCGACGGGCTCGTACGACCACTACTTCAATCTGTTCCTGCCACCGCAGGACGTGCTGTATTCGTTTGCGAAAGTCTTGGTCTTCGCCTTCGTGCTGATTCTGATCCACTGCTACTACGGGTTCCATGCCTCGGGTGGTCCCGCAGGCGTCGGCGTGGCCGTCGGCCGCGCTGTTCGCGCCGCAATCGTCACGATCGCCGTTCTCGACTTCTTCCTCAGCCTCGCAATCTGGGGCACCACGACGACAGTGAGGGTGGCCGGATGATCGAGGCTCCGTCAGTCCTGCGCCGCCGTGTGCTCGGACTCGTGTTCTTCGTGGTGTTGGCACTGTTCCTGGCCTTCACCATCGGAACCTTCAACAAGACGTTCAAGGACGTCGTGAAGATCGACCTCGTCACCGACACCGTCGGAAATGCATTGCCACCCAACGCGGACGTCAAGGTTCGTGGTCTGCTGGTCGGCGAGGTGCGATCCGCGTCGACAAAAGACGGCCAGGTCACCTCGGTCCTCGCGATCGAACCGGACAAGGCTGATCTGATTCCGTCGAACGTGACGGCACGTCTGCTCCCGAAGACGCTTTTCGGTGAGCGATACGTCTCCCTGATCATTCCGGAGGGAACCACCGCTGCTCCGATTTCCGCGGGAACGGTGATCCAGCAGGACAAGAGCGGAAACGCTGTCGAGGTCGGCGACGTTCTGGACGGACTGCTCCCACTTCTGCAGGCGATTCCGCCGCAGGATCTGGCGAACACTCTGGGTTCTCTCGCGCAGGGTCTGACGGGGCGCGGCGCTGAGCTCGGTCTGACGGTCGATCGTCTCGAGGAGATCTTCCGCGGCGTCAATACCGAACTGCCCGCGGTTCAAGAGGATCTGCGCAAGTTCGCGGACTTCTCCCAGACATACTCGGACGCTGCGCCCGATCTGATCAACGCTCTCGACAATCTGCGGACCACGGGTAACACGGTGGTTCAGAAGCAGGACCAGTTGCGGACTCTGCTGGCGTCGCTCACCGTGACATCGTCGGACACCGCAGCCTTCCTCGAAGCGAACTCGTCCTCGATCATCACGCTCGCTGCGGATTCGAAGGAAGCTCTCCAGCTTCTGGCTCAGTACTCACCGACGTTCGGGTGCACGTTCAAGGGCTTCTCGGACACCGCCCCGGAAGCTGCCAAGATCCTGTCCACCGACGCGCCCAATCCTGGTGTGCGTGCGAGTATTCAGATCGTGAACCCCAAGGGGCGCTACCTGCCCAACCAGGACGAGCCACGGCTCGTCGACAACCGCGGCCCGGTTTGCTACGACAACGTCACCGAGCCAGGTCGTCCGTTCCCGCAGTACCCCGGTGGTTCGTACGGTGACGGTTCCTACCAGGTTCCTTCCCGCAATCCCGGTCCCGCCACCATGGAATTCCTGCCTGCACCCGAGGGCTCAGGACCTCAGTTGTTCTCGACCAACAACAGCGGTCCTGCTCAGCAGGCCGGCTACGCGGGCTCGAAACTCGAAGAGGATACGTTGAAGGTGATCTACGGACAGGCCAACGGTGTTGCGCCGGACGATGTTCCGGCGTGGACCACGATGGTCAGTGCTCCGGCATTTTCCGGTGCGGAGGTGAGCGTCCAATGAGAGGACTCGCAGCTCCACTGACAAAGCTCATCATCTTCGTGGTGGTCACCGTCCTGGCGACAGGATTGCTGGCCGCCAGCATCGCCAACCTCGGCGGCGGCGGAGGCACCAAGTTCAACGCAGTGTTCTCCGACGTCACCTCGTTGAACGAGGGTGACGAGGTGCGCATCGCCGGTGTTCGTGTCGGACAGGTCGAGAAGATCGCGATCGTCAACGACAACCAGGCCGAGGTGCAGTTCTCGGTGTCCGACCGTGATTGGTTGCCTGCCAGTTCCATCGCCACGATCCGGTTCCGCAACCTGGTCGGGCAGCGATACATTTCGCTCTCGCAAGGTGAAGGCAGCCAGGGGCAGAAGATCACCGGCGGCGACACCCTGCCGCTGGCGCAGACTCGCCCGGCAGTCAATCTCACGACGCTGTTCAACGGCTTCAAGCCGCTGTTCACCACCCTGAGCGCTGACGACGTCAACAAGCTGTCCTACCAGATCATCCAGGTCTTCCAGGGGGAGTCCGGCACCATCAGCGAACTCGTCCGCAACACAGCGAGTTTGACCAACACCGTCGCGGACAAGGACGCCGTCATCGGGGCGGTGATCAAGAACCTCAACGACGTTCTCGACACAGTCAACGCGAACGACAAGAACCTCGATTCGCTGATCGTCAACACCCAGCAACTCGTCACCGGGTTGGCCAACGAGCGTGGTGTCGTCGGTTCGGCCGTCACCTCACTCGCCGGGTTGACCGATGCGACGGCAGATCTGCTCGAGCCGACGCGGCCGTCGATTCAGGGCTCGATCACGGCGCTCAACACGCTGGCGACGACGCTCAACCGTCGTAGTGACGACGTGAACGCGGTGCTCGAGACCTTGCCGGTCAAGCTCGACAAGCTCGCTCGCGTAGCGAGTTACGGTTCCTGGTTCCAGTTCTACCTGTGCGGAATCGACATCGTTGCCGGTCCCGGACAGTCTGCCTCGCTGAATCTGCCCACCGGCCTGCCGACGGTCAATCAGCCGATTTACACCAACGCGGCCACGCGATGCACTCAAGACGGTATGAGGGAGTTGCAAGGTCGATGAGTAAACGTCGCAGTCCGGCAATGGCCGGAGCCATCGGTATCTTCGTGGTGCTGTTGGCCACTTTGTCCGCGTTCTTCCTCGATTCGCTTCCGTTCGTGGGAGCCGGCTCGTCCTACTCCGCCGAGTTCTCCGAAGCTGCGGGTCTCAAGCCTGGCAACGAGGTTCGTATCGCCGGCGTGAAGGTCGGCAAGGTCACTTCCGTCGATCTCGACGGTGACCGTGTTCTCGTCGACTTCAAGGTCAGTGACGCGTGGGTGGGAGATCAAACCTCTGCGTCCATTCAGATCAAGACGATTCTGGGACAGAAGTACCTCGCACTCGATCCGCGCGGAACCGACAACCTCGATCCCAAGGACCGGATTCCGCTCGAGCGCACCACCTCTCCGTACGACGTCGTTCAGGCCTTCTCGGCAGCGGCGGACACCGTCGGCGACATCGACACCGACCAGTTGGCGAAGAGCATGGAGACGTTGTCCCAGGCATTCTCCGAGACACCTGGCGATGTCCGCGCTTCGCTCGACGGTGTCAGCCGGCTGTCGCAGACGATCGCGAGCCGCGATCAGGACCTGCAGAAGCTCTTCGCCGCCACCGGGAAGACGTCGCAGATTCTTGCGGATCGCAACAAGGAATTCACCCAGCTGATCCGTGACGGCGGACTTCTGGTGCAGGAACTCAACAATCGCCAGCAAGCGATTTCGCAGCTGCTCACCGGAACTCAGCGCGTCTCTCAGCAGCTCACCGGTCTCGTTCGTGACAACGAGGCGGCAATCGGGCCGGCGCTGACGCAGCTCAACGGCGTCATCGACATCTTGAAGGCCAACAACGAGAACTTGGACAAGGCACTGAAGCTCTACGAACCCTTCATTCGCTTGTACGCCAACGTGGTCGGCAACGGCCGTTGGTTCGACCAGGTCGTCGTGAACCTCCTTCCGCCGGGTCTGCCGGATATTCCGGGCTACCGTGACCCCGTTCGTACGTTGGGAGGCAACTGATGGCTGATACTGCCGAAGCCGGAAGCGGCTCCAAGAAGCGCTCGGTCGCGATCATCGCCGCTGTTCTGATCGGGTTACTCGTAATCGGTGGCGCGCTGTGGTGGGTGTTCACTCGCGCCGGTACCACCAAGATCACCGCCTACTTCGACAAGTCGGTGGGTATCTACGACGGTTCCGACGTTCGTGTTCTCGGTGTCAAGGTCGGCACCGTCGAATCCGTCGAACCTCAGGGAGATCAGGTCAAGGTCGAGTTGCGCGTCGATCGTGGGATCGACATCCCCGCCGGTGCCAGTGCCGCTCAGATCACGCCTTCGGTGGTTGCCGACCGCTACATCCAGCTGACACCGGTCTTCACCGGCGGCGACAAGATGGCCAGCGGTGCAGTCATTCCGATCGAGAAGACGGCGACGCCCGTCGAGGTCGACCAGTTGTACTCCAGCATCGACGAACTCGCGTCGGCGCTCGGTCCCGAAGGTGCCAACAAGAACGGCGCGCTGTCCGATTTCGTCGAGACGGGTGCGGCCAACCTCGAGGGCAACGGTGAAGCGTTGGGAGACAGCATCACCAACCTCTCGGATGCCGCACGGACGCTCAATGATTCGCGTGACAACATCTCGCTCACCATCAAGAACCTGGATACTTTCGTGGGCGCTCTCGCGGCCAACGATCAGCAGGTGCGCCAGTTCAACACTCAGTTGTCGGACCTGACCGGATTCTTGGCAGGTGAGCGCGACGATCTCGGTGCCGCTCTGAACCAGCTCTCGATTGCTCTCGGCGACGTTGCGAAGTTCGTGGCAGACAACCGTGATCAACTGGTCCAGACAACCGAGGGTCTCGTCGAACCGACACAGACATTGGCGAACAACAAGGAAGCACTGGCCAACACGCTCACCATGCTTCCGCTGGCGATCTCCAACCTGGTCAACTCGTACGACGCCGAATCAGGTGTGCTGGCTTCACGTCTGGCGTTCCCTGATCTTCAGAACCCGGCCGGCGTGCTCTGCAAGTTGATGGACCTCGGCAAGCTGTTGCCCGGTGATCCTCGGTTCGAGGCATTGGGAAGGCAGATGCAACCGGCTATCGACCAGTGCGCAAACGTCGCGGCGATGACCGACGCAGCCAATCAGGCTGCAGGCCTGAACCTTCCCTTCGGCATCCTTGCCGGTTCCGAACGACAGATGCAGGTAGTTCCGGGCACTGTGCCCGGCGTCGTGTCACCGCGACTGACCAGTGGAAACGGGGAGGGCGAGTGAAGCGTTCATTGATAGTCGGCGCCGGACTGTGCGCCGTCCTGATCTCGGCAACAGCCTGCTCGTCCGAGGGAATCTACGCGGTTCCGCTTCCCGGCGGTCCCGATGTGGGTTCCGATCCGATGCACTTGACCATTCAGTTCGACGATGTCTTGGACCTTGTTCCGCAGTCCGCTGTGAAGGTCGACGGTGTTCCGGTCGGTCGAGTCGACGACGTGTCGGTCGGACCGGACGGATGGACCGCGGACGTCGGAATCATCCTCGACTCGTCGGTTGATCTACCCGCCAACGCAATTGCCGCGGTCGAGCAGACCAACCTGCTCGGCGAGAAGTTCATCCAGTTGTCGGCCCCGCCGTCCGGACCGGACTCTGCGAAGCTGGCCGACGGAGACCTGATTCCGCTCGATCGCACTCGCCACGCCACGGAGATCGAGCAGGTTCTCGGCGCATTGTCGCTGCTGCTCAACGGCGGCGGTGTGGGCCAGTTGCAACCCATCGTCGAAGAACTCGGGGCCGCATTCGACGGTCGCGAGGGCAAGACGAGAAGTCTTCTGGAGCAGGCGAACACACTCATCGGTGGACTCAACGAACAGCGTGACGACATCACCCGCGCGCTCGACGGCCTGGATGTGCTCTCGACCCGCGTCAACGATCAGAACGAGAAGATCGGGAAGATTCTCGAGGAACTCCCCGTTGCGACACAGGTTCTCAACGAGCAGCGCCCGCAGCTGACGCAGATGCTTGCTCAGGTGGATCGACTCGGAACAGTGGGAACCGACGTCCTCACACAGTCCAAGGACGATCTGATCGCTGATCTTCAGGCTCTGCGTCCAACGCTGCAGGCGCTCGCAGACTCCGGTGACGACTTCGTCGGGGCACTTCCTTTCCTTCCGACGTTCCCGTTCCCGGACGGTGTCGAGAAGATTGCGCAGGGCGGTTCCGTGAACCTCTTCCTGAGCGTCGACTTGCAGATCGGCAACACTCTCTCGGGTCTCGGTGTCGGACAGGGTGAACCGGAATACCGTCAGCCGAAGTTCGGCAACCCAAAGCCGGTGGTAGATCCGTCCAACCCGTACTACAACGGAAACGGACCGCGGCCGGGTTGGCCGACGGTGTCGCTGCTGCCGATCGCTCCGATCCTGCCGCAGATCCCCGTCGTCGCCGGTCTACCCGCCACCACGGCCAGTGACCCGGCAACACCGGCTCCGGCAGCGGACCCACTCAACCCCATCCAGGGAATGCTGGAACAGTTCGGAATCGGTGGTGATGGACAGTGAGATCAGCTCTGGTCAGATGGCAGCTCGTCGGCTTCGTGGTGGTCGCGCTCCTGGGTCTCATCTACGTCGGCGCCAAGTACGTGCGTCTGGACAACCTCATGGGGTTCGGTCAGTACACGGTCAAGACCGAATTGGCCACGTCCGGTGGAATTTTCACCAACGCCGAGGTGACGTATCGCGGTGTGCCGGTCGGTCGAGTGGGCGACATGTCGTTGACCGAGGACGGAATTCAGGTCGACCTGAAGATCGACAACAGTGCTCCGGAGATTCCCGCGTCGGCCCGTGCAGTCGTGGCCAACCGCTCCGCCATCGGTGAGCAGTACGTCGACCTTCAGCCCGATACAGATCAGGGACCGTTCCTCGCGGACGGCTCGGTGATCGCGGTGGGGGACACCACAACTCCGATCCCGATCGAGGATGTGCTGACCAGCGCCAACGGCTTGGTCAAGTCCGTGCCGGTCGACGCGCTCCACACCGTCGCCGTCGAACTCGGTGCCGCATTCAACGGCAAGGGCGAGGACATTCAGGTCCTGGCCGATTCGCTGTCCGGTCTGTCGCAGTCCGGGCTCGACACTCTGCCTCAGACGCTCGCGCTGATTCGGAACAGTGAGACGGTACTGACGACGCAGTCGGATCAGTCCTCCGCGATCAAGCAGTTCAGTACCGATCTCGATGCTGTCACGGCGCAGTTGCGGACCAGCGATCCGGACATCCGTCGCTTGATCGACAACGGCATCCCGGCCAGCGATCAGATCGGTGCCCTCATCAACGAGGCGGGCCCGAGCCTGACGACTGACCTGACAAATCTTGCCGCGACCACCAAGACGCTTGCACCCCGAACGATCGCGCTGCAGCCGTTCCTGATCTTCCTTCCCGGCCTGGCCGCTGCCGCACCGACGGTTGCTCCCGGCGACGGAACGGTCCATCAGGGCTTGGTGCTCGAGACCAACAATCCGCTCTCGTGCACGGTGGGTTACGAAGGCACCATGGCGATCCTGGACGAGATGAAGCGTCAGAATCCCAATTTCGACGACACCCAGCAGGACTTCCCGCTCAACACCGCCGCGTCGTGTGAGACGCCGCTGGGCAGCGAGACGGGCGTCCGCAGTGCCAACCGCGTGGTGTACGCCGATCCCGACACGATCCAGCCTTGGGACTTCAAGCCGAAGGTCGATCCGGACAAGTTGAACCTCAACCCGATCGCGACGCAGTTGGCGCCGTTGCTCGGAGTGACACCGAAGTAGACCGATCCGAATGTGGTCGAGTTTGTGCAGTTCAGGCTACTGAGTTGTGGCAGTTGACGATTCGCGGCCAGAGGCTGGGCAAAACAGGTAAGTAGGGTAGTGAGTGTGATTCAGAGAAACAGTTCCCCGCAGTCCGGCGGGCCCGAGCAAGTCGAATCGGGAGCGCCGACAACCGGTAGACCGAAGGGGCTGACAGCGTCTCTGATTGCGGTCGGTGTCTTGCTTCTGGCGGCAGTGGTTGCGCTCGGTGTGTTCGGCGTCCCGTACGTTCGGGCGCTCACCACCGACCGCACCACAGCCGAGATGCGTGACGACGCGCTGATCGGTGCGCAGCAAGTCGCGATCAACCTCAACAACGCGGATTCGGCCAATCTCGACCAGTCGATCGAGAACATGCGTTCTTCGGTGACCGGTGACGAGATGACGACGTATCTGCAGACCGTTCAGGATTCGATCACCGACGAGTTGCGTAACTCGGGTTCGAAGGCTGACACCGAAGTTGTGCAGTCCGCGCTGACCGAGCTCAATACCGATGACCGGACCGCCACGGCACTGGTCGTCGTTCGAGTCACCACGACCCAGGGCAACCAGTTCGTCAAGAATCAGCTCGGCATGCGGCTGGGCATGGTCGAGGTCGACGGGGTCTGGAAGGCGCAGTCCGCTGATCCGATCGGATCGCGGCTCGATCTCGGCTCGGGCACTCTGCCGGCTGCCGACGGCTCCACGCCTGCTCCTGACGCAACGCCCGCACCCGGTTCGGGGACCGAAGCACCGGCATCCGGTGCTCCTGCACCGACAACCGAGGGTGGTGATTCCGGTGGCCAGTAGTTCGTCGAACCTGCACACCGACATCCCTCGAAGGAGAAGCGCGTAATGCCACCCAAACGTCGTACCGGCGGACCGTCCTCCCCTCAGAACCGTCGGCCGAAGATCGCTGGAAGCGCTCGTTCGCTCAACGTCCCCGCGGGGACGTCCGACTCGGACCCGGTCGAGCCCACGATCGAACAGCCGGAAGAAGAGACACAGGAGGCTGTGAAGCCAGAGGTTGCGAAGCCGAAGGTTGCGGAGCCGACGCTCACGAAGGCCGAGTCCGGAGACATCGAGCCGCCGAAGACGGAAACCGACGCTCCGGAATCCACACCAGGCCCCGATCTGACCAAACCGGCGAAAACCGTCGCAGACGAGCCCAAGGCCCCTGCTACCCCGGAGACGGGCGCGGGGGAGTCGGCGACAACACCTACACAATCCAAGGCCGGTTGGCGCCTGGTCGCGATCCTGGGGGCCGCAGCGGTCATCGTCGCGATCCTCGCCGGCATCGCCTTCTTCAAAGTCGGCGCGAAGACGGACGACATCGCCTGGGTGGACGAAGGCGCCACGGCTGAGGTTCTTCGTGTGACGCCGTCGGCGTTGGCTGCAGTCTTCACGTTCTCGCCCGACACGTTCGACGCCGATTTCGACAAGGGTGTTCAGGGCCTGAACCAGTCGATGCGCGATCAGCTGACCCAGTACAAGGACACGCAGAAGGCCGGCGTCGAACAAACTCAGACGGCAACGACCGCTGATGTCCCGCTGATCGGGATCACACGACTCGAGAAGGACCGGGCGCAGTTGCTCGCCCAACTGAACGTCAGTTCGACGCAGAACGGCGTGGCGGCAGACTCTCGCTCCGGAATGGTCATCGTGAGTCTGGAGAAGCAGGACGGAAACTGGCTGATCTCGGAGATTCGCGACCAGTAGCTCGGAGATTCGCGACCAGTAGCACCTGCGTACCAGCGCGAAGATCTGGACCGACGCACGATGTCGGTCCAGATTTTTCGTATGTGACGTCGTTGCTGGCTACACTTCCGGTGGCAGTGTTCGAATGCGCGTCACGAATGTTCGAATGCTGCGACACGCGCTCTCGCCCTTGACGGAGCGGTCCGCAAGGTCCACTCTGATCGGTGAACATGCACGGACGAGTGATCGGCAGTCTCACGTCAGTATCTGAATTCGACCCTCAGTTACACCCGACTCGACATTTCCAGAGTAAGGGTGTACTTTTGGACGTTGCGCTGGCTGCCTCCTGTCCACCCCTCGTCTCAACCGCTGCGAAGTCAAGTACTTCTTGCTTTCTGCGACGGGTTTCGTTCGGGTTGTAACCAGCGAAATTCGAAGCAGATACAGCGGCGGTCGCAACAGCACGGAGCGGCCCGCGTGAGGTGCTGGAAGGACGCATCTTGGCAGTCTCTAGCCAGACCAAGGCAGTTTCCGGAATCCCCGGAGCCCCGAAGAGGGTTTCGTTCGCGAAAGTTCGCGAACCCCTCGAAGTTCCCGGGCTTCTTGACGTACAGACAGATTCGTTCGAGTGGCTGATCGGCGCGCAGAGTTGGCGTGAACGAGCAGCGGCACTCGGCGACAATGCAGTGTCCGGTGGTCTCGAGGACATCCTCGCGGAGCTTTCTCCGATCGAGGATTTCAACGGCACTATGTCGCTGTCCTTCTCCGACCCTCGATTCGACGAGGTCAAGGCCTCGACGGACGAGTGCAAAGACAAGGACATGACCTACGCGGCGCCGTTGTTCGTCACCGCGGAGTTCATCAACAACAACACTGGTGAGATCAAGAGCCAGACGGTCTTCATGGGAGATTTCCCGATGATGACCGACAAGGGCACCTTCATCATCAACGGCACCGAGCGTGTGGTCGTCTCGCAGCTCGTGCGTTCCCCCGGTGTGTACTTCGACATGAGCGTCGACAAGAGCACCGAGAAGGATCTGCACAGCGTCAAGGTGATCCCGGGTCGCGGCGCATGGCTCGAGTTCGACGTCGACAAGCGCGACACCGTTGGTGTCCGTATCGACCGCAAGCGTCGTCAGCCTGTCACCGTCCTGCTCAAGGCACTCGGCTGGACCACCGAGCAGATCACGGAGCGCTTCGGCTTCTCCGAGATCCTCATGGCCACGCTGGAGAAGGACAACACCGCCGGCACCGATGAGGCGTTGCTCGACATCTACCGCAAGCTGCGTCCGGGCGAGCCCCCCACCAAGGAGAGCGCGCAGACCCTGCTGGAGAACCTGTTCTTCAAGGACAAGCGCTACGACCTCGCTCGCGTGGGTCGTTACAAGATCAACAAGAAGCTCGGCCTGAACGCGGGTCAGCCGATCGTTGCATCCACGCTCACCGAAGAAGACATCGTCGCCACCGTCGAGTACCTCGTGCGTCTGCACGCAGGTGACACCTCGATGACGGCTCCGGGCGGCGTCGAGGTTCCCGTCGAGGTCGACGACATCGACCACTTCGGCAACCGTCGTCTGCGTACCGTCGGCGAGCTCATTCAGAACCAGATCCGCGTGGGCCTGTCCCGCATGGAGCGTGTGGTTCGTGAGCGCATGACCACGCAGGACGTCGAGGCAATCACGCCTCAGACGCTGATCAACATCCGTCCCGTCGTCGCTGCGATCAGGGAGTTCTTCGGAACCTCCCAGCTGTCGCAGTTCATGGACCAGAACAACCCGCTGTCGGGGCTGACGCACAAGCGTCGTCTGTCCGCCCTCGGCCCGGGTGGTCTGTCCCGTGAGCGCGCCGGCCTCGAGGTTCGCGACGTTCACCCGTCGCACTACGGCCGCATGTGCCCGATCGAGACCCCGGAAGGCCCGAACATCGGCCTGATCGGTTCGCTGTCGGTCTACGCCCGCGTCAACCCGTTCGGTTTCATCGAGACCCCGTACCGTCGCGTCGTCGACGGACAGGTGACCGACGAGGTCGACTACCTGACCGCTGACGAAGAAGACCGCCACGTAGTCGCGCAGGCCAACTCGGCCATCGACCGCGAGGGTCGCTTCACCGACTCGAAGATTCTCGTCCGCCGTAAGGGTGGCGAGGTCGAGTTCGTCGCGTCCTCCGACATCGACTACATGGACGTTTCGCCGCGTCAGATGGTGTCCGTCGCAACCGCGATGATTCCGTTCCTCGAGCACGACGATGCAAACCGTGCCCTGATGGGCGCGAACATGCAGCGTCAGGCTGTCCCGCTGGTTCGCAGCGAGGCACCTCTCGTCGGAACCGGCATGGAGCTGCGTGCAGCTGTGGATGCCGGCGACGTCATCATCACCGAGAAGACCGGTGTCGTGGAGGAGATCTCCGCGGACTACGTCACGGTGATGGCTGACGACGGAAGCCGCAAGACGTACCGGATGCGCAAGTTCGCGCGTTCCAACCAGGGCACGTGCGCCAACCAGCGTCCGATCGTGGACGAGGGACAGCGTGTCGAGGCCGGCCAGGTTCTGGCCGACGGCCCTTGCACCGAGAACGGTGAGATGGCGCTGGGCAAGAACTTGCTCGTCGCGATCATGCCGTGGGAAGGCCACAACTACGAGGACGCGATCATTCTGTCGCAGCGTCTCGTGGAAGAGGACGTCCTGACCTCGATTCACATCGAGGAGCACGAGATCGATGCCCGCGACACCAAGCTCGGTGCCGAGGAAATCACTCGCGACATCCCGAACGTCTCCGACGAGGTCCTCGCCGACCTCGACGAGCGCGGCATCATCCGTATCGGTGCCGAGGTTCGTGACGGCGACGTGCTGGTCGGAAAGGTCACGCCGAAGGGCGAGACCGAGCTGACCCCCGAAGAGCGCCTCCTTCGCGCCATCTTCGGTGAGAAGGCTCGCGAGGTTCGTGACACGTCCCTCAAGGTTCCTCACGGTGAGACCGGCAAGGTCATCGGAATCCGCGTGTTCTCACGTGACGAAGACGACGATCTGCCTCCCGGTGTCAACGAGTTGGTCCGCGTCTACGTGGCACAGAAGCGCAAGATCCAGGACGGCGACAAGCTCGCCGGCCGCCACGGTAACAAGGGCGTCATCGGCAAGATCCTGCCGCAGGAAGACATGCCGTTCCTCTCGGACGGCACGCCTGTCGACATCATCTTGAACACGCACGGTGTCCCGCGTCGTATGAACATCGGTCAGGTCTTGGAGACCCACCTCGGGTGGATCGGCAAGACCGGCTGGAACATTCAGATCGCGTCCGACGGCACTCGTCCCGACTGGGCTGCGACCCTGCCGGAAGAGATGCTGTCCGCTCCGGCCGACTCGAACATCGCCACCCCGGTGTTCGACGGTGCGAAGGAAGACGAGCTCACCGGTCTCCTCGGCGCGACGCTGCCGAACCGTGACGGCGAGCAGATGGTCGGACCCGACGGAAAGGCCACCTTGTTCGACGGCCGCTCCGGCGAACCGTTCCCGTACCCGGTCTCGGTCGGTTACATGTACATCATCAAGCTGCACCACTTGGTCGACGACAAGATCCACGCTCGTTCGACCGGTCCGTACTCGATGATCACGCAGCAGCCTCTCGGTGGTAAGGCCCAGTTCGGTGGCCAGCGCTTCGGTGAGATGGAGTGCTGGGCGATGCAGGCCTACGGCGCGGCTTACACGCTGCAGGAACTGCTGACCATCAAGTCGGACGACGTGGTCGGTCGAGTCAAGGTGTACGAAGCCATCGTCAAGGGCGAGAACATCCCCGAACCCGGCATCCCCGAGTCGTTCAAGGTGCTCCTCAAGGAGCTCCAGTCGCTCTGCCTCAACGTGGAGGTGCTGTCCTCGGACGGCGCGGCCATCACGATGGCGGACGGCGACGACGAGGACTTGGAGCGGGCCGCAGCGAACCTGGGCATCAACCTGTCCAGGAACGAAGCTGCGACGGTCGACGACCTCGCGAACTAGGTTTCGGTCCCCGGGTTGCTCTTGAAAGAGCGGCCCGGGGGCGTAGTTCACATTTGAATTGGCAGTCAGGTTGCCGGGTGACCGGCAACCGTAACCCCAACGGGGAAAGGAAGTTACGTGCTCGACGTCAACTTCTTCGATGAACTCCGCATTGGCTTGGCCAGTGCAGAGGACATCCGCAATTGGTCCTACGGCGAGGTCAAGAAGCCGGAGACCATCAACTACCGCACGCTCAAGCCCGAGAAGGACGGCCTCTTCTGCGAGAAGATCTTCGGCCCCACCCGGGACTGGGAGTGCTACTGCGGTAAGTACAAGCGTGTCCGCTTCAAGGGCATCATCTGTGAGCGCTGTGGCGTCGAGGTCACTCGCGCCAAGGTTCGTCGTGAGCGTATGGGTCACATCGAACTGGCCGCACCGGTCACGCACATCTGGTACTTCAAGGGTGTTCCGAGCCGTCTCGGTTACCTGCTCGACCTGGCTCCGAAGGATCTCGAAAAGATCATCTACTTCGCTGCCTACGTCATCGTCGGCGTCGACGAGGAGCTCCGTCACAACGAGCTTTCCACCCTCGAAGCCGAGATGCAGGTCGAGAAGAAGACCGTCGCAGATCAGCGCGACGCCGATCTCGAGGCACGTGCGCAGAAGCTCGAAGCCGACATCGCCGAGCTCGAGGCAGAGGGCGCGAAGTCCGATGTCCGCCGCAAGGTCAAGGACGGCGGCGAGCGCGAAATGCGTCAGCTCCGTGACCGCGCGCAGCGTGAGCTGGATCGTCTCGACGAGATCTGGACCACCTTCACCAAGCTGAGCGTCAAGCAGCTCATCATCGACGAGCTCCTGTACCGCGAGCTGGTCGACCGTTACGGCGAGTACTTCACGGGTGCGATGGGCGCAGAGTCCATCCAGATCCTGATGCAGAACTTCGACCTCGACGCCGAGGCAGAGTCTCTCCGTGAGACCATCCGCAGCGGCAAGGGCCAGAAGAAGCTGCGTGCACTCAAGCGCCTCAAGGTGGTTGCGGCATTCCAGACCAACGGCAACTCGCCGATGGGCATGGTCCTCAACGCTGTTCCGGTGATCCCGCCGGAGCTTCGCCCGATGGTTCAGCTCGACGGTGGACGTTTCGCGACGTCCGACCTCAACGACCTGTACCGCCGCGTCATCAACCGCAACAACCGCCTCAAGCGACTGATCGACCTCGGTGCTCCCGAGATCATCGTCAACAACGAGAAGCGGATGCTGCAGGAGTCGGTCGACGCCCTGTTCGACAACGGTCGTCGTGGACGTCCGGTCACCGGACCGGGTAACCGCCCGCTGAAGTCCCTGAGCGATCTGCTCAAGGGCAAGCAGGGTCGTTTCCGTCAGAACCTGCTCGGTAAGCGCGTCGACTACTCGGGTCGTTCCGTGATCGTCGTCGGTCCTCAGCTCAAGCTGCACCAGTGTGGTCTGCCCAAGCTGATGGCTCTCGAGCTGTTCAAGCCGTTCGTGATGAAGCGTCTGGTCGATCTCAACCACGCGCAGAACATCAAGTCGGCCAAGCGCATGGTCGAGCGCAAGCGCGTCCAGGTGTGGGACGTCCTCGAAGAGGTCATCGCCGAGCACCCCGTGCTGCTCAACCGTGCACCTACGCTGCACCGTCTGGGTATCCAGGCATTCGAGCCGCAGCTCGTCGAGGGCAAGGCCATTCAGCTCCACCCGCTGGTGTGTGAGGCCTTCAACGCCGACTTCGACGGTGACCAGATGGCTGTTCACCTCCCGCTGTCGGCAGAGGCTCAGGCCGAGGCCCGCATCCTGATGCTGTCCTCGAACAACATCCTCTCGCCTGCTTCGGGTCGCCCGCTCGCCATGCCGCGTCTGGACATGGTCACGGGTCTGTTCCACCTGACCCGTCTCGACGAGGGTGTCACCGGTGAGCTCGTTGCTCCGACCAACGACGAGGCAGAGCAGGGCGTGTACTCCTCGCCCGCCGAGGCTCAGATGGCAGTCGACCGCGGCGCGCTCTCGGTTCAGGCTCAGATCAAGGTGCGTCTGACGCAGCAGCGTCCGCCGCGCGACCTCGAGAACGAACTGTTCCCCGAGGGCTGGAAATACGGTGACGGCTGGACCGCCACCACGACACTCGGCCGTGTGCTCTTCAACGAGCTGCTTCCGGCGGACTACCCGTTCGTCAACGAGCAGATGCCGAAGAAGCGCCAGGCGACGATCATCAACGATCTCGCCGAGCGGTACCCGATGATCGTGGTTGCTCAGACCGTCGACAAGCTCAAGGACGTCGGGTTCTACTGGGCCACCCGTTCGGGTGTCACGGTCTCGATTTCCGACGTGCTCGTGCCGCCGGAGAAGCCTGCCATCATCGAGGACTTCGAGGCTCAGGCCGACAAGATCGAGAAGCAGTACCAGCGTGGTGCTCTGGACAAGAAGGAGCGCAACAGCGCTCTGGTCACCATTTGGCAGGAAGCGACCGACAAGGTCGGCAAGGCCATGGAGGCTCACTTCCCCGACAGCAACCCGATCCCGATGATCGTGAAGTCCGGCGCAGCCGGCAACATGACTCAGGTTCGCTCGCTCGCCGGTATGAAGGGTCTGGTGACAAACCCGAAGGGTGAGTTCATCCCGCGTCCGATCAAGTCTTCCTTCAAGGAAGGCCTGACCGTTCTCGAGTACTTCATCAACACGCACGGTGCTCGTAAGGGTCTGGCCGATACCGCACTCCGCACCGCCGACTCGGGTTACCTGACCCGTCGTCTGGTGGACGTTTCGCAGGACGTCATCGTCCGCGAGGTCGACTGTGGAACAGAGCGCGGCATCGTCACCACGATCGCCGAGAAGCAGGCCGACGGCACGATGATCCGCGATGCTCACGTGGAGACCAGCACGTACGCCCGTACCTTGGCGGCCGATGCAGTCGACGCGAACGGCACCGTCATCGTCGAGCGTGGCCACGATCTCGGTGACCCCGCGATCGATGCTCTGCTCGACGCCGGCATCACGACGGTCAAGGTCCGCTCGGTCCTGACCTGCACCACCGGCACCGGCGTTTGCGCCACTTGCTACGGCCGTTCGATGGCCACCGGCAAGCTGGTCGACATCGGTGAGGCTGTCGGTATCGTCGCCGCACAGTCGATCGGTGAGCCCGGTACCCAGCTGACCATGCGTACCTTCCACCAGGGTGGTGTCGCAGGAGATGACATCACCGGTGGTCTGCCGCGTGTCCAGGAGCTGTTCGAGGCACGTGTGCCCAAGGGCAAGGCTCCTATCGCGGACGTCACCGGTCGGGTACAGCTCGAAGACGGCGATCGTTTCTACAAGATCACCATCGTTCCGGACGACGGCGGCGAAGAGGTTGTCTACGACAAGCTCAGCAAGCGTCAGCGTCTGCGCGTCTTCAAGCATGCCGACGGTCGCGAAAGCCTCTTGGCTGACGGTGACCACGTCGAGGTCGGACAGCAGCTCATGGAAGGTGCTGCCGATCCCCACGAGGTCCTGCGAGTCATGGGTCCGCGTCAGGTTCAGATCCACTTGGTCAACGAGGTCCAGGAGGTGTACCGGAGCCAGGGTGTGTCGATCCACGACAAGCACATCGAGGTCATCGTGCGCCAGATGCTTCGTCGCGTGACGATCATCGATTCCGGTGCCACCGAGTTCCTGCCCGGTTCGCTCACCGAGCGCGCCGAGTTCGAGTCGGCAAACCGCCGCGTTGTCGCCGAGGGTGGCGAGCCCGCAGCCGGCCGTCCGGTGCTCATGGGTATCACGAAGGCGTCGCTCGCGACGGATTCGTGGCTGTCCGCGGCATCGTTCCAGGAGACCACTCGTGTCTTGACCGACGCGGCTATCAACTGCCGCTCGGACAAGCTGATCGGTCTGAAGGAAAATGTCATCATCGGCAAGCTGATCCCTGCCGGTACCGGTATCAACCGTTACCGCAACATCCAGGTTCAGCCGACCGAAGAGGCACGCGCCGCTGCTTACGCAGTGCCGTCGTACGACGACCAGTACTACAGCCCGGACGGCTTCGGCCAGAACACCGGTGCTGCAGTTCCGCTGGACGACTACGGCTTCAGCAACGACTACCGCTAAGCGTTAGTTCGTAGAAAATCCCCCCACCTCGAAAGAGGTGGGGGGATTTTTCATCTCGCTCGCTTCAGGAGTTGCTGCCGCTGAGATCCGGGATGACGATCTCCTGGACAGCCCACTTGTTGCCGTCGGGGTCGGCGAAGTAGATGAATCTGCCCCAAGCCTGGTCGTCGATCGGGCTGATGTCGATGCCGCGGCTCTTGAACTCGCGCTCAGCCTCTTCGATGTCCTTGACCACTACCTGCATGCCGACGACGGAACCGGGCTCGGCGTCGGTGATTCCCTTGCCGATGCAGATCGAGCAGGCCGAACCGGGTGGGGTCAGCTGGACGAAGCGCAGGTCCTCGCTGACCGTGTGATCGTGGTCGGCGTTGAAGCCGAGGCGGACGTAGAAGTCCTTGGCGCGGTCGATGTCGGTGACGGGAATGGCGACCAGTTCGAGCTTGATGTCCATGACGTGCCCTTCATGTGATGGTGGATTCCGGCGACAGGTCCAGTGTTGCGGGTATTGCGGTCAGAAACGGTCCTCATTAGGCGTTCGGATGAAACTTTCCGAATTCCTTGTTGCTCCGAGAGTGCTTCTCTCACTTCTCGACCGATCCCGAACCAGGAGCGGATACCCCGACTCCGCAGCTCTGACGCATTCCGTCGAACGCGCCGCGCACGCCGACGCTCTCGGCTACCACCGGTTCTGGGTGGCCGAGCATCACGCGGTGCCCGGGATCGGGAGCGGGTCGCCGGCAGTGCTGCTTGCCGCGATCGGCGCGCATACGCGCGATATCAGACTCGGGAGCGGTGGGGTCATGCTGCCGAATCACCAACCGCTGATCGTCGCCGAGCAGTTCTTGATGCTCGAGGCGCTGTACCCGGGGCGAATCGATCTCGGCCTCGGCCGATCGCTGGGATTCACGGAACCTGTTCGTCAGGCACTACGACGCAGCAAGGATGCTCCGGACACGTTTGCGTCAGATCTCGATGAGGTGAGGCGCTATCTGGACGGATCCGCGGCAGTGACGGCACGGCCGGCGTCGGAGACCGGGGTGCCGATCTTCGTACTCGCGACGCGTACAGGTTTGAAAGTGGCAGCGCAACTGGGGCTTCCGGTGGTCGTGGGTGGGCCGATACTCGGAATCGGGAGCACCGACCGGGTGGATGCATTGGACGAGTACCGCCGAGCTTTCCGGGCCACCGACGCTCATCCCGAACCCTATGTGGTGGTTTCTCTCGAAGTGGCGGTTGCCGATACCACCGACGCGGCGCGTGAGTTGCTGATCCCGGAGGCATACGCGCTCGCAGAATCGTCACGGACGGGGGAGTTTCCGCCGCTCGCGTCGCTGGACGAGATCAGGCGCGCCCCGCGCAGTGATCGAAATGCCAGACGTATCGAGTCGTTCATGGCGTCGGCGCTGCACGGCACACCTGTCGAGGTGAAACAACAGCTTCACGATCTCGCCGAGCGGACCGGTGCCGACGAAGTGCTGGCGTCGACGTCAACGTACGACCGTGACGCGCTTGCACTTTCGGACCGCCTTCTACGTGAGGTGCTTTAGCGGTGTGGTTGATCTAACGGGGCACGTGAAACTCGAGCAAAGTGGCGACGGAGTCGTCGAGTTCGGTCCACGGCACCGGTACGGAGAGGACGGCGATCGCCGAAGTGGGGAACTTGTCGCGGATACGTTGGGCCGCTTCGGAGTTTTCGTTCGACGCGAGATCGAGTGCAGTCCAGGGAATTCCGGGTTCGTGTCCGACGATCAGGAGCGTCTTGACGTGGTCGGACGTGGTTCGCGCAGCTGCAATGACGTCTGCGGGTGAGCCGCCGAAGATGGACTTCTCGAATCCGGCGGGAGCTTCGATTCCCGTCGAGGCAAGGGTTTCGACGGTCCGCCGGGAGGTGGAGCACAGAACGGCGTCTACGGGCGGGACGTTTTCGCGGATCCATTCGCCGCCGATGCGGGCCTCGCGCAGGCCCCGTTCGGCGAGCGGACGCTCGTGATCACGGATGCCATCGGGGTAGCTGGACTTGCCGTGTCGCATGAGGACGAGGGTGCGGTGGTCGGCCATGCGTTCACGGTATCCGCTTTGTGCCCGTCAGTCCGGTTACTCTGGATGGTCAGGACCTTGAAGGAGGTTTCGATGGCCGGTAAGAAGCTCGATCGAACTAATGCCCGAACTGCACTCGAGGTGGTACGCGAAAGCCCCACCATCGCTTTCATCACCGTTGCCCCGGCAGTGGTCGTGTTCGGCGTGGTGTGGTGGCTCTTCGGTTTCTGGGCCGCGATTCTTCTTGCGCTGGTGTTCGGTGTCGCGGCTGTCGCGACCCAGAAACTGCGTTAGAGGGCGCTCACCTGCGCAACTGCGCGGAGCGCTTCGCCGACCAGGAACCAGACCGTGACGGTCTTGTCGTCGACGCGGCTGCGCAGGACGACGTCGTCGCTGGAGACGATGGGGGAGAGGTACTCGATCAGTGCTCGATGCGGAACTGTACGCAGTTCGGTGCGCGCGCTGAGGACCTCTTCGACTGCCTGCCAGTAGACGGCGTTGTTGACGTGGTCGAACGGGTCGATATCCGTGGCGCGCAGAGCGAACGGCGTGTCCAGAACACCCGCGTCGTCTGCCTCCGGTGCGTTCTCGGCGAGGACACGCTTCCACTTCAGGCGATGCTCGTCGGTGGATTCTTCCAACGGCCGCATGAAGTCGTCGCTCATCCTGGTGGGCATGCCTGACTCGGCGCTGATGTTGATCCAGAAGCCTTCGGTTTCCATCAGCGCGCCGTTGCTGCCGTCGAAGCGCACGCGCATGTTCGCCCATCTCGTGGAGAAGCCGGAGCACCAGCGAGTCATCGTCAACTCTTCCGGCCAGATCGCCGGGCGTACGACATCGACGACCGTACGACGCACTATCCAGAGCGGATGAGTGTCGATGGCGCCGGCGGCTTCGATGTTGTCGTTGCCGATGTCCTGCAGATAACGGGCGACGGCGTCGAGCCTGACCTGCTTGGCGACGTCGATGTCGCCGGTACGGACCGGGCGGGACTTGACGAAGATCGGTCCTCTGTCTGGCTGCGGCGCGAGCGTGAGATCTGGGTTCACGTGAGATTCCTGTTCGCTGGAGTGAGCCGATTCTGTCAGGCTTTTCAGCGAGTGGCGATTATCTGCTTTCCGCAGCCGGAACCGTCGACCATTCGTGCCACGGCGACGGCGGTGTCGGCAAGGGGATGAACGGAGTCGATCACCGGGGTGATGACACCTGCGTCGATCATTGCCGTCAGCACCTCCAGATCCTCGGCGTTCTCCGAAGCCATCAAAGACCCGAGCTTCTGAGATACGAACGGAGACAAGCACAGTGCGCGGATTTGGCGATCGATTCCGCCGAGCCACCGTCCGCCGTTCTCGCCGCCCACGATCACGAGCCTTCCGGTGCGTGTGAGCGCCCGTCGAAGATCTCGCAGTCGGCGGTTGCCGCCGGTGTCGATGATGACGTCGTACCGATGCGATCCGTCGGTGGCGTCGTCGACGCGGTAGTCGAGAACCTCGTCGGCACCGAGGGAGCGGACGGTATCGGTTTTCGAGGTGCTGCATACGCCGGTGACGAGCGCGCCCATGGCTTTTGCCACCTGCACCGCGTAGATCCCGACGCCACCGGATGCACCGAGAACGAGGACGGATTGCCCCGCCTGCACACGGCCGTGGTCGCGCACGGCTTGCAGCGCTGTGAGGGCGGAGACCGGCACCGCTGCTGCTTGTGCGAACGACAACCGGGCAGGTTTTGCGGCAATCTTCGTCTCGAGTGCGCACGCGTACTCCGCAAACGAACCGACCGCGATCCCGTATACCTCCTGGCCGACTGCCACGCGGGTCACCGAACTGCCGACGGCCTCGACTCGGCCGGACACGTCCAGTCCGCGGACCCGGTTCTCAGGTCTGCGAAGTCCAAATCCCGCGAGGCGCAACGGATATGGCAGTCCGGCCATGAGATGCCATGCCCCGCGGTCGACGGACGCGGCCTCGACGCGAATCAGCACTTCGTTGTCGGCGACAGTGGGGCGCGGAATGTGGTCGAGGTAGAGAACGTCGGCTTCGCCGTAGCGATCCTGTACGACGGCGGTCATCAGTTCCTGCGGCATGCGAGTCTCCGTTCGTCGAATGCTTACACCGTAAGTATTGCACTTACGGTGTAAGTTTTGTCAATGTGGAGAAGCGCACAAGATTGACCCGAGATCACGTTGTACGCGCTGCCGTGGCGCTTGCAGATTCCGTCGGAATCGATTCGATGACCATGCGGAAGCTGGGGACCGAACTTGGCGTCGAGGCGATGTCTCTGTACAACCATGTTTCGGACAAGGGGGATCTGCTCGACGGAATGGTCGACGCGGTCTTTGCGGAGATCGATCTTCCGACGCCGGGACTGCCGTGGCGAACGGAAGTTCACGCGCGAGCGGTATCGACTCGGGAGGTGCTGGGGAGGCACCCGTGGGCAACTCCGTTGATGGAGTCCCGAACGACGCCTGGTCCCGCGACCCTACGCCACCACGACGCCGTCATCGGAACACTACGCGCTGCCGACTTTCCGGTCGCCCTTGCTGCGCATGCCTTTTCGATCATGGATGCGTACATCTACGGCTTCGTGCTGCAAGAGGTGAGCTTGCCGTTCGAAACAGCGCAGGAAACGACGGAACTGGCGAAGGCGATCATGGGCTCGTTCGAGAGCGGTCAGTATCCGCACCTGGCCGAGCTGACCACCGAGCACGTCCTAGCTCCGGGATACAGCTACGCCGCCGAATTCGCTTTCGGTCTTGATCTGATTCTCGACGGACTCGAACGTCTGCACATCGGGAGCGAACGATGATCTGACGTGAGTACCGGGTTAAAGTCGAGAAAACCGGGTTACCGGTCCAGACTTCAGACGTCCCGAAGAGGAGCTTTCTGTGCGCGCCATGGTGGTTACGGAACTGTCCGGTCCCGAAGGAATTGTCGCGCAGGAGGTTCCCGAGCCCGCAGCCGAAGGTCTTGTTCTCATCGATGTGAAGGCCAGTGGCGTCTGCTTTCCGGACCTACTCATCACCTACGGCAAGTATCAGATCCGCCCGGAACCGCCGTTCATTCCCGGCGCGGAGATCTCGGGCGTCGTGGTCTCCGCGCCGGAAGGGTCGGGTTTCGCTCCGGGCGATCGTGTTCTCGCGGCCGCGTATCTGGGCGGCTATGCAGAGCGGATTGCCGTCAACCCGGCGCAGGTACTCCGAATTCCGGACGGACTCGCCTTCGACGAGGCGGCCTCTCTGATCATCAACTATCAGACGATGGAGTTCGCGCTGGCTCGTCGCGCGAAGATCGTCGCGGGGGAGACTGTCGTCGTGCTCGGCGCTGCGGGCGGAGTCGGAACGGCAACCATCCAGCTGGCCAAGGCGCACGGCGCTCGGGTGATCGCCGTGGTACGACGCGAAGGCGTCGAGGACTTCTTGCGTGAGCTCGGTGCCGACGAGGTTGTCGCGCTGGCTCCGGGATGGGGAGAGCGGATTCGGGAACTGACCGACGGCGTCGGCGCTCAGATCGTGGTAGATCCGGTAGGCGGGGATGCGTTCGACGACGCGGTCCGGGTTCTGGCGCCGGAGGGGCGTCTTGTGGTTATCGGTTTTGCCGGCGGCGGCATTCCTCAGGTCAAGGTGAACCGGGTGCTGTTCCGCAACATCAGCATTGTCGGCGCGGCGTGGGGCGAGTTCACGCGCACCAATCCCGAAGCTGTAGCCGAGGTGCATGCATCGCTGGTAGAACACGTCCGGAACGGCTTGCGTCCGCTGGTCAAGGCACGGTATCCGCTTGCCGACGCAGCAGTTGCCCTGGCGGATCTCGAAAGCGGCAAAGTTCTCGGAAAGGCCATCTTGCTGCAGGAATGATTCTTCGCAACGTGATGGTGCTCACCAAATAATAAGTTGCAACATGTTTTCATTTGGGCAATAGTTGCAACCGCACTACCATTTGCCAGGTGATCGCTTCCGATTCTGATGACCTGTATGGAGCACTCGACGAGTTGTTCACTCGCCTGATGAGCGCCGGTGATTCGGAGTCGATCGATGCGTTGATCGAACTGGATCTCTCGTTCTCTCAGGTGCGTGTGCTGTTCGTACTTGCACAACGTGATGCGGCGATCCCGATCAACGAGGTTGCCGACGAGCTTCGGCTCTCGGTGGCAGCTACGGGGCGGAACATCGATCAGCTCGTGAACATGGGTCTGGTCGATCGCCGTGAAGACGAGCGGGACCGACGCGTCAAGCGGGTTTCCTTGTCGGAGGCCGGTCGTAAGGTGACGACCAACCACATCGAGTGCAAGCGCGGCCAGCTTCGCGAATTCGCGTCGCGTGTTCCTGAGCCAGAGCGGATTCGTTTGTTCGAGGCTCTCAAGCCCATTCTCGCGGGTGACTATCTGCGAGCACTTAACCAGGAGACTTCGCGATGACATCGCCGAACGCGCCGGCACCGGCGTCCGACAAACTTGACGGGGCGGTCCTCAAGATCGCTTCCGTGGTGGTGCTCGGCGCCATCATGTCGATTCTCGACGTAACCGTGGTGAGCGTCGCGCTCACCACTTTTGCCGAGGACTTCGAAACTTCGTACGCCACCGTCGCGTGGACGATGACGGCCTACACGCTCGCCTTGGCGACGGTCATTCCGGTTACCGGTTGGGCTGCCGACCGTTTCGGCACCAAGCGCCTGTACATGACGGCCCTGGTGCTGTTCGTGCTCGGTTCGGTCGCTTGTGCGATGGCGTGGGACATCACCTCGCTCATCGGCTTCCGCGTGCTCCAGGGTCTCGGCGGCGGCATGTTGATGCCGCTCGGTATGACGATCATGACCCGGGCCGCCGGTCCGGACCGTGTCGGTCGTGTCATGGCAGTTCTCGGTATCCCGATGCTGCTCGGTCCTATCGGCGGCCCGATTCTCGGTGGTTGGCTGATCGAGGCCGCGAGTTGGCACTGGATCTTCCTGATCAACTTGCCGATCGGCATCATCGCTCTGGCTGCTGCGTTCATCATTCTGCCGTCCGACAAGGCGAAGCCTTCGGAGTCCTTCGACTTCCTCGGCATGATCCTGCTGTCGCCCGGTCTGGCGCTGTTCTTGTTCGGTGTGTCGTCCATCCCCGAGGTGGGAACCGTTGCGTCGGCTCGGGTTCTGGTGTCGGCCGGGATCGGTCTGGCGCTGATCATCGCCTTCGTGTTCCACGCGCTCAACAAGGATCACCCGCTGATCGACCTGCACCTGTTCAAGAACCGTCAGTTGACCACCGCCGTCATCACGACGTCGCTGTTCATCGTCGCGTTCATGGGCGCCGGGTTGCTGTTCCCGAGCTACTTCATTCAGGTCGGCGGGCACACCACGCTCGCGGCCGGATTGTTGATGGCTCCACAGGGTCTGGGCGCTATGGTCACCATGCCGATCGCTGGTCGACTGGTCGACAAGATCGGCCCGGGCAAGATCGTCCTGACCGGTTTGCCGCTGATTCTCATCGGTTTGGGTGTGTTCACACAGGTTGCCTCGGATTCCCCGACGTGGCTGCTGATGGGCGCCTTGTTCGTCATGGGCCTCGGTATGGGTTGCACCATGATGCCGCTGATGACCGCAGCTATCGTGACGCTCTCCAACGAGCAGATCGCTCGCGGCTCCACTCTGATGAACATCGTTCAGCAGACCGCAGGTTCGATCGGTACCGCCGTGATGTCGGTGGTCTTGACCAACCAGCTTCTCGATCGTGGCCTCGATACGACGATGGTCGGTGCGGCGTCGCACATTCCGACCGAGCCGGGAAGTCCGCAGGAGTCTGCTGCGAATTCGATTCTCAGTGCGGCGTCGGACGCTTTCGGCAACACCTTCCTCGTTGCCACTGTGCTGATCGTCCTGACCCTCATCCCGGCGTTCTTCCTGCCGCGGAGCAAGACCACCAGGCCGGTGGCCGAGGGCGAGACGGCAACGCCGATCGTTATGCACTGACCGCTTTTCGGTAGATCGTTCGTCCAGGTGAGGGCGGCACACATCTTGTGTGCCGCCCTCATCTTTTTGCCGTGGAATACAGCTGGATGGTTGAATGTTTGATCAGTTACATGCAAACGCATGGATCTAGTTCGCGGAGGAGCAACCATGCAGTTCGGAATCTTCACGGTCGGTGACGTCACCACTGATCCCACGACGGGTAAGACCCCGACAGAGCACGAGCGCATCAAGGCCATGACGACCATCGCCAAGCACGCCGAGGAAGTCGGTCTCGACGTCTTCGCGACCGGCGAGCACCACAACAAGCCGTTCGTGCCGTCATCTCCGACCACGATGCTCGGATACATCGCGGCCCAGACCGAGAAGATCACGCTCTCCACGTCCACGACGCTGATCACCACCAACGACCCGGTGAAGATCGCCGAGGACTACGCGATGCTTCAACACCTCGCTGAGGGGCGTGTCGATCTGATGATGGGACGCGGAAACACCGCGCCGGTGTACCCGTGGTTCGGCAAGGACATTCGCGCCGGTATCCCGCTGGCGCTCGAGAACTATCAACTTCTTCGCCGGCTCTGGGACGAGGAGGTCGTGAACTGGCAAGGGGAGTACCGCACTCCACTCCAGGGATTCACGTCCACCCCGCGCCCGCTGGACGGCGTCGCGCCGTTCGTGTGGCACGGTTCGATCCGCAGCCCCGAGATCGCGGAGATCGCGGCGTATCACGGCGACGGATTCTTCGCGAACAACATCTTCTGGCCGAAAGAGCACTACATCGAGCTGATCAATCTCTACCGCCAGCGTTACGAGCATTACGGCCACGGCTCCGCGGACCAGGCGATTGTCGGTCTCGGTGGTCAGGTCTTCATGCGCAAGAACAGTCAGGACGCGGTCAAGGAATTCCGTCCGTATTTCGACAATGCTCCGGTGTACGGCCACGGGCCCTCACTCGAAGAGTTCACCGAGCAGACGCCGCTGACCGTCGGTTCCCCTGAGCAGGTCATCGAGAAGACGTTGGCGTTTGCCGATTTCTTCGGCGACTACCAGCGCCAGCTGTTCCTGATGGATCACGCCGGGCTGCCGCTCAAGACGGTGCTCGAGCAGCTCGATCTGCTCGGTGAGGAAGTTGTTCCGGTTCTGCGCCGTGAGTTCGCGGCCAGGCGGCCCGCACATGTGCCGGACAACCCGCCCACTCACGCGTCGATGAAGGCGGCTCGTGAGGCAAGCAGTGTCACTGCCTGACGAGCAACCGCCTGAGGTTCCGGTCAGCACCACCGAACTCGCCACCGACGCCTGGGAAGCCTTGTTTCGCGCCCAGGTGTCGGTGCTGCGGCGGTTGGCTGCCGACGACGTCTGGGATCAGGTCTCGATGCGCGAGTACGACGTGCTGTTCACGTTGAGCCTCACACCGAGTAGTTCACTTCGCCTGCATGATCTGAATCGCGAGATCCTGTTGAGCCAGCCGTCGCTCAGCCGCCTGGTAGAACGGTTGGAGGGCGAAGGTCTGGTATCGAGAAGTGTTGATCCACAGGATCGCCGCGGAACGATCGTGCAGCTCACCGAAGCGGGTGCAGCGCTGCAGAAATCAGTGGGTCGCCGTCATGCGGCGAGCATTCGTCGCCACGTCGGACCGGCCCTGGACGCGGATGAACTTCGAATGTTGGCCGAATTGTGCACGCGTCTGCGTCTCGCGCAGTCATGACTAGAGGCAGGATGGACGATATGAGCAACCTCGAAGCGCAGCCCGTCGAGCAGGAATGCGAAGGCCATCCGGCGGAGAGCGAGATTCAGATTCTCACCCCGCGCGACGTACCGCTCGGTGGCCCGCGGGCGATGCGAGTGCGTCGCACCCTTCCGCAACGCGAGCGTTCGCTGATCGGGGCATGGTGTTTTGCCGATCATTACGGTCCGGATGACGTCGGCTCAGGACCGGGCATGCATGTGCCGCCGCATCCGCATACCGGATTGCAAACGGTGAGTTGGCTGTTCACCGGAGAGATCGAGCACCGTGACAGCATCGGTTCCCATGCGATGGTGCAGCCGGGTGAACTGAATTTGATGACGGCCGGGAGTGGGATCGCGCACTCCGAGGTGTCGACGCCGAATACGAAGGTTCTGCACGGGATGCAGTTGTGGGTGGCGCTGCCGGATGCGGCGCGCGATACCGCACCCGCGTTCGTTCACTACCGACCGGAGCCGGTGACCACCGATGGTGTCACGCTCAGTGTGTTCCTCGGCTCGCTCGCCGGTGAAACGTCTCCGGTGTCTACCTTCACCGAATTACTCGGTGCCGAGGTGATTCTCGATCCTGGGGCCGAGATCGCCCTCGATGTCGATCGTTCACATGAGCACGGCGTGATCGTCGATCAAGGATCGGTTGTTCTGCGTGGTACCACCGTCGGCTGGGCCGAGTTGGGTTATCAAGCACCAGGTTTCGGAAAACTGACTTTGCGCAATCCGGGATCCGAACCGGCTCGACTGCTACTGCTCGGCGGGAAACCGTTGGGCGAGCAGGTCATCATGTGGTGGAACTTCATGGGTCGTACCCACGAAGAGATCGTCGAGTATCGACGCAAGTGGCAGGCCGAGCTGGCCTCCGGATTCGACGGCAGCGTCCCGGACCAGCGTTTCGGCGTGGTGCCGGGATACGACGGTCCGGCGCTCCCGGCACCCGAGTTGCCGAACAGTACGTTGCGGCCCCGAGGCTAGTCGCTGCTGTTGCGGCTACCGTCCGCGAGCATCGTCTCGATCAGGCCTGTTCGATGTCCTGGTGAGCCTTCGCGAGCATGATGTAGCCGGCGCCGTTGGCGGTGATACCGGCCTTTTCGCCTTCGGAGAGTTCACGTTTGACCTTGGCGGGCACGCCGGCGACCAGTGATCCAGGCGGGATTTGCATCCCCTGAGACACGACCGCACCGGCTGCAATCAGTGATCCCGAACCGATGTGTGCGCCGTTGAGCACCACGGCACCCATGCCGACGAGAACGTCGTCTTCGACGGTGCACCCGTGCAGCACTGCGTTGTGGCCGACCGAGATTCGCTCGCCCAGCACTGCGGGGAACGTGGGGTCGGCGTGCACCGTGCAGTTGTCCTGAATGTTGGTGTCCGCGCCGATGGAGATCGATTCGGCGTCGCCGCGCAGGACTGCGCCGTACCAGATACTGGCGCCCGCAGCGATGGTCACAGCGCCGACAACGGTGGCGTTGGGTGCGATGAACGCGCTTTCGTCGATCTGCGGGGTGTTACCGAGAACGGTGGCGATGATCGGGTTGGTCATGGTTCTCCTGTGCGTTGGAATTACGTGCTCTGACGGTACCTGGACTATTTCGGTGTGGACTTTCGATTCATGACTACCGTCCCGACACCCGCGGTCACCACCAGGCCGATGGCGACGAGTGTGAAAGCGTCGAGCGTTTGCCCGATCACGAGGACTCCGGCCAGTGCGGCCGCTGCCGGTTCGAGGGCGATGAGGACCGCGAAGACCTTCTTGGCCAAGGAGCGCAGCGCCCACATTTCCAAGCTGTACGGGATGACGGACGAGAGGATGGCGACGGCGGCGCCTGCGGCGAGCATCTTCGGATCCAGCAGTTCGCTTCCGCCCGAGACAACGCCGAAGGGGAGCGTCAATACGGCTGCGACGATGCTTGCCCCTGCCAACCCGTCGGCGCTCGGGAGCGTCGCGGCCAGGTGGGAACCGGCCACGATGTAGCCGGCCCACGCAGTCGCGGCGATCAACGCGAACATCACCCCGATCGGGTCCAAACCGGATTCGCCGTGATCGCCTAACCCGAGCAGCAACACTCCGCCGAAGGCGAGCAGTACCCACGCTCCGTCGGCCCACCGACGAGACAGAACTGCGGCCAGGGTGAGCGGTCCGAGGAACTCGATGGTGACGGCGGTGCCGATGGGCACCGTGTCGAGGGCGAGGTAGAAGGCGCCGTTCATCACGGCGAGGGCGATGCCCAGCGCGAAGATGCCTTTGCGTTGCCGGTTCGACCACCTGCTCCATCGTGGGCGGACGATGACGCCGAGGATGATCGCGGCGATCGTCAGCCGCAGCGTCGTGGCTCCGGCCGGCCCGATCTGCGAGAACAATGTCGTCGCGAATGCCGCTCCGAACTGGAGCGACAGTATCGAGGTGAGGACAGCGCCGACCGGTAGTAGCTGACTGCCCGCCTTCATTCTCCGGTGAACTCGGGACTTCGACGCTCGAGCATCGCGGCGACGGCTTCGTGGTGATCTCGGGTGTGGTGGGCGATCGACTGCATGGCGGCCGAGAGTTCGAGCAGGCTCTCGAGGCTCTGGTGCTGGCCTTCGCGGAGGAGTTTCTTGGTCATGCGGAGTACCTGCGGGGGATTGGCGGCTACTCGCGCTGCCAAAGCGTGCGCTGCGGAAAGCAATTCCTCGGGTTCGGTGATCTGCGAGACCAGACCCCAGTCGAGTGCCTTCGCAGCATCGATGGGTTCGCCGGTGAACGCCATCTCGGCGGCGCGGGCGTTGCCGATCGCGCGGGGGAGCAGCCAGGCTCCGCCGTCGCCGGGGATGAGTCCCACCTTGACGAAGCTCTCGGCGAAGACTGCGGCGGTCGAGGCGATGCGGAGGTCGCACATGAGGGAGAGGTCGCAGCCCGCTCCGATGGCCGGGCCGTTGACCGCGGCGATGGTCGGCACCTCACATGTGTACAGCGCGAGCGGAATGCGCTGGATGCCGTGCCGGTAGCCCTGACGGATCTCGCCGGGAGCACCACCGAACATGCCTTCCTTGTCTCGCATGTGTTTGACGTTGCCGCCGGAGGAGAAAGCCGACCCGGCCCCCGTGAGGATGACCGCGCGCACACTCTGATCTCGGTTGACTGCGGTGACCGCGTCTTCGAGGGCCTCGATCATGTCGATCTCGGAGATCGCGTTGCGGGTGTCCGGGCGATTGAGGGTCCACGTGACCACATCGCCGGTTCGCGAGATCAGTACGGCGTCGCTCATGGGTGCTCCTGGTAGTCGATGGCAGTTGAGCTCAGTCTCTCACCACAAGATTTCTCAATAACAATCATTCGTGCTTGATTTTTATGGACCCGGGTGTGATGCTGGTCGCATGGCCGAACTTCAGACGTTCATCGATGACTTGCGGGCCGAAGGCGAGAGCCTCGACGCCCTGGTTGCGGATCTGCCCGAGGAGAAGTGGGCGACAATGACGCCGGCGGAAGGGTGGAGCGTCGCGCATCAGATCGGGCACCTGCACTGGACGGACAGTGCTGCGATCCTGGCGATCACCGACCCGGACGGGTTTGCGGAGCAGTTGAAGGCGGCGTTCGTGAATCCGGCTGGGTTTGTCGACGACGGTGCTGCCGAGCAGGCGGCCCGCCCGCCGGCGGAGTTGCTCGCCGATTGGCGAGCGGGGCGCACCGCTCTCGTCGAGGCTCTCACCGCCGCCCCGTCCGGTACCAAGTTTCCTTGGTACGGCCCGCCCATGGGCGGAGTGTCCATGGCAACTGCGCGATTGATGGAGACGTGGGCGCACGGGCAGGACGTTGCCGACGCGCTCGGCGTCGAGCGAGCCCCGACGGCGCGCATCAAGAACATCGCTCATCTGGGTGTCCGCACGCGGAACTTTGCGTACTCGGTCAACGAGAAGACGCCGCCCGCCGACGATTTCCGGGTGGAGTTGACGGCGCCGGACGGTTCGCTCTGGACCTGGGGGCCGGAAGATGCACCGCAGAAGGTGACCGGGCCGGCGTTGGACTTCTGCCTGCTGGTCACCCAGCGTGCCAATCGCGCCGATCTCGATCTGGTCGCCGTTGGCGCCGACGCAGACGAGTGGTTGGGGTTCGCGCAGGCATTTGCCGGACCCAGCGGCGAGGGACGAGCCGCACGAGAAGCGGAGGTGGGCAAATGAGTTCGGTACGGATCGGTAACTGCTCCGGGTTCTACGGCGACCGCGTCTCGGCGATGCGCGAGATGCTCGAGGGCGGCGAACTCGACTACCTGACCGGTGACTACCTGGCCGAACTGACGATGTTGATCCTCGGACGGGACCGGATGAAGGACCCGTCGCTCGGCTACGCGAAGACGTTCCTGCGGCAGGTGGAGGACACCCTCGGACTTGCACTCGACAAGGGCGTGAAGATCGTCGCGAATGCCGGCGGTCTCAACCCGGCCGGACTGGCGCACGCGCTGCGCGAGGTCAACACCAAGCTGGGGTTGAACGCGAAGATCGCCCACGTCGAGGGCGACGATCTGGTCTCTCGGGCAGACGAACTCGGACTCGGCTCCCCGCTGACGGCCAACGCCTACCTCGGCGCCTGGGGCATCGTCGAAGCATTGTCGGCCGACGCCGATGTCGTGGTCACCGGACGTGTCACCGACGCTTCGGTGATCGTCGGTCCAGCCGCTCACCATTTCGGTTGGAAGCGAGATGATTTCGATCAGCTGGCCGGTGCTGTCGCGGCGGGCCACGTCATCGAGTGTGGAACCCAGGCCACCGGCGGCAACTACGCGTTCTTCACCGAGATTCCGAATCTGGGCCGTCCTGGATTCCCGATCGCCGAGATCAACGCGGACGGATCTTCGGTCATCACCAAGCATGCCGGTACGGACGGCGAGGTGAGCGTCGGCACCGTGACGGCGCAGCTGCTGTACGAGATCACGGGTGGACGCTACGCAGGCCCGGACGTGACCACCCGCATCGACAACGCGGTGCTCACCCAGGAAGGCCCGGATCGGGTGCTGATCAGCGGAGTCACGGGCGAGGCTCCGCCGCCGCAGTACAAGGTCTCACTCAACACGCTGGCCGGGTTCCGCAACGAGGCCACGTTCATCCTCACGGGTCTCGACATCGAGGCCAAAGCGGATCTGGCGAAGACTCAACTCGAATCCTGGCTGACGAAGAAGCCCGCCGAACTGGTCTGGACTCTCGCTCGCACGGATCACCCGGATTCCGACACCGAGGAAACCGCGAGTGCGTTGCTGCGCTGCGTGGTTCGCGATTCCGATCCCAAGGTGATCGGTCGTCCCTTCTCTGCGGTTGCGGTGGAAATGGCACTCGCCAGTTACCCAGGCTTCTCGCTGACCGCGCCGCCGAGCAACGGACAACCGTATGGAGTGTTCACCCCCGGCTACGTCGACGCGGGATCGGTGCCTCACGTGGCCGTACTGCCCGACGGCACTCGCGTGGACATCGCTCCGTCGACGCTGACGCAGGACCTCGAAGCCGTCGACGAACCTGAGCGTCCGGAGCCGTTGCCGCCACAGTCTTCGCTTTCGGTGCCACTCGGCACGATCGCCGGTGCCCGTAGTGGCGACAAGGGTGGAAATGCCAACGTCGGCGTCTGGGTTCGCACGGACGATCAGTGGAAGTGGTTGGCGCACAATCTGACCGTCGAAATGCTCAAGGAACTGCTACCGGAAGCAGCAGACCTGAACGTCACTCGCTACCAGCTTCCGCACCTTCGTGCCGTCAACTTCGTGATCGAGGGAATTCTCGGCCAGGGTGTTGCCTCGCAGGCGCGGTTCGATCCGCAGGCCAAGGGAATTGGTGAATGGCTGCGTTCGCGCCACATCGACATCCCGATTTCGCTACTCCCCACAACTGACGAGAAAGAGGATTCACGGTGACCGTGTGGACCACACCGGAAAGGCTTGCGCTTCGCGAGACCGTACGCGGATTCGTGAACCAGGAGATTTTGCCGCACCTGACGCAGTGGGAGCGTGACGGCGAGATTCCCCGCGAATTGCACCGCAAGGCAGGCGCTCTCGGGCTGCTCGGCGCCAGTGCTCCCGAATCGGCGGGCGGTGAGGGCGGCGACGCCGTCGACTCCATCGTGATCTGTGAGGAGATGCATCAGGCAGGTGCGTCGGGCGGGCTGTTCGCTTCGCTCTTCACCTGCGGCATCGCGGTGCCGCACCTGATTGCAGCGGGCGACGAGGCGCAGATCGAGAAGTGGGTCAAGCCGACCCTGCGCGGCGACAAGATCGGCTCGCTCGCCATCACCGAGCCCGGCGGAGGCAGCGACGTCGGGCACCTGACAACCACAGCCAAGCGCGACGGCGATCATTACGTCGTGAACGGCGCCAAGACATTCATCACCTCCGGCGTTCGAGCCGACTTCGTCGTTACCGCAGTGCGCACCGGTGGCCCCGGCGCGGGTGGTGTCTCACTGCTCGTGATCGAGAAGGGCACACCGGGATTCACCGTCTCACGCAAACTCGAGAAGATGGGCTGGCGTGCATCCGATACCGCGGAACTGTCCTTTGTCGATGCCCGGGTTCCGGTGGAGAATTTGGTCGGCGCAGAGAACAGCGGCTTCGCGCAGATCGCCCAGGCATTTGTTTCCGAACGTGTCGCGCTCGCCGCGCAGGCGTATGCCAGTGCAGAACGTTGCCTGGAGCTGACCCTCGAATGGTGCCGCGCCCGCGAAACTTTCGGTCGGCCCCTCATCAGTCGGCAGGCCGTGCAGAACACCGTCACCGAGATGGCCCGCAAGATCGACGTCGCCAAGGTGTACACCCACTCGGTGATCGAGCGGTACATGGCCGGTGACGGCGACCTGATCGCCGAGGTGTGCTTCGCGAAGAACACGGCAGTCGAGACGGGCGAATGGGTTGCGAACCAAGCCGTTCAGCTGTTCGGCGGCCTCGGATACATGCAGGAAAGTGAAGTGGAGAGGCAGTACCGGGACATGCGAATTCTGGGAATCGGTGGCGGAACCACCGAAATCCTCACCGGCCTCGCGGCCAAGCGATTGGGGTATCAGTCATGAGTGTCATCCGGTCAACGCTGGACACCAATTCCGAGGTGTATCAGACCGCAACATCGACCATGAACACCAAGCTCGCCGAGATCGAGGTCGAGCACGCCAAAGCGCTTGCCGGTGGCGGCGAGAAGTACACCGAGCGGCACCACAAACGGGGAAAGCTTCTGGCGCGCGAGCGGATCGAACTCCTGCTCGATCAGGATTCACCGTTTCTCGAGCTGTGTCCCCTCGCTGCGTGGGGGAGTGACTTCCCGGTCGGCGCCAGCACCGTGGTCGGTATCGGCGTTGTCGAAGGTGTCGAATGCCTGATCGTCGCCAACGATCCCACCGTGCGCGGCGGCACCAGCAATCCGTGGACGCTGCGTAAGGGATTCCGGGCCAACGACATCGCCATGCAAAATCGTCTCCCGGTGATCTCGCTGGTCGAGTCCGGCGGTGCAGACCTGCCGACGCAGAAGGAGGTGTTCATCCCGGGCGGGCGTATGTTCCGTGACCTCACACAGCTTTCCGCAGCCGGTATCCCCACCATTGCACTGGTCTTCGGTAACTCGACTGCCGGCGGCGCGTACATCCCGGGCATGTCCGACCACGTCGTGATGATCAAGGAACGCTCCAAGGTGTTCCTCGCAGGTCCGCCGCTGGTCAAGATGGCCACCGGTGAGGAATCAGATGACGAGGCACTCGGCGGCGCCGAAATGCACGCTCGCAAGTCCGGGTTGGCCGACTACTTCGCAGCCGACGAGCAGGACGCGATCCGCATCGGTCGCTCGATCGTCAAGCGACTCAACTGGACCAAGAAGGGGCCGGCGCCTCGCGCGGAGATCATCGAACCGCTCGAGGATCCGGAAGAGTTGCTCGGCATCGTTCCGGCCGATCTGAAGATTCCGTTCGATCCGCGTGAGGTCATCGCCCGTATCGTCGACGGTTCCGACTTCGACGAGTTCAAGCCGCTCTACGGTTCCTCCCTCGTGACCGGCTGGGCCGAACTCAACGGTTACCCGATCGGCATCCTGGCCAACGCACGTGGAGTGCTCTTCAGTGAGGAGTCCCAGAAGGCAACGCAGTTCATCCAGCTTGCCAACCGCTCCAACACGCCGTTGCTGTTCCTGCACAACACCACCGGCTACATGGTGGGTAAGGAGTACGAGGAGGGCGGCATGATCAAGCACGGATCGATGATGATCAATGCGGTTGCCAACTCCAAGGTTCCGCACATCTCGATCTTGCTCGGAGCGTCGTACGGCGCCGGTCACTACGGCATGTGCGGACGGGCATTCGATCCGAGATTCCTCTTTGCCTGGCCCAGTTCCAAGTCCGCCGTCATGGGCGGTGCGCAGCTTGCCGGCGTCATCTCCATCGTGGGACGCGCTGCTGCCGAGGCCCGCGGCCAGGTTTTCGACGAGCAGGCTGATGCCGGCATGCGCGCGATGATCGAGAACCAGATCGAGGCCGAGTCACTTCCGATGTTCCTGTCCGGGCGTCTGTACGACGACGGCGTCATCGATCCCCGAGACACCCGCACCGTGGTGGGAATGTGCCTGTCGGCCATTGCCACCGCCCCGATCGAAGGCACCGAGAACTTCGGCGTCTTCCGTATGTGAGGCACGCCGTGACAATCACTTCAGTACTGGTCGCCAATCGTGGCGAAATCGCCCGCCGTGTCTTCGCAACCTGTCGGAAGAACGGAATCGGCACGGTTGCGGTATTTTCCGACGCGGATGCCGACAGCCCTCACGTCGCCGAAGCCGATGCTTCGGTTCGCCTGCCGGGTAACACGCCTGCCGAGACCTACCTGCGGGGCGAGTTGATCATCGCCGCCGCGAAGGCTTCGGGCGCCGACGCGATTCACCCCGGATACGGATTCCTCTCCGAGAACGCGGAGTTCGCGCGCAGCGTCATCGACGCGGGGCTGACGTGGATCGGCCCACCCGTCGAATCCATCGAGCTCATGGGGTCGAAGGTCGAGTCCAAGAAGATCATGGACGCCGCCGGAGTTCCGGTGCTGTCCGAACTCGATCCCGCTGCGGTGACCGAAGCTCATCTGCCAGTGCTGATCAAGGCGTCGGCGGGCGGCGGCGGACGCGGAATGCGTGTCGTTCGTGAATTGTCTTCGCTGCAAGGCGAACTGGAAGCGGCGCGGCGTGAGGCGCAGTCCGCCTTCGGCGACCCGACTGTCTTCTGCGAGCGCTACCTCGAGACCGGTCGGCACATCGAGGTTCAGGTCATGGCCGACCGCCACGGTGGGGTGTGGGCGGTGGGGGAGCGCGAGTGCTCGATCCAGCGTCGGCATCAGAAGGTGGTCGAAGAGGCACCGTCGCCGCTCGTGCAACGCATCCCCGCCATGCGCGAGAAGCTGTTCGACGCCTCGCGGCTCGCAGCCAACGCCATCGGTTACGAAGGCGCAGGAACCGTTGAATTCCTGGCTGACGAAAAAGGCGACTTCTTCTTCCTGGAAATGAACACCCGTTTGCAGGTAGAGCATCCGGTCACCGAGTGCACCACCGGACTCGATCTGGTGGAACTGCAATTGCAGGTCGCTTCAGGTGAAGCACTTCCGGACGAACAGCCGGAGATCCGGGGGCATTCGATCGAGGTGCGACTGTACGCCGAGGACCCCGCCAAGAACTGGCAGCCTCAGAGTGGAACCGTTCACCACATCGAGTTGCCCGGTGACCCGCAAGAATTCAGTGTTCTGCGTGAGCAGGGCGTTCGCCTCGACTCCGGCGTCGTCGACGGCAGTGTTGTCGGCGTCCACTACGACCCGATGTTGGCCAAGATCATCTCGTACGCGCCGACGCGGACCGCAGCTGCTCGGCTGCTCGCGTCGACGCTGGCGCGCACCAGGATTCACGGTCTGCGGACCAACCGCGACCTGCTCGTCAATGTCCTGGCTCACCCGGCCTTCATTGCCGGGGACACCGATACGGCGTTCTTCGAGACCCATGACCTCGAGAAGTTGTCAACGCCTCTGGCCGACACCGACGCCGAAAGGCTTTCGGCGCTGGCGGCGGCACTTGCCGATGCCGCGCACAACCGGTCGTCGGCGCGTGTCATCGGCCGCTTGCCCAGCGGGTGGCGCAACCTGCCGTCGCAGCCGCAGAGCAAGAGCTACTCCACTGCGTCGGGCGACTACGACGTCCGCTACTCCCTGAGCCGAAGCGGCGTGTTGAACGCAGAATGCTTCGACGACGTGAGCCTGGTATCGGCAACTGCTGCCCGGGTAGTGCTCGAGCAGAGCGGAGTACAGCGTTCGTTTGACGTGGCGGCATACGGGAGTGAGATTTTTGTCGACTCCTCGCTGGGGCCGGTCGCGTTGACGGCAGCACCGCGCTTCGTGGATCCGTCGGCGGAAGTCGCCGCCGGTTCGTTGCTCGCTCCGATGCCGGGATCGGTTATCCGCCTCGGTGCCGCACTCGGTGACACCGTCACTGCCGGCCAGCCGATTCTGTGGCTAGAGGCCATGAAGATGGAACACACCGTCACCGCGCCGACTGCCGGTGTCCTGGTAGAACTTCCGGTCGCCGTCGGCCAGCAGGTCGAAGTCGGATCGGTACTCGCACGTGTGGAAGAACCCGCTACAGAAGAGGAAGCATGATGAGTTTCATCGAAACCGAAGAGCAGAAGGAACTGCGGGCATCCGTTTCCAAACTGGGTGAGCGCTTCAACTACGTCGACTACGTGCTGCCCAAGGCGCGCAAGGGTGAGCCGCTCACCGAATTGTGGAACGAGGCGGGCAAACTCGGATTCCTGGGCGTCAACCTGCCGGAGGAATACGGCGGCGGCGGTGCCGGTATCTACGAACTCGCGCTGGTGCAGGAGGAATTGGCGGCACAGGGTGCCGGTCTGCTCCTGGTTGTCGTATCCCCGGCCATCTGCGGCACCATCATCGGCAAGTACGGCACGGCGGAGCAGAAGCAGCAGTGGCTACCCAGCCTCGCCGACGGTTCCAAGATCATGGCGTTCGGAATCACCGAGGCCGACGCTGGTTCCAACTCTCATCAGATCACCACGACGGCACGCAGGGATGGCGACGACTGGATCCTGAGCGGCAACAAGATCTACATCTCGGGTGTCGATCAGGCTGACGCGGTCCTCATCGTCGCGCGCACCGAGGACTCCAAGACCGGCAAGCTCAAGCCCGCTCTGTTCATCGTCCCCACGGATTCTCCCGGATTCGTGAAGACGCAGATGGAGATGGACATCATCGAGCCGGACCACCAGTTCATCTTGTTCCTCGACGATGTACGGCTGCCGGCCGACGCTCTGGTCGGCGAAGCCGATGCCGCCCTGATGCAGTTGTTCGCCGGCCTCAACCCCGAGCGCATCCTGGGTGCGTCGATGGCCATCGGCATGGGCCGTTACGCCCTGAACGCTGCGGTGAAGTTCGCCAACGAGCGCACGGTGTGGAAGACGCCGATCGGTGCGCACCAAGGTATTTCGCATCCACTCGCGCAGGTGAAGATCGAACTCGAGCTCGCCAAGCTGATGATGCAGAAGGCCGCGGTGCTCTACGACAGCGGCGACGATTTCGGTGCTGCCGAAGCCGCGAACATGGCAAAGTACGCCGCCGCCGAAGCCAGCATCAAGGCGCTCGATCAGGCGATCCAGACGCACGGCGGCGCAGGCCTGACGAAGGAATACGGGTTGGCCGCCATGCTCGGCGCGGCTCGTATCGCCCGCGTCGCGCCGGTGAGCCGCGAGATGATCCTCAACTTCGTCTCGCAGCACTCTCTCGGTCTGCCGCGGTCGTACTAAACGGTCCTACTGAAGAGGAGACTCATGACGGATCAGGACAAGCCATACGTACGGTACGAAGTATCGGGCGGTGCTGCCACGATCACTCTCGACTCGCCCCACAACCGCAACGCGATTTCGACGCGGTTGGTCACGGAATTACAGGCCGGGTTGACGTCAGCGGCCGCCGATCCGGCAGTTCGAGCGGTGGTGCTCACCCACACCGGTGGAACATTCTGTGCGGGAGCCGATCTCAGCGAGGCTTCCGGATCGTCCGCGTCACCGGAAGAGGCCGTCAAAGAACGAGGGCGGGGAATGCTGACGCTCTTGCGCAGCATTCTCGAGCTTCCCAAGCCGGTGATCGGGCGCATCGACGGTCACGTCCGAGCCGGGGGTATGGGTCTTGTCGGGGCGTGCGACATCGTCGTCGCCGGACCGGCGAGCACCTTCGCGGTGACGGAATCACGGTTGGGTTTGGCAGCGTCCATCATTTCGCTCACGGTCCTACCGAGGCTCGACCAGCGATCTGCGAGCCGCTACCTGCTCACCGGAGAGAAGTTCGGCCAGCACGAGGCCGAATCCATCGGACTCGTCACCGCCGCGTCGCAGGACACGGGGGAGTCGATCACCGAACTGCTCGGCACCTTGCGCCAATGTTCACCGCAGGGACTTGCCGAATCGAAGTGGATCACGACGCGTTCGGTCCTGGCCGGATTCGACCGTGACGGCGAGGAGATGATCGCGCAGTCTGCCCGGCTGTTTTCCTCTGACGAGGCTCGTGAGGGCATGATGTCTTTCTTGCAGAAGCGTCCAGCAGCCTGGGCGCAGTAGAACTGCGCACTGGAACACAGCGGTAGAAAGGATGGCGGCGCGATGACTCGAGAACCCAAGCAGGACCGAAGTCGAGTCACGCGCTCCCACCTGCTCGAAGTGACTGTGGAGTGTCTCGCCGAACTCGGATGGAGCGCAACGACGATGAGCGTCGTCGCCCAGCGTGCCGGGGTGTCCCGCGGTGCGATGCAGCATCACTTCCCGACCCGCGAGGACCTCATCACGGCGGCGCTCGAGGTGATGTTCGACGCCAGGATGGATCAGGCGCGAAAGGAATCGACCGACCTTCCGGTGGGTGCCGGACGAACCGAGGCGGTCATTTCGCGGTTGGTCGAGTACTACACCGGAACTCTGTTCAAAGCAGCACTGCAGGTGTGGACGGCCGCTGCCTCCGACCCCGACCTGCGGGCCCGCGTGTTGCCCCTCGAGGAACGGTTCGGGCGCATCGCGCACCGCATGGCCGTCGAGAGTCTGGGTGTCGACGACTCCGATCCGGTGACGCACCGTTTGGTACAGGCGACCCTGGACCTGGCCCGCGGGCTGGGGCTGGCAGACGTCTTGACCGACGACTCGCGTCGACGCACCGAGGTGGTCAAACAATGGGCGGCGCAATTGGATTCCACGCTGGTTCGGGTACCGGTCCCAACTCCCTGAATCGGTAGCGGCGTGGCGGCGACCGATGAGCGAGGTGCGTACGTGGCGTGTGTCGGGGGCCACCGAGAAGTACAGTCGGCTCCATGGCCGCACGCACCCTCACTTCGATCGGGACTTCGGTATTGGTCTCGGCTGCCGTGCTTTCGGCGGTGGTCGGCTGCAGCTCCGACGACGGGGCCGTCGATCAGCCGGGCGACGGCGCGGGTTCGCAGGCACTCGCACCCACCGATCCCGGTCCGATGTTCGCCGAATGCGGCTCGGTGACCGACGAAGAAGTTGTCAATGCCTTCAACCTCGGCGCTTTTGCGACGACGACGCGCAACGGCGTCGGTTGCCAGTGGGAGGTCGCTGGTTCGAGCGGTCCGAGCGTCAGTTTCTCCTGGTACCGCGGTAGCCCGATCGGCCGCGAACGGGCGGGGTCCGACCTGCTCGGACGTCCTGCCGACGACATCACGATCGGCGGTCATCAAGGCTTCATCGCGTCCACGGCAGGTTCGTTGTGCGAGTTGGGTATCGCGTTCGGCGGAGACTTCGTGCACTGGTCGATCACCTACGGTTTGCTGCCACCGACCGCGGATCCATGCACGGTGGCGCGGGATCTGATGGAAAAAACAGTTTCGAGGGCACAGTGAAGTTCGAGGGCGCCGTGAAGCGCGTACGGATCGGGCTCGCCCTGGCTGGATCGCTGGTTCTGCTGACAGGCTGCGGCTCGGTGGTTACCGGGGCTCCCCGTGCGGAGGGCAGCTACGGCGGTAGTGACAGCCAGGAATTCGCCAACGTCCTCCAAGAATGCGAGGCCGTCACCGACGAGCAGATCGCCGGCGCGGTGGGTGCCGACGCCGTCGGGCGTGGGTTCTTCGGTGCCATCTGCCGTTGGGACGGCATCGGGGCCGCGGGTCCGATCAAGATCACCTTCAACTGGTTCGAGACGGGCACCCTCGATCACGAGCGCGCTGCATTCGAACATCTGGGATACGTGGTGGCGAAAATCGACATCAACGGCAGTGGCGGTTACGAGGTTCGCCAGCCGGCCGAGCCGCAGAGCTGCGGCGTGAGCGCGAGCGCACCGGCCGGGGGAGTGTTCGGTTGGTGGGTCACCGAGCCGCAGGGCGGCGCGGATCCGTGCGAGGCTGCGGCAAAGCTCGGCGCGTTGACGTTGAACCGCAGCATCTGATCGTGACCGGTCCGGCTGCGTGGTCTGAGTTTGCAGCCAGAGTGTCTGGTCAGAGCGTGAGGTCACTATCACCGTGGCCTCGCTTTGACCTCGTGGCGCGCCGACAGGTATCGTTATGGGTCGTGTCCGGCATGCCCGGGCCGATCTGTGTGCCTAGCTAGGTATTGCCGTGCGCGCGTTCGAGCAGAAACTGCTGATGAACGAGCATCCGGCTGCCTGTGTGGGGGTATGCGACACGCCCGACCTCGGGGGCAGTGCGCGGCATGAAAGTGCTGAGTACAGACTCTGAGGTGGGTGAGGAGCAGCAGCTCTCTTGCTCCAACTGCTAGATCCCTAATTTCAGAACAGCCACGTTTTCGAACGGCCCGAGTTCGCTCGAGCAGTCTGTTCGTCACAAGAAAGCCGGTAAATGCCAACCATCAACCAGCTGGTCCGCAAGGGTCGCCGCGACAAGACCGCCAAGGTCAAGACGGCAGCCCTCAAGGGCAGCCCGCAGCGTCGTGGCGTGTGCACTCGCGTGTACACCACCACCCCCAAGAAGCCGAACTCCGCGCTCCGTAAGGTCGCACGTGTTCGCCTCACGACTTCGGTCGAGGTCACCGCGTACATCCCCGGTGAAGGTCACAACCTTCAGGAGCACTCCATGGTGCTCGTCCGTGGCGGTCGTGTGAAGGACCTCCCGGGTGTCCGTTACAAGATCATCCGCGGCTCCCTGGACACCCAGGGTGTCAAGGGTCGCAAGCAGGCACGCAGCCGCTACGGCGCCAAGAAGGAGAAGAGCTAATGCCACGTAAGGGCCCCGCTCCGAAGCGCCCGCTCATCAACGACCCGGTTTACGGTTCCCCGTTGGTGACGCAGCTCGTCAACAAGATCCTGCTGGACGGCAAGAAGTCCACCGCAGAGCGAATCGTGTACCAGGCTCTCGAGCAGGCACGCGAGAAGACCGGCACCGATCCGGTCGTCACTCTCAAGCGCGCCCTGGACAACGTCAAGCCTGCACTCGAGGTTCGTAGCCGCCGCGTCGGTGGCGCTACCTACCAGGTGCCGGTCGAGGTTCGTCCCGGTCGTTCCACCACGCTGGCACTGCGCTGGCTGGTCACCTTCTCGCGTGCACGTCGTGAGAAGACCATGGTCGAGCGTCTCGCCAACGAGCTCCTCGATGCCAGCAATGGCCTCGGTGCAGCTGTGAAGCGTCGCGAAGACACTCACAAGATGGCCGAAGCCAACAAGGCATTCGCCCACTACCGCTGGTGATGTAAAGCGTCGGAGCAACTGCCATCGGGTGGGGCTCCGACGCTTGTCGCCGTTGGCGACCTGATCATCTCGCCGGTTTCCGGACGCAGGTGGCCAGGTTCGCCTCGGCAGAGACATAATTGAAAGACCATGGCCTTGACGGTGGAACACACCGGATACGGCCGACACCCGAAAACCAAGCAACGAGCGGGGAAGAAACCTGTGGCACAGGAAGTGCTGACTGACCTGAACAAGGTCCGCAACATCGGCATCATGGCGCACATCGATGCCGGCAAGACCACCACCACCGAGCGCATCCTGTTCTACACCGGTGTCAATTACAAGATCGGTGAGACGCACGACGGTGCGTCGACGACGGACTGGATGGAGCAGGAGAAGGAACGCGGCATCACGATCACGTCTGCCGCCGTGACTTGCTTCTGGAACAACAACCAGATCAACATCATCGACACCCCCGGCCACGTCGACTTCACGGTCGAGGTGGAGCGGTCGCTGCGCGTGCTCGACGGCGCAGTTGCTGTCTTCGACGGTAAGGAAGGTGTCGAGCCGCAGTCCGAGCAGGTTTGGCGTCAGGCTGCCAAGTACGACGTTCCGCGCATCTGCTTCGTCAACAAGATGGACAAGATGGGCGCGGACTTCTACTTCACAGTCCAGACCATCATCGACCGTCTCGGCGCGAAGCCGCTCGTTCTCCAGCTGCCCATCGGCGCTGAGGACGACTTCGACGGCGTCGTCGACCTGGTCGAGATGCGTGCCATCACCTGGCGCGGCGTAGTTCCGACCGGTGCACTGCCGACCATCGAAGAGATCCCCGCGGACCTCGTCGAGAAGGCTGCAGAGTACCGCGAGAAGCTGCTCGAAACCGTTGCCGAGTCCGACGAAGCTCTCATGGAGAAGTACTTCGGCGGCGAAGAGCTCACGGTCGAGGAAATCAAGGGCGCCATCCGCAAGATGACGGTCGCTTCCGAGCTGTACCCGGTCATCTGTGGCTCCGCGTTCAAGAACAAGGGCGTTCAGCCCATGCTCGACGCAGTCATCGATTACCTGCCGAACCCGCTGGACATCGGCGAGGTCGTCGGCCACAAGCTCGGTGACGAAGAAGTAGAGATCACTCGCAAGCCGAGCAAGGAAGAGCCGTTCTCGGCTCTCGCCTTCAAGATCGCTGCTCACCCGTTCTTCGGCAAGCTGACCTTCGTCCGCGTGTACTCGGGTCGTATCGATCCGGGCGCTCAGGTGCTCAACGCAACCAAGGGCAAGAAGGAGCGCATCGGAAAGCTCTTCCAGATGCACGCCAACAAGGAGAACCCGGTAGACGAGGCCGTAGCCGGCCACATCTACGCAATGATCGGCCTCAAGGACACCACCACCGGTGACACCTTGTGCGATCAGGCGAGCCCCATCGTCCTCGAGTCGATGTCGTTCCCCGCGCCGGTCATCCAGGTCTCCATCGAGCCCAAGACCAAGTCCGACCAGGAAAAGCTGGGCGTCGCGATCCAGAAGCTCGCCGAAGAGGATCCGACCTTCTCGGTCGAACTCGACGAAGAGACCGGTCAGACCGTCATCGGCGGTATGGGCGAGCTCCACCTCGACATCCTCGTCGACCGCATGCGTCGCGAGTTCAAGGTCGAGGCGAACGTCGGTAAGCCGCAGGTTGCGTACCGCGAGACCATCACCAAGAAGGTCGAGAAGCACGACTACACCCACAAGAAGCAGACGGGTGGCTCGGGCCAGTTCGCAAAGGTCATCATCGCTCTGGAGCCTTTCGTGGGCGAAGACGGTGCTACCTACGAGTTCGAGAACAAGGTCTCCGGCGGACGTATCCCGCGCGAGTACATCCCCTCCGTGGATGCTGGTGCGCAGGACGCGATGCAGTACGGTGTTCTCGCCGGCTACCCGCTCGTGAACCTGAAGCTGTCGCTGCTCGATGGTGCTTACCACGACGTCGACTCCTCGGAAATGGCGTTCAAGGTTGCCGGTTCGCAGGCACTGAAGGAAGCCGCCCGCAAGGCCGGCCCCGTCATTCTCGAGCCGCTCATGGCTGTCGAGGTCACAACGCCCGAGGAGTACATGGGCGACGTGATCGGCGACCTCAACTCCCGCCGTGGCCAGATCCAGGCCATGGAGGAACGCAGTGGTGCCCGTGTCGTGAAGGCGCTGGTTCCGCTCTCGGAGATGTTCGGTTACATCGGTGACCTGCGGTCGAAGACCCAGGGCCGTGCGAACTTCTCCATGGTGTTCGATTCCTACGCAGAGGTTCCCGCGAACGTCTCGAAGGAAATCATCGCCAAGGCGACGGGCGAGTAAGCACAGCGAGCTCCCCAGCCCGCGCCGGCAAGTGACCTCGGTTGCTTCCGGCACGAAGCACGACCAAGTAACAACCAACCGCACTGCTGCATACGGCAAGCAACAACAGTCCAGGAGGACACAAAGTGGCGAAGGCGAAGTTCGAGCGGACGAAGCCGCACGTGAACATCGGCACCATTGGTCACGTCGACCACGGCAAGACCACGACGACGGCGGCCATCACCAAGGTTCTCGCGGATGCATTCCCCGACCTGAACGAGGCTTCGGCCTTCGATCAGATCGACAAGGCTCCCGAGGAAAAGGCTCGTGGCATCACGATCAACATCTCGCATGTTGAGTACCAGACGGAAAAGCGCCACTACGCGCACGTCGATGCACCGGGTCACGCCGACTACATCAAGAACATGATCACCGGCGCAGCTCAGATGGATGGCGCTATCCTCGTCGTCGCAGCTACCGACGGCCCGATGCCCCAGACGCGCGAGCATGTCCTGCTCGCTCGCCAGGTTGGCGTTCCTTACATCCTCGTCGCCCTGAACAAGGCCGACATGGTTGACGATGACGAGATCCTCGAGCTCGTCGAGATGGAGGTCCGCGAACTGCTGGCCGCTCAGGAATTCGACGAGGAAGCCCCCGTCATTCCGATCTCGGCACTCAAGGCACTCGAGGGTGACCCGAAGTGGACGCAGTCCATCCTCGACCTGATGGCTGCAGTCGACGAGTCCATCCCGGACCCGGTCCGCGAGACGGACAAGCCCTTCCTCATGCCCGTCGAGGATGTCTTCACGATCACCGGCCGTGGCACGGTTGTCACCGGTCGTATCGAGCGTGGCTCGGTCAACGTGAACGAGGAGGTGGAGATCGTCGGCATCAAGGAGACCTCCACCAAGACCACCGTCACGGGTATCGAGATGTTCCGCAAGCTGCTCGACTCGGGCCAGGCCGGCGACAACGTCGGACTGCTCGTTCGTGGCATCAAGCGCGAAGATGTCGAGCGTGGACAGGTTGTCGTCAAGCCGGGCACCACGACTCCCCACACGGAGTTCGAGGGCCAGGCATACATCCTGTCGAAGGACGAGGGCGGCCGCCACACCCCGTTCTTCAACAACTACCGCCCGCAGTTCTACTTCCGTACCACGGACGTTACGGGCGTCGTGACGCTGCCTGAGGGCACCGAGATGGTCATGCCCGGTGACAACACCGAGATGTCCGTCAAGCTCATCCAGCCTGTCGCCATGGACGAGGGCCTGCGCTTCGCAATTCGCGAAGGCGGCCGTACGGTCGGCGCCGGCAAGGTTGCCAAGATCATCAAGTGAGACTCTTGTCTCGCTAGCTGATTCACAGCACTAGGAAAGGCGCTCATTCCCTTCGGGGAGTGAGCGCCTTTTCTGTGTCTATGGCCAGGTGGTCTGCGATCGGTTGTTCGGGGTGCTTCTACTTGGAGGCTTCTACCCGGTCGAGATGCAACAGAACCTGTACCGCGACAGGTGAGCCGTCGAGGCTTCGCCTGGTTGCACGGGCGATGTGTTCGGCCGAAGTGGTGAAGCCGACGACATCGATCGCCGGGTCTGCGGTGACGACAATCGACAGCGTTGGCAGTCCGCGATCGATCGTCGCTTTGCTTCTGGTGCTGCGCACGCCGCTCAGCTGGGCGAGTTCTGCCGCTACGCCGTCGGCGACCGGTCCCAGATCCACACTGACGTCTGTGCCGGACTCGTTGTGCCGCAATGTGACTGCGCTCGTTCGGCGTCGACGAAGGTTCAGGTACAACAGCCCGAAACCGGCGAAGACGCAGAGGATGAAGGTGCCCGACAGCACCCAGTGCCACCAAGGCTCCTCCGGAAGACCGAAGAGGACCTCACGATCGAGTCGTGACACCCAGGTCCTGATCAGTGAGGCACCCGCGTCCCACGCGATGGCGTATGCGCCCGCCGCGAGGAGTGCGATTCCGACGATGAGGACGATGGTCCGATCGACCGCGGAGATCCAGCGGTTCACGAGGCGTCCTTTCGTCGTACTGGCGTTTCTCTCACGACTACCGAAAGCTGCAGTGGCTGCTGGAGTATCGCGAGATGAGGCCGAACTGCCGCGTCGACGGCCGCGGCCAGTTCGGTTCGATCGCCGCCGGTGGATTCGATGTGGACCTTGATGTGTTTGCGGTCGACGCTGGTGTGGGCCGAGTCGACGCCGGGAACGACCGCTGCGTGGCTACTGCACAGACGTGCAATGTCCGTCGGCCGCATCCATACCGTCGATGCGCTCGGGTTACCCAACGGCACATGGGTTTTCGCCCGGCGTTTGAGGGCGGACATGATCAGGACAACGCCCGCGACGACGGCAGCGATGGCCACCGGAAGCAGCCACGGTTGCCAGTGCAGACGCGACGTCCACTCCACGGAGTTTCGGATCCAGGGCGCCGAATCGAAGGTTCCGCGGTTGATGAACCATTCGCGCGAGACCACGAAAGCGAGTGCGAGTAGACCGCACGCGATGACGACGGCTGACACCGCGGCGGCGGGGTTCGCGGAGGGAACTCGGGGTGGAATCGGATCCGAGAGTGCCTCCTGTGCGGGGCCTTCCGCGATTTCGACGCCGGAAACACAGGATTCGTCAGAACCCTCGGTTGCCGCGATCATGACGTTCATGTCGTGGAGGGGCAGGCCGGTCAGCGACTCGACGCTGCGTCCGACTTCTGCCCGCACGCGACCGGTCAGTTCGGTGACCGAACATGGCCAGGACACAGCGAGGAACAGATTGATGGCCACGGCGTCGCTGCCCATCGAGATGTCGGCTCGCGGAAGGTCGCGCCCGGTCAGGCGGGTCAAGCCACCGGACTGGCGGACCACCCCCGGGACGTTCACCGCTGCGGCAGTGGCTATCTTGGCCATCGCCCGGTCCTTGATGACCAGTGAACCTCGTAGGCCGGGATCGTCTGCCGCGTTCGGAGTGGTCGGCTCAGCCACGGCCACGGCTTCGGAGGATCGCGCCGAGATCGAGATGTCCGTCGCGGTGTGCTCCGATCGCCATACCGGCGGCGCCGAGCAGGACGGCGAAGACGAATCCGCTGAATCCGCCCATGATTCCGGCGAGCGCGAGGAGCAGACCGACCAGCAGTCCGACGGTAGTGCTGTTCATGTCAGTTCCCTTCTCGAATGTTCGGTGCGATCTCGGTGACGGTGGAAAGCTCGGTGACTGCATCTTCGGAATTTTCGGGTGGATATCCCGCTGTCGACAAGTCTCCGACGGTCACGTTCACCGGTACGTCGACCAACCGTGCCACCACCGCTCGGACGCGTTCGGCGACGCCGCGAACGTCGGCCGGATAGTGAACGGAAATGTGTACCGCACAAGAGTTTTCGTCGACGACGACGCCGGTGACTCGACGTCCGGGGAGGTAGGTTCCCACCTCACCGAATTGCCCGCCGTGCAGATCTGCCACTTCCGGGATCGCAAGAACTGCGTCGGCGACGATCTCGGCCGCGTCGATCTCGCGGCCGGCGTCGGCGGTACTCACTGAACCCTCGGCTTGGCTTCCGGATCGGTACTGCCGCCGCTCTCTGCATCCTCGAAGAGCATGACGTCGAAGACGGTGATGTTGACCTCGGTGACCTCGAGACCCGTCATGCTTTCGACTGCGGCAATGACGTTTCGGCGGATACCTACCGCCAATTCGTGGAGTGCGACGCCGTATTCGGCGACAATGCCGATGTCGATGGCGGCTTGTTTCTCGCCCACTTCCACCGCGACGCCCTGGGCATGGTTGACGCGGGCGCCCGGAATACGGTCGCGAAGTGCCCCCACCGCGCGCGCGGTGCCCCCACCGACGTCGTACACGCCGTTGATCTCGCGGGTCGCGATACCGGCGATCTTGGCGACCACGGCGTCGGCGATGATCGTCTTGCCCTGGGTGCTGACTAGTTCCGCGCCACCGTCGGCGCCGAATCGGACGCTGTTCTTTTCACTGGAATCGCTGGTCATGGGGGCTCCCTGCTCATGTGTCAGTGCGTGCGTCTGAAGTACCTCCAACTGTAGTGACTGGTAGGTGGCCATGCGGGATGCACCACACCTACTCCGGCATTTGGTATGGCAGAGTCGGGGGCAAATAGTGACGGCGTTCATAGTGAGCGCTGCTAGTGACGTGGGTCGGACAGGTGGTACGTGGTGGCACGGATAGTGATCGTGGGTGCGGGGTTGTCGGGGCTGCGGACCGTCGAGGAACTGCGACGAGCAGGCTTCGAGGGTGAATTGACGCTCGCCGGTGGGGAAACACATCTGCCCTACGACCGGCCGCCGCTGTCGAAGGAAGTGATCCGCGGCGACAAGGACGAGACGACGCTGCGTCCGGCAGAGTTCTACGTCGAGAACAAGGTGGATCTCAAGCTCGGTTCGCCCGCGACCTCGGTGGACACTGCCGCAAAGTCGGTGGCGTTCGCGGACGGATCCACCCTCGACTACGACGAGTTGGTCATCGCGACCGGACTGACTCCGCGTCGCATTGCCGGCCTTCCGGAGCTGTCCGGAGTGCACGTTCTGCGCTCCATCGAGGAGGCGCTGGCCCTTCGCGCCGAGCTGGCTCCCGGCAAGCGTGCGCTGATCGTCGGGGCCGGCTTCATCGGCTGCGAACTGGCCGCCAGCATGAAGTCTCACGGCGTCGACGTCGTGTTGCTCGAGCCTCAGCCGACACCGCTGGCGTCGGTGCTCGGCCCCACCGTTGGCGCCCTCGTCGAACGTCTGCATCGGAACGAGGGCGTCGATGTCCGCGTCGGCACCGGCTTGACCTCGTTGTCCGGCGACGGAGCGGTTGCCACTGCGACCTTGAGCGACGGTTCGGAGATCCCGGTCGACGTGGTGGCGATCGGAGTCGGTTCGGTGCCGGTCACGGGATGGCTCGACGGTTCGGGAATCGAACTCGACAACGGAGTGCTCTGCGACGGCGTCGGCCGCACCAGTACCGAACACGTCTGGGCCGTCGGCGACGTCGCGTCCTGGCAGATCGGTGATCGACGTAAGCGCGTCGAGCACTGGACCAATGCGGGCGACCAGGCCAAGATCCTGGCGGGAGCGCTCACCGGAACGGGTGATCCCGATGCTCCGGCGCAGGTTCCCTACTTCTGGAGCGATCAGTACGACGTCAAGATCCAGGCGTTGGGGACCGTCGCACCCACGGACACCGTTCACATCGTCAAGGACGACGGCCGAAAGTTCGTCGCCTACTACGAGCGCGACGGTGTGCTGGCAGCTGTCGTCGGCGGAGGTAGCGCGGGAGCGGTGATGAAGATGCGCGCCAAGATCGCAGCCGGCACGCCCATCTCTGACGTGTTGGAGTCCACACCGGCCTGAACGGATGAGGCAGGACCGGTTCCGAGGCGATAGATTTGTGCGGTGATCGTTGCACTCATCGACTCGGGACTGGGCCTGCTCCCTACCTCTGCGTGGCTCAGACGCCTGCGCCCGGATCTCGATCTGGTGCTCTCCCTGGATCCGGACGGCGCCCCCTGGGGCCCCAAGCCTGAGCCGTGGGTCGTCGACCGGGTACTCGGTGCGGTGCGGCGGAGCCTCGATCGTGGGGCTCAGGTCATCGTTCTTCCATGCAATACCGCCAGCGTCACCGCGCTGCCACACGTGCGAGAACTGGTCGGGCCGGAAGTACCGGTCATCGGAACGGTGCCCGCGATCAAACCCGCCGCTGCCGCGTGCGATTCAGTGGCGATCTGGGCTACAGCCGCGACGACGGCCAGCCGGTACCAAGCCGATCTGATCGAGCAGTTCGGCAACGGCGCCAAGGTCGTCGGAGTGCCGTGCCACGGCCTGGCCGATTCGATAGATCTCGGTGATCGCGCAGCCGCACTTGCTGCCATCGATTCCGCGGTTGCCCGGACGCCGGACGACGTCAGCGGCGTTGTCCTCGGGTGCACCCACTACCCACTGCTCGCCGACGAGATCGCAGCACGGTTACCCGCCGGCGTCACACTCTTCGACAGCGCCGAAGCCGTTGCACGACAGACTCTGCGGCGGATCGACGGGCTCGGTGCCGCGGGCGAAGGATCGGGAACCGTCGAGGTGTTCGTGAGCGGTCGTCCGGGCGCACTACCGCCCAGCGCCGAAGCCTTCGACGCCGGGCGGTTGTTGGGCGCGATCAAAGCCTGATCCAGCCGCTCTGTCAATGGGCGGCTACGCCGCCGTGACCCCCGTGATGCATCCGCGCACTCATCACCGGCATCGCACTCACCGCGACCACAACGGTCAGAACCCCGACAACCCAGGCCGTCCACGACGCACCGCGCAGAGCGTCGAAGTTCATCACCCAGGGTGAAATGAACATCAAGACGCCGAAAACACCCATCGCGTAATCCGCCATGGTCATGTCCGGACGTGCCATGTGCGCCAGACCCGACAGTGCAACCAGGACACCCAGGACGACGAGTGACCACATTGCCCGATCGGTGGTGTCGAGCCACATCGGCGAGAGAGCCGCAAAGACGCCGAGAACCACCGCGACGGCATCTTGCATTCGATTCCACGACTTCATGACGAGACCTCCAAAGACGAGAGTGTGTCCACCTGTAGTACACGCCCGCGGAAGATCGAGATCAACTCTCCGCCAATTGCATTCGCGTTGCAGTTAGAGGCGATGCGGAGGCTCGAATATCAAGATTTGTGACCATTCGTCCGGATGGCCACGAGCCCGCGCGGCGCGCTTGCCGCGATATGTCCCGAGAGTGCCATGAGGGTGAGAGTGGTGAATGCGATAGCGGCGGTGATCATGGGTGGTCCTTTCACTGACTGTCCTCCAGTGTCGTCTGCCGACCTGTGGCCGAGCAGGGCAGACGGTGTGAGGACGCTGAGAGAATCGAAGAGTCCGCACAGACGACCCGTGAGAAGGTTCTGGGGTGACGCAATCGAGTGCCCAGGACGTGATCGAGCAGTTGGCCGACCTCGCGGATCCCGCAGATGCCGTCCACTTGCAGCGGTTCTTCAAGACAGCGCCGGGGGAGTACGGCGAGGGTGACGTATTCATCGGCGTGCGAGTACCGAAGACGCGATCGGTGGTGAAGAAGCACGTCGGACTCGCGTTGCCTCAGATACGTCTCCTTCTCGACAGTGACGTTCACGAGCACCGATTGGCCGGGCTGCTGATCCTGGTCGCTCAATTCGAAAAAGTCAGTCGCCCAAAATTTTTCGACGGCGAGGGCCGCGCTCGCATCGCAGGTTTCTATCTGACCGCTGTCGAGGACGGGCGGGTCAACAATTGGGATCTAGTGGATTCGTCCGCCGGACAGATCCTCGGCGGCTGGCTGTACGACCGAGATCGCCGGCTGATCTTCGAGCTTTCCGATTCGGGTGACCTGTGGCGACGACGGGTGGCGCTGCTGACGACGTACGGATTCATCACTCGCGGCGACGCGTCGACCACGCTCGAGCTTGCCGCGCAGGTGCTGGGTGATCGACGAGACCTGACCCAGAAAGCGATGGGCTGGATGCTCCGCGAGGTGGGCAAGCGGGTGGATCGGGATTTGTTGACCGGCTTCCTTACTGAGAATGCAGCAGACATGGGACGCACGGCGCTGAGCTACGCGTGCGAACATCTGACCGCAGACGAGCGAGCGCACTTCCGGGCGGCCCGCTAGCGAAGTACCGCTCGGTAGGTTGTGGGACGATTCTCGGTATGCCCGCCACCCGTGTCGAGGCGTCTCGAATTGTGACGATCGGTTCACTGATCGCTGCCGGCGTCGCAGCTCTGTGTTATCTCGTGTACTCCGTTCGAGCCGTCGAACCCGTTGATTTTCTCGTCTACCGCTACGCTGTCCAGGCATTTGCCGCAGGCTCGAACATCTACGAGAGCAACCTTGTCGGCCCGTTGATCGTCGACGAGGGCATGCCGTTCACCTACACCCCGTTCGCGGTGATCTTCCTCTGGCCGACTGTTCTCTTCGACTGGTGGACGGCATATCTGCTGTGGTCGGCGTTGTGCATCGCGGCGGTGGTGTGGACAGTCGCCAAGTTCACTCCCGCTCGCGTCCCCAAGCGGCCGCTCGTCATGGCGGCATTGGTCCTGGCCGTGTCGGTGACACCCATCGTCAGCGCGCACATCTCCTTCGGCCAGGTGAACCTGGTGCTGATGGTGCTCGTACTGCTCGACGTGACCCGCAGAGGCGATTCGAAATTCGGCCGGTGGTTTCCACGAGGACTTTTGATCGGCGTCGCAGCCGCGATCAAGCTGACGCCGGCGCTGTTCATCGTCTACTTCGTCGTCACGAAGCAGTGGCGACTCGCGATCTGGAGTTCGATCGGATTTGCCGCGGCGACCGCCGTCGCAGCAATGGTGGACCCGGCCGTCAGCTGGACCTTCTGGTCGGACGTCGTCTGGAACCTCAGTGACCGGGTGGACTTGAGCGGGCAGGCGATCGCGAGTGCCGGTAACAGTTCACTGCAGGGCGGACTTGCGGCACTGGGCACATGGACGGCGTCTCTGGCGATGCCGTTGACCGTGCTGTGCGCGGCGGTAGCGCTCTGGGTCGCCCGAGATGTATATCGCGTCGGTCGTGGGGTCGATGCGGCGTTGGTGATCGGATTGAGTGCGCCGATCCTTTCGCCGATCAGCTGGATTCATCACTGGGTGTATCTCGTGCCTGCTGCCGTCACGGTTCTCTTTCGGCTTCGATCGCCGCTGCAGTTCGGTGCGGCCGCTGTGGGGTTGGCCGTCGTCTATTGCGGGCCGAGTATGGGGCAGCAGTTCATCGAGACGTCGCCGCTGCTGCTTCCTCTGGGTTTGGTCCTTCGTGAGGGCTTCCTGATCGTGACCCTGGTGCTGATTCTTGCGCTGTGGCGGTTGCCCACAACGGCGCCGGAGTGGATTACGGGGCGGGACTCGGAAGATGGCGCGGATGATGGCTCAGAAGATGACAAAGCCCCCGATTCCGCAGGGAATCAGGGGCCGTCATGCATCGAAGCAGGGTTCAGAACTCGATCTTCAGGCGATCGGTGATCGGCTTCGCCTGGCAACCGAGGATGTAGCCGTTCGCCACGTCCTCGGCGTCGAGGATTTCGGAGTTGTCCATCTGAACTTCGCCTTCGGTGACGGTGCAGGCACACGACCCGCACTCACCTTCCTGGCAGGAGTACGGAACGTCGAGACCCTTGGCGAGCATGATGTCGACGAGCGTCTGCTTGCGCGGCCAGACGAGGGTGTGGGTTTCACCGTCCAGTTCGACCTCGACGGTTGCGGCGTCGGCAGCTTCCTCGTCGGAGACTTCGGCTACCTCGACGTCACGGAACGGGTCGCCGGCGAGTGAATTGAAGACCTCGGCGTGAACCTGCGTGCGGGGCATGCCCGCTTCTGCCAGTGCCTTGTGGACGGCGTCCATGAAGGGGCCTGGACCGCACATGAAGGCCTCGTACGCGACAAATGGCTTGGCCAGTGTCGCCAACTGTGAGACGGCGGGGAGTCCCTGCACGGTTTCGATCCAGTGGACCACGGTGAGGCGGCCGGGGTGTTGCGCTGCCAGCTCGCGAAGTTCGGCGCCGAAGATGACGGACTTCTCGTCGCGATTCGCGTAGATCAGCACGACGTTGCCGCTGCCCTGCGTGAGGGCGGACTTGAGGATCGAGATCACCGGAGTGATTCCGCTGCCTGCACCGAAGAGCAGGAAGTCGTGATCGAGCGACTTGGGCGTGAAGACACCTGACGGCGGCAGCACTTCGATGGTGTCGCCGACCTGGAGCTTGTCGCACAGCCAGTTGGAGCCGTAGCCGTCGACAGTTCGCTTGACGGTCACCTTGGGGGCGTCGTCGGTGAAGGGTGAACTGGCCAGGGAGTAGCAGCGTGCGACCGAGCCGGTCTGATCACTCGGGATGCGCAGGGTCAGGAATTGACCTGGCTTGTAGTCGAACTTGTCCTTCAGTTCTGCGGGAATTTCGAACACCAGCGACCGGGCGTCGGAAGTCTCTTCGATGACTCCGGACACGGTGAGTACCGCCGATCGCGAGCTGTGCGGTACCTCGACTGTCGTCATCGCGAAGCTAGTCCTCTCGTGAAGCTGGGTAAAGCGCAGGTCAGTGAAGTGCAACATCTAGAACGTGTTCTAGTTCAATGTTAGCAGTGATGAAAAGCTACTGGGGATCGTAGTCGCCGAGCAACACGTTCCCGATCAGCGGGAACCACGGCAGTCGGATCCGGCCTTCCTGGCGGTCCGGGGTGGCGACGACCTGCCCGAACGGGCGGTTCGCGGGCGGCGTCCGGGCGGTTGAGCTGCCGAAGTCTGTGCACGGGGTGTTTGTCGGTACACAGTGGGAACCAGGTGAGACGCCGGTCACAAAGAATCGGCTCGAATCCCTCCCGCAGTCACATTCGTGCACATCCATGAGGAGATACCGATGGCTATCGAGCTCAACCAGATCTGGGACTTTCCGATCAAGGAGTTCCACCCCTTCCCGCGCGCCCTGATGGGTGTGGGCGCTCACGACATCATCGGTGTGGAGGCCAAGAATCTCGGCTTCAAGCGCACCCTTCTGATGACGACCGGTCTGCGTGGTTCGGGCATCATCGAGGAACTCGTCGGCAAGATCGAGTACCAGGGTGTCGAGGTCGTGCTCTACGACAAGGTCGAGTCGAATCCCAAGGACTACAACGTCATGGAGGCCGCGGCTCTCTATCAGAAGGAGAAGTGCGACTCGATCATCTCGATCGGCGGTGGTTCGAGCCACGACGCCGCCAAGGGTGCTCGCGTCGTGATCGCACACGACGGTCGCAACATCAACGAGTTCGAGGGCTTCGCCAAGTCCACCAACAAGGAGAACCCGCCGCACATCGCCGTATCCACCACGGCTGGAACGGGTTCCGAGACGTCGTGGGCATACGTCATCACTGACACCTCGGACATGAACAACCCGCACAAGTGGGTGGGCTTCGACGAGGCGACCATCGTCACGTTGGCGATCGACGATCCGCTGCTCTACTACACCTGCCCTCAGCATTTCACCGCGTACTGCGGCTTCGACGTACTCGCGCACGGCAGTGAGCCTTTCGTTTCTCGTCTCGATTTCGCGCCTTCGCTCGGTAACGCGATCTACTCGGTCGAGTTGGTCGCGAAGAACCTGCGCGAGGCCGTCTTCGAGCCGCGTAACCTAAAGGCGCGCGAGGGAATGATGAACGCGCAGTATATTGCCGGACAGGCCTTCAACTCCGGTGGCCTCGGCATCGTTCACTCGATCTCGCACGCGGTCAGTGCATTCTTCGACAGCCACCACGGTTTGAACAACGCCATCGCGTTGCCGCGTGTGTGGGAGTACAACCTGCCTTCGCGCTACGAGCGCTACGCCCAGTTGGCCGGCGCACTCGGTGTCGACACTCGCAACCTCACCACGGTTCAGGCCGCGGATGCTGCCGTCGAGGCTGCCATCCGTCTGGCCAAGGACGTCGGTATCCCCGACAACTTCGGGCAGGTTCGCACAGACTCGTACGCGAAGAACCAGATGAACACCAAGAAGTACGAGGGTCGTGGTGATGTCATCAAGGGTGACGAGAAGACGGTGCGCGCCATCTCCGAGCACATTCAGGACGACTGGTGCACCCCGGGTAACCCCCGTGAGGTCACCGTGGAGTCGATGATCCCGGTTGTCGATCACGCGATCAACAAGTCGTACTTCTAGCAGGGCCTCCGGCCCCGTGCGCGCTTAAGGAGTCCAGAGACTCCTCGAGCGCGCACAGGGGCTGTGCCCCTATCGAAAGGTATTCCATGTCCGGTCGCAGTTTCTCCAGCGGAATCGAAGTGAAAGATGCTCTGCGAGAGCAGGACTACATTGCCGATGACGAGTTCGCGGTAGTCGTTCATCTGGCGACGGCGCTGGGGCGTCCGCTCCTGCTCGAAGGGCCGGCCGGTGTCGGTAAGACGGAACTGGCGAAGTCTCTGGCTGCGATCGGGGGCCGCAAACTGGTGCGATTGCAGTGTTACGAAGGGCTGGACGACAATCGAGCCCTGTACGAATGGGACTACGCGAAGCAACTCCTGCACGTGCAGATGCTTCGCGACCGGATCAGTGATCAGGTTTCCGAATTCGACAGCGTCGCCGAAGCATCCAAGTTTCTGGCCGATCAGGATTTCGGGTTGTACTCCGAGAACTTCCTGTCCGTGCGGCCGCTGCTCGAAGCGATCCTCTCACCCGATCCGGTAGTGCTTCTGGTCGACGAGGTGGACCGCACCGAGGAATCGATGGAAGCACTGCTCCTCGAGATTCTCGCCGAACAGCAGATCACCATTCCCGAGGTCGGTACGTTCGTTGCCCGCTCGCAGCCCTGGGTCATCCTGACGTCCAACGACACCCGCGAGCTCTCACCCGCGCTCAAGCGTCGTTGTCTGCATTACCATCTCGGCTATCCGACGTCGGAGCGTGAACGCGAGATCGTCACGGCCCGAGCGCCGGAGGTGGATGAGGCTACGGCCACCGAAGTTGTCGAATTGGCTCGCATCTTGCGTGATCTCCCGCTGCGCAAGAGCCCGTCCATCTCGGAGGTCATCGACGCGGCCAGAGCGGCAACAGTGCTCGCCGCCAGCGGATTCGACACCGCTTCCGACGCCAAGGTGCGCGACATCCTGCTCACGGCGTTGCTCAAGTACTCGTCAGATGTGACGCTGGCCAAGGAACGATTCGACGGAAAGCGTCTCGAATCACCGTCGCGTGACGGTGGCGAGCCGATCGAGCGATCCACGGTGGCAAGCAAACCCGCCAACACGACGACGGCCGTGTTCCGGGGGACCGGTGGACGTGACCCCCATCAACAGGGAATCCGCGGCGGCAGCGGAATCCGTTCGACGAGATGACGACGCTCGGTGGCCTCGCCGTGTGGCAACCGTCGTTTGTTCTCGACGTGGTGTCCGCGAGTTTCGGCCGATTGCTGAGGGCAGCCGGAGTTTCCGCGTCACCGGCCGAGGTCATCGAGGTTCGGCGTGTACTCGCGATGGTCGGCGCTTCGGATCGTGAGACGTTGCGAGCATGTCTTCGGGCTGTGTGCGCCAAGTATTCTCACGAACAGGCCGGTTTCGATCGGGCGTTCGACGCGCTGTTCCGGCCGGCCGCAGGTAAAGCGCACGCCGAGCGGATGGCTTCGCGCGCCGAGGTGGCGGACGGTCTGCCCACCGCACTGGGGATCGACGAGGATCAAGAAGTAGGCCGGTATGCCGAGTACAACGAGCGCGCGGCGGAGGTCGGCGACTACTTCGACACTCCGGAAGCGGAGAAGGGGTTCAACCCGCACAAGGACGACGACGATGTGTCGATGACGTCCAGCGATGCGGAACTGTCGGTGGATACCGGTTCGGAGACAGGTCGACGGGGAGTCAGCTACACGGTCGACGTGGACCGTGCCGCGTCGGCAGTGGTCGGCGACCTGAGCACCAGTGTTGCTGCAGCAGTGATCGGTTCGTTGTCCTGGGACGATCCGACGTCGATCCTCGCCTGGCTGGATGCATACGACCCGAGCAAAGCGTATGCGGACGTCTCCGACGACGGGCCGCTGACGCAGGCGCAACTGAACCGGCTCGTCGAGGCGGTCGAAGCGTTCGTGCAAGCACTCTCGGCCGCTGCACTCGCCGAAAGCGCTCCCGATGCGCCCGACAGCGAATCTGTTGCGGGCGCAACGCACAACGACATCGAACTCGCGTGCCACGAGGTGCTTCGGCGGATGAGAGGACCGTCCAGACCGCGGCCCCGTGAGCGCTCTCGTGGGCATCTCGACATGCGACGCACGGTGCGTTCGAGTCTGCGCACCGACGGAATTCCCTTCCATCTGGTCGTGAAAGCTCCTCGCCCCGATCGTGTTCGACTACTTCTCATCGCAGACGTGTCGCTGTCCGTGCGCCCGATCACCGCGTTCACTCTGCGGTTGGCTCAGGCAATGCATCGCCGGGCAGATCGTTGTGAAGTCCTCGCATTCGTCGATCGTCCGGTCGACGTGACCGACACCCTTCTCGCCAGTAGCGGTGACGGCGCACTGGCTGCGGTACTTGCGCACCCGGGTCTGGATCTGGAAGCCAGCAGCGATTACGGTCGAGTGCTCACAGAATTGTTGGACGAGCACGGAAACAGCTTGAACTCACGGACGTCCGTCATCATCGTGGGCGACGGTCGGTGCAACGGGTTGCCCCCACAGGTGGACAAGCTCGAGGAACTCCGCCGAAAGGTTCATCGTCTGGCCTGGATCACGCCTGAACCTCAGCGTTACTGGAACCAGGCATCGTGCGCGATGCCGGAGTATTCGGAGATCTGCGACGAGGTTGTTGTTGCCCGAGATGCCGCGCAACTGATGGCAAAGGCCGCTGAACTGGGGCACGCACTTCGCTGATGTCACTGCACTTCACCGATGTCACTGCGCGATCCGTCGTGAACTAGTTTGATCTCATGTCCGAAATCAGGGGATCGATCTGGCGGCCGATCGCGGCGCTGACAGTGCTCGGCGCCGTGTGTGGGCTGGTGGCGCTCGGCGTGTTTCAGTGGTGGTGGAACTCGTTGGCATCACCTCACATTCTCACCGGCGGGTCCTATCGGGAGCCGTTTGCCGAGCCGACATACACCGGACCCATATTCATGGACCTCTTTCCGGCAGAACCTGCTCCGTGGCTGTATTCGGGACTGGTCCTCGGACCGACGGCGGTCGGCTTGCTTGCCGGGATCGTGTTCGTGGTGTTCGTCCGGCGTAATCGCGCGCAGGACCGCGCGATTACGCCGGACGATCGATCAGAGCGCTAGCAACGCGCGCGAGCCCAGTCGAGGATCCGCCAACGGGCGTAGCGCCAACCGCAGCAAGACCAAGGCGTTGTCGTCGCCGGCGATCCTGTTGACTTTCAACGTATTGCATTCGACGCACTGGTGAACGAGCATCCACTCACCGTCTTGCCGGACCGACAGGCACAGCGCCGCCATGGCACCTCTGCACTGTTGTGCCCGGTCACCCGGAACACGACCATCCACGTGGCGGCTGGCCAGACAGTTCGGGCAATGGTTCCGATGTGCGGTACCCGGGGCCGCAGTGGAAATGTCCAAACGGCATGTGAGACAACGGAAGCTCGATCCTTGTTCGCCGCCGATTCCGTGCAATACGTGCTTGGTCCGTTGCGGTGCCCGCCGCGCGCGGGTGCTGGGATTCCTACGTGGCATCTGCTTTCTCACCCCTCACAAGTCGCCGAAGGCTTCGAGCGGGAAGGGTGGTTGTGCGAGCGGCCGCACCGCCATCCTCATCAACAACAACTGGTTGTCGTCACGGCTGACGGGGTTGGAGGTGAGTTCGAGGCACTGTGCGCAGCGGTGGATGATCATCCAATCGCCGCTTCGCAGCACCGCGATCGAAATGGGGGCCATCCGCATTCCGCAGTCCGACGGTCCACCTTCCACCTGGTCGAACAGGTGTCGGGAATGCAGGCAACTGGGGCAGTGGTTTCGGCGATCACCATCGGGGTCGTACGTCATGACGGTGAGTCCGCACTGAATGCACGAGAAGGTGTCGGTTTTCGAGATGGAATTGTGTGATTGAGGCACTGGAGAACTCCTAGCTGAGTGAACAAAGCAGGTAGGAGCAGGCCGAGTGGCCTCGCGGCTGTCAGTCCGTCGTTTCGGGGATCAGCAAGTGACTCTCGAGGTTGCCGGCAGTGCAGGGGCGAGAGGCGCGCTCGGCGCGGGCTGGGTCATAAACACCTTCTGGATCGGTACTACGGGCCGCTCTGGCCAGAACCGAAAGTACAACGGGACCTGATTGCCGCGCCATCTATTTTCCGGCGACGACTACCTGCCCGAACGGGTAGGTAAGCGCCTCTCCTTCGGTGGGTGTGCCCCGACTGCTGTCCGCGTAGGCTCGGGGCCAGCACTTGTAAGGTGGATCACACCAGTTGGTGCTCGGGCGAGCGAGCTGGGAATTCGCGAAGCGGTGATCTCGGTGCCGCGCGAGAGGAGAGTGGGGTCGTGTCCGTGGCATATCCGGATGCTGTGAACCACGGTGTTCATCGCCGCGGCACTGCTGCTCGACTAGTCAAATTTCACGCCCCCGAGATCGTCTTCGGTATCGGTTCCCTGGTCGAGGCAGCACACGCGACTCTGCGGTTCGGCGGGTTCCGCCCGTTTCTGGTCACCGATCCCGGCTTGATCGACGCGGGGTGGGTCAGCGAACTCGAGGACCATCTCACGGAGCAGGGCTTGACCGCGACAGTGTGGTCAGGGCTGACGCCCAACCCCAAGGACTTCGAGATCGCGGCCGGTTTCGAGGTGTACCAGGAAGGCGAGTGCGACGTCATCATCGCGCTCGGTGGCGGTTCCGTCATCGACGCGGCTAAAGGTGTAGCCGTCCTCGCTGCCAACGGCGGCAACATACTCGACTACGAGGGTGTCGATCAGGCGACAAAACCGATCCCGCCGTTGGTGATGGTTCCCACCACGTCCGGAACGGGCGCTGACGTGTCGCAGTTCTGCATCGTCACAGACACGACCCGCGGCACCAAGATCACCATCATCGGCCGTGCCCTGATGCCAGATGTGACGGTCATCGATCCGCGGTTGCTCACGACGATGCCCGAGTGGCTCAATGCAGCAACGGGATTGGACGCACTGACGCACGGAATCGAAGCCTTTGTCTCACTGGCGCACAATCCGTTGACCGATCATCACGCGCTCCGCGCGGTCGGCCTCGTGACGGAGAATCTGGTGCACACGATCCAGGACCCGATGGAGATGGAAGCTCGATCGGTGATGGCGCAGGCGAGTCTCGAGGCCGGGTTGGCGTTCACCAACGCGATACTCGGAGCCGCGCACGCCATGAGCCATCAGGTGGGCGGCATGCTTGATCTGCCACATGGCGTCATCAACGGAATTCTGTTGCCCCACGTCATCCGATTCAATTCCACGACGGACGCTGCCCCCTTTGTCGCCATCGCTGCGGCACTGAGCCTTCCTGAACAGCACGGCACCCCGGAGGAAGCAGCGCTGGCGGTGGCCGACCGGGTCGAGCGTCTCGCCCGGGAGGTTGGGGTCCCGAAGGGGCTGGGGGAGTTGGGTGTTCGCGAGGAAGACCTCAGTCGACTTGCCAGCTTCGCGTTGCTCGACGCCTGCATGTCCACCAATCCCAGGGAAGCGACGCAGGAGCAGATGGTGGCGTTGTTCCGAGGTGCCTTGTGAAGAGGGACAGTGTGATGCGGTGCAGGGTGAATCGGTGCAGACGATGACCGCGGACCTGTCGCGACTCACCGGTTTACGTTCGGGTAAGAGTTCATTTTATCCGCAGTACCGCGGCGCTGCCGAGCGTCTCGAACGCGTCGTACATGCGTTGGAATTGATCTCGCGGGCTTTGGTGCGGACCGTCGAGGGGCCGGAAACCCTCGTCTGCGCGGTCGCGGAAGCCGCCCGTGCTCATCTGAGTGCCAACTGGATAGTCTTCGCCTTGGCCGACGGAACATTGCCCGACGCCGGACCACGGCGATTGGTTCTCGGCCCGGACGCCACCCCATTTCTGGTCGACAACGTCGAGGGGCCACCACTTCCGGAGGATGTCGTCGAATGCCTCGACGACATCCGGTGCGGAAGAATCGAATCCAACTCGGTGATCGACGCTCACTATGCGTTTGTGCCGATCGTGCTCGGCGGCGGTGTGGTCGGCGCCTTTGCGGCCTGGACGCCGGCCAACCGGACGCTCGACACGACGGACGGAGCTGTGCTCAGCATTCTGGCCAGCCAGACTGCTGTGGCCCTGCAGAACTCGGCGCTCTACCAGCGCGGACAACTACTGCTCGAACGAGCCGAAGACGCATATGCGGAGGCCAATCGCACTGCAGCCGACCTCGCGGTGCGCAACAGCGAATTGGAGTCCACGCAGCGTCAACTCGGAGTGGCTCACCGGCACCAGGTGGTCGACGACGAACGGCACCGGATCGCCCGCGAACTTCACGACAGCGTGACACAGGCTGTGTTGTCGGCCGGCATGCAGATCGAGGTCTGCCGGAGCGACATCCCGGAGGCGGAACGCAGTGAAAGACTGGACTTGGCAAAGGATTTGACCAGGCGGGCGGTCGAGCAGCTTCGCTCGGCGATCTACGCGCTCAATCATTCCTCGGACGCGGACCGGACGTCGCTGCCCGAGATGCTCGAGCAGCTCGGCGTGGTTCACATGCCGGACGAGTTGGCGGTCAGCGTTCGCGTCGGCGGCACCCCGACCGAGCTTCCAGGCGATGCCGAACACGCTCTTCTGCGGATCGCGGGGGAGGCGCTGTTCAATGTTGCGGTGCATGCCCATGCGAGTCGAGCGGTCCTGCGGTTGACCTATCGAGCGGATACGGTGCTGCTGTCGGTTTCCGACGACGGTGACGGCGACCCTGCGCGGATGCGTCTGATCCTCAAACTCGCAGCCACCAACGACGTCGACGGCCGTCATCGCGGACTGGCGAACATGCAGACACGAACTCTCGAGTTGGGTGGTGCGCTCGAAGTTCGGCGAGCGCGGATCGGTGGAATTCAGATTCTCGTGCGACTGCCACTACCACTGCCACAGGCACTTCCGCTCCAGGCGGATGTCGACAATCTTTGCTCCACCACTGAAATCGAGAGCGAGGAATCATGACCACTGCGCGTCCCGTCATCACCCGCGGAGCATCGCCGGTTCAGGGATTGGTTCGAATCGTCCTGGTCGACGACCATGCAATTTTGCGGCAAGGGCTCCGCTCGGTTCTCGAGCGCGAAAGCGACCTCGAGATCGTGGGGGAGGCTTCGTCTCTCGCCGAGGCGCTTGCCGTGGTCGACAAGGTGGGCCCGGACATCGTCTTGATGGATCTGAAACTATCCGCCAGTTCCGACTACGAGGGACTGACCCTTTGTGGCCAGTTGTCTACGGCGCATCCCGGGCTCGGACTGTTGGTTCTCACCACCTTTCTCGACGATCAACTGGTGGTGCGAGCGGTACACGCGGGCGCGCGCGGCTATGTCGTCAAAGACGTCGACACCACCGAATTGGTGCGTGCGATCAGGGCTGTCTCGCGGGGTGAGAGTGCGTTCGATTCTCGCAGCGCATCGGCTGTCGTCCGATCGCTCAACGGGCAGTCGTCATCCAAAGAACGACTGACCGATCGTGAACTCGAAGTACTGAGACTGCTCGCAAACGGCTTGTCCAACATCAAGATCGGTGAGCGATTGTTCATCTCGCCGACCACGGTCAAGTTCCACGTCAGCAACATCATGCGCAAACTCGAGGTGAGTCGGCGAGCAGAGGCCGTCTACGCCGCGAGTAAGCAAGGTCTGATCTAGCTCCGCTCGGAGACCGCCCAGGCGCGCAGCGCCTGATGCTGTACGAGGAGCACGCTCGATCGAGTTGTGCGCAGAGTCGACGCGGTCATCTCGGCAGTCAGACCCACTGCGATTCGCAATACCAGGACCTCACGTTGGTCGTCGGTGAGGCGACGTGGGCGTTTGAATTGTCCGTCGATGTTGCGTGACTGGGGAATTGACGCAATCCGTTGCGAGGCCAACTCGTAGGCGAAGTTCTCGATGCGTGTGTCGGCCGAGATCGTTTCGGACATTCGTGTGACGACGTCCAGGGTGCATTGATGGGCGAGATCGTCGGCGAATGTTGCGACAGGCGTCCCGAGAAGCCTGGCGCGATAGTAGAGAACGACGCGAGGGTGCAATCGGGCCAGGAGTTTCGACAGTGCGTGATGATCGCCGGCGAATGCCCCGGCGGCGTTGCGGTTCAAGGAAATCGATTGTTCACAGGTTTCGGGTGAAGCGGTTCGTGCGGAGGGTGGCGTCGGTGAAGTCTTCGCGCCCCTGATCGACAGCTTCATCAACAACTCCTCGGGTACAGCGCACCTCATCATGCTGGAACGAGAATTGAGGTACCCCACCGAAAATGCGGGTAAACCTGAAGTTACCTTCCAGGTGTCCGGTCTTTTCGCTGGGAGCGCCAGTCCGCGAGCATGCGCGGCATTTCCGCGGCCATGAAGTCGAAGAAGTCGCGCAGATCTTCCATACGATCGCCGGCCGTAGTGCCTTCACCGAGGACCCGAATGCCCTCGTCCGCAACTGCCGAGACCTGGTAGAGGGACGATTGTTTCGTGACAAACGCGTCGGCCCACATGTCGACGCTGACGCAGTAGTGCTGACGCCTCGATCCGGGGACGGCCACTCGCTCGATCAATCCGACTTGCTGGAGGTATCTGACTGCTCCGGAAATGGCGGCGGGGCTCACTCCCAATCGGGATCCGAGATCTCCTGGCGTGGACGAGGGTGTCTCGCTGGTCATCAACGCGGCCCACACGCGGGCAGGCATCGGCGGAAAACCCATGTCGCTCAGAACGAGTGAGAGTCGTTCGACAAAATGTCGGCTCTCGTCCGGTGCAACGGTGTGGCTGGTGTCGGTCATCGGAACCCTTCGATCTTTTCTTCTTTTCTATCTTCACACATTTGTGAAATCGGCGTACGGTCAGATTCATGGGTGCGGCAATTTCAGTGAAAAGCCTCGTCAAGACCTTCGGTACCACCCGCGCGCTGGACGGCCTCGACCTCGAAGTCTCAGCAGGTGAAGTGCACGGATTCCTGGGACCGAACGGCTCTGGAAAGTCGACCACTATTCGGGTGCTCCTCGGCCTGCTCCGCTCGGACTCCGGAGACGCAACTGTTCTCGGCGGCGATCCGTGGCGAGACGCTGTTACCTTGCATCGACGTCTCGCTTACGTGCCTGGCGACGTGAATCTGTGGCCCAACCTCACCGGCGGGGAGGCTATCGATCTGTTGGCGGGTCTGCGCGGTGGCTTGGACCGAAAACGCCGCAGCGAGTTGCTCGATCGCTTCGAACTTGACCCGACCAAGAAGGCGCGGACGTACTCGAAAGGTAATCGGCAGAAGGTTGCACTTGTGGCGGCGTTTTCGTCCGACGTCGACCTTTACGTACTCGACGAACCGACATCGGGGCTCGACCCGTTGATGGAAGCGGTGTTTCAGGACTGCGTCGAGGAGGTGGCTCACGCCGGAAAGACGGTCCTGCTGTCGAGCCATATCCTCGCCGAGGTCGAAGCGCTGTGCGATCGCGTGAGCATCATCCGCGACGGGCGGACGGTGGAAGAGGGAACGCTGTCCGAACTCAGGCATCTCACGCGCACGTCCATCTCGGCGGAGACACAGCGCCAGATCGGCGGACTCGACGGGCTCGGCGGTGTCCACGACGCGGTGATCGACGGTAACCACGTCACCTGCGAAGTTGACAGCGCGCAACTCGGACCACTCATGACGTACTTGGTCGGATTCGGAATCGTGGCGCTCACTTCCACTCCGCCGACACTCGAAGAACTCTTCTTGCGTCATTACGGTGACGAGCGCGCCAGGGAGACTTCGGTCCACCTGCGAGCCGAGACCGGTGTACGGCCATGACCGTTGTTGTCGAGGCCGCTCCACCGGTACCGGCCTCGGCAAGTCAATTCACCGGCACGCGCCGACTGGTCCGGCTGGCTTTGCGACGGGACCGAATTCAGCTTTCCGTGTGGGTCATCTCGATCGTCTTGTTCATGCTGCTGGTTGTCGCCAGTGTGACCGGGCTGTACTCGACCCCCGAGGAATTGCGAAACATCGCAGTCAGTTCCGCGGTATCGCCGGTGGCGCTGGCGACCAACGGAATCGTGTCCGGCGATTCGCAGGGCGCGATAGTCGCCAGTCAGTCGGTGCTCGTGTTCGCGTTGGTGGCGGCATTGATGAGCACCCTTGCGGTGGTTCGGCATACACGACAGAACGAGGAGACCGGCCGTGCCGAGATGATCGGTGCTGCGGTGGTGGGTCGGCGAGCGCTTCTGACCTCCGCACTGATTGTCACGGTCGGTGCAAACCTGGTTCTGACATTGGGAATTGCGCTGGGATCGATCGCCGTCGGTTTGCCGGTGTTTGGTTCGCTCGCGTTGGGTGCCTCGATAGGTGGGGCCGGAATCGCGTTTGCCGGCGTGGCGGCGGTGACTGCGCAGATCACCGACGGTGCTCGTACGGCCAACGGTCTGGCGGGTGCCGCGATCGGTGTGGCCTTCATGCTGCGCGCGATCGGCGACGTGAACAGTACGGTCGTCGACGACGGAACTCGCGTGGTGAGCGGTTGGTTGTCGTGGCTTTCGCCGATCGGATGGGCGCAACAGATCAGACCTTTCGACGACGACGCCTGGTGGATCCTGCTGTTGCTGATCGGATTTGCGGTTGTGCATGTGGTGGTGGCGTTTGTTCTCATCGGCCATCGTGATCAGGGAGCGGGGCTCGTGCAGCCCCGGCCCGGCCCGCCGACCGCAGCATCGTGGTTGCCGTCGGCTTGGGGCCTGGCGTGGCGCATGCAGCGAATGACGATGTTCTGGTGGATCCTTGCCGTTGTCATTCTCGGGTTCGCCTACGGCGCTGTGGGCAACGAGATCGACGCGATGGTGGGATCGTCGCAGCAAACCGCGGAGATGTTCGAGAAACTCGGTGGCGGCGGTACGGATCTGGTGGATTCGTACTTGGCCACTGCACTCGGTCTCACCTCGATAGTGATCGCGGCATATTCGGTCCAGAGTCTTCTCCGGATGCGGGGCGAGGAAACATCGGGACGGCTCGAACCGTTGCTGGCAACCTCTTTGTCGCGGTGGAGGTGGATGCTTTCCCACCTGGGTGTGGTTGTGGGCGGGGTGATCCTCGCGCACGTCCTGATGGGTGCCTTCACCGGATTTGCCTTCGGGCTCGTCACGGACGACATCGGCGGCAACACACTTCGCATGACAGGCGCTGCCTTGGCCTATCTACCTGCAGTGCTTGTAGTCGTGGGGTTGGTGTCGTTGGCTTTCGGACTGTTTCCGACCTACGCGTCGGCGCTCTCCTGGGGAATCTTGGCGGCATGCATCGTGCTCGGGCAACTCGGAACGTTGCTGAAGCTTCCACAGTTAGTGCTGGATCTGTCACCCTTCACCCACGTGCCGGGTGCCCCCGCCGAGCCAGTGACAGTTCTACCGCTGCTGGCAATGATCGTTGTGGCAGTAGTGCTTTCGACAGCATCGCTTGTTGCGTTCCGTCGTCGCGACCTCCAGGGGTAGTAGGGCTGAACTCAATTGGGAGTTCAACTCAGAATTCGACGAAGCTGGCGAGCCCGAGCGGCGAGCCGTCCGGTCGAGTCGAATAGTTCGGATTCGTCAACACAGAGAGTGTCTGTCGCCCAGGCGGTCCCGTGGCGTAGGCGATACCACGGTGACAGTGATTGGGGATCTGCCGTGAGGTGCTCCGGTGTGAAATGCGCGGTGAACTCGATAGTGGGTATAGCCACGGGCATCGTCAGTGTTGCGAACAATCCGGGCGGAAGCGCGTCGAGAAGGACCGCGGCGCGCTCTTGGGCCGTGAAATCGAGGTCTGTGAGCAATCGGATCCAGACGTCGAATTCCGGGGCGTCGCCACCGGCGAACGGCCTCGCGGAATTGATCGGCCGGATGTCGAGGTGCTGGGAGAACGGCACAAAATCCACCGGGATCTCCAGCGGCGGCAGGGTTGACGGGTCGGCCGGAGTCGGTTCGGCGACAGGGGCGGACATCGTTGTGCCTCCTGTGTCGCGGGCTAGCCGAACGAGAGCGGATCCCGAACCGGTCAGCGTGACGTGGCAACTGACGGTCCGCCCGCCCCGCATATCGTCGACAGTCAGCTCGGCCGGCCCCGGAGGGACGGGGCGGTCCAGGTGCGCCGTGACTGCCAGAGGTTCGGCTCCGGACGCGTCGGCAGCCACTCGCAGCATCCGTGCAACGGCGAGTCCGCCCTGAATGCCGTCGAAACTCCGCCAGCTGGAGTCGAATTCGGTGTGATGACACGCTGCGTCGGTCGACGGCGCTACCGTCGCGGACGTCTGACTATTAATTGCCATAGTCAGCACCCTAGATGCTGACTATGGCTATGGCAAGCTAGGGTCTACTCGGGAGTGCTGGACGACCCACCGAAGAGCATGTAGATGAGGATCTGAAGAATGCCGAGAGGATTGATCTCGCCGAGGCTGCTCATGTGTGAGGAACTCCTGTTTGCGGGGATGGGTACTGTTGCGTCGCAACGTCACTGAAAGTACGGCAATTCAGACAATGCGGTGCGGAATTTACCGATCATTCACTGTCCGCGAGTCGGGCGACAGTGCAGGTAGGCGTCAGTGACTACGTCGAGAACGCGATTGCCGTCTGTATCGACCAATTTCGCTGTGATGGTGACCAATCCCCGCGCGCGATTGTCGAACACGACGTTGTCGACGGTGACCGTTCCGCTCAGGGTGTCACCGGGGCGAAGTGGACGTAGGAAGCTCACGTCGCGCATGGACTTTCCGGCGATCACGTTCCACTGGTCGTAGAGACTGTCGACCACCAACTTCTGGCAGATCGACAGGGTGTGCAGCCCGCTGGCGATCAACCCGCCGAAGACCCCGGACCCGGCGGCTTCCTTGTCGATGTGAAACCACTGGGGGTCCCACTGGGTTGCGAACTCGACGATCTCCTCTTCGGTCACCGAATACGAGCCCAATGGGATCACTTGGCCGATCTCGAGATCTTCGGCGAACACTGTGCGTTGGTGAAGGGCGGCCGAATCATTCATGTCTGTGTGAATCTCCTGCGTGTTCCGGGTGTACTCGGAACATACTCCACGCAGTGCGTTCGGCTCCTTCGCAAGTCCTTGTCCAGGGTCACTAGAATCGTCACATGGTTGACGACGCGAAGATCGAGCCGAGGGCGCTGGCAGGAACGTGGCACTTCGAGCGCGACATCGTCGACCGCCTTTCCGGTTCCACCAAGCATGTCTTCGGCGAGACCACTATCTCCGACGCCGGTGACGGTCGGATGCGCTGGTACGAGAGTGGCACTCTGCGTGACGGCGATCTGGAATTGCCAGTGTTCCGCACTCTGTTCATTGCAAAGCGCGGCCTCGAATGGGCCGTGACATTCGAAGACGGCAGAGAGTTCCACGACTGGGCGCCGGGGGAGGAAGTCGAGCACCTGTGCGGTGCGGACACCTACCGCGGGCGAATCGACGTCACTGCAGTAGATGGATCGGCTTGGGCGGTCGTCTGGACCGTGACGGGGCCGAGCAAGAACTACACGATGACCACGCATCTCACCCGGCCCTGATCGCAGCGATCACCAGTTATTCGACGCCGATCGTCACCTCGGTGGACTTCACGAATACCGTTGCAGCTTGGCCTGGTTCGAGGTCGAGATCCAGTGCGGCGTCGCGGGTGATCGACGAAGTCACGATCTGGTTGCCGCCGTCCAACTTCACCTTGACCGTTGCCATGACGGTGCCGAGGTTGACCTCGGTGATGGTGCCGGTGAGTTGATTTCGTGTGGACAGTCGCATTGCTGAACTCCTGTGCTCTGGGGTGGGTGTACTTCGACCATAATCCGATGGTCGCGTATCTACCCAGCGATTCCGCAGGTGCGGACATGCGGGCACCGCAGGTGCGCGAATATTGTCGGGCGGTGGAGGTAGATTCCGGTCATGACTGAACCCGTGAAAGGCCCGGCGTCGTATTTTCCGTCGATCGAGAAGAAGTACGGTCGGCCGATCGGTGAGTGGCAAGAGCTGATCAAAAGCTCAGACCTCACCAAGCACATGGAATTGGTGAATTGGTTGAAGTCGGAGCACGGGATGGGGCATGGACACGCGAATGCACTTGTCGCCCATACGCTGAAAGAAGGTTAGTTCTTTTCAGGCGGCCGATGCGTCCAGCACCAACCAGCCGCCGTGATGCTCGAATACCTCGAACGGCACACCGGTCTGCCGGCCGACCGCACGCAGTGACTCGAGATCGAACGTACGGATGTGGCCGTGGCACGCGGTGGCTTCGTCTTCGAAGGGGACGGCTATGACGACCCGTTGACGTGCGATTCGGAGTGCCTGCGCGATCACGGCTTCGCCGACCGAGTCGTCGACGTGCTCGAGGAGATGAATTGCGGTGACGGTGTCGGCGCTGTTGTCCGGTGCCGGTACTTCACCCGCGTCGCAGATCACCGTGTCGATCGTGATGCCGAGTTCGGGGGCTACCGCGTCGAGCAGGATCATCGTTCCGGGCAGGATGTCCGTGGCGGTCACGTCCATTCCGGCGCGCGCGAGCCGCAGGGGCAGGAAACCGAAGCAGGAACCCAGATCGAGTACGGAACCGCGAACCAGTTCTTCGGCTTTGTCGTGAATCGGCGCGAAATCTGCAGTGCCGTCCAGTAGTTCGGCAAGGGAGTTCCGGTAGTAGGTGGTCCAGGATTCGAGAGCGCCGTCCACGGTGGACCGAACCAGTCCGACCATCGTCAACTCGAATTCGTCCTGACCGAACTCCGCGTCCTGGATCGACGAGGTGACTCCGGCTACGAGTCGCTCGCTCAGATCGGCGGGAGTGAGGGAGTGCCTGACGTGGAGTCGGCCGCCTCGACGATCGAGCGAGATCGGACCGGAATCGACACGTTCGACGGTGACATGCCCGAACGACCACAAGCCCGGCGTCGACGGTGCCAGTGAATCCAGGACCGGTTCGTTCGTGATGGTGGACATGATCGCCTTTCTCAGGTGGTGATGCTTCTCAGGTGGTGATGCCGGTCCGCAAGGACTGCGTACCTGTTTTCAAGAGTTCCGGTAGCTCGAGTGAATCGTCGGTGAGCCACTGTTCGTACGCCGACATGGCGACCCCGAGCAGAAGATAGCCGACCGTGCGCGGGCCGTGATCGGTCGGCTCGAGATTCATTCGGCGTGCGACGTAGTCGGCGACCACCTGCCGCCAACCTTCGTACATCACCACAGAGTATGCCTGAAGCGTCGGAACTTCGAGGATCAATTCCATCCGTTTGCGATGTACCGCAGTCTCTTCCGGCGGGAAGGTGTTGAACGTCAACAATGCGGATTCGAGTGCGTCGACCAACGGTATGTCAGCGGGCAGTGAATCCAGGTGCTCGCGCATCTCGTCGAGATGTCCGTCGAAGTCGCCCCAGGGGACGGCGTTCTTGGACGGAAAGTAGCGAAAGAAAGTCCGACGCGCGATGCCGGCGGCGTCGGCTATCTGGTCGACGCTCACCTCGTTGAAGCCGACGGTGGAGAACAGTTCGATGCCGATCGTGCTGATTCCCTCCCTCGTTGTGGAGGGGCGACGACCTATCCGAGCGGACGGTTTCTTGCGGCTACGCATACTTTTTTCGCTCCATGTGTGTCATTCTGCACTCGATGCCATTACAGTGGTGAACCGAGTCACAGTGAAGTCCCACTAGTGACCACCAACTCCCAGGTTGGAAGTCTGATCTACAGACTTCCAGACGGAGTGCGACCGCAGGAGGAATCCATGTCAGATCGTGACAACAAGGCGCTCGAGAACGACCTCGTCGAGGAGTCCCTCGTTGAGGAAGTTTCCATCGACGGCATGTGCGGCGTGTACTGACCGTGTCTGCTTTGGATCTCGATGCGGGGTGGAAACTCCACCCGCAGGTAGCGCTTCGCCCCGAACCTTTCGGGGCGTTGCTCTACCACTTCGGAACGCGCAAGCTGTCGTTCCTGAAGAACACGACCATCGTTGCGGTGGTCAAGGCGTTGCCAGACCATCCTGATGTCAGGTCCGCACTACGTGCGCAAGGCATCGAAGATGACGCGGCTCCCCAATATGCCCGCGCGCTGAGCACTCTCGCCGATTCGCACATGATCGTGCCTGTCTGAGCCAGACGCTCGCCCCCACGTGCGGAACAGCCCTTCTGCACGTTCGCCCGCTTCATTTCTTCGCGAGGACGCAGCCATGACCTCAGTTCTTGAACAGCCCTCTCCGCCCGCCAAGGTGGGTCGCCTCGTCGATCAGTTCGAACTCGGACTCGACGCCCCCATCTGCCTGACGTGGGAACTCACCTACGCCTGCAACCTGTCCTGCGTGCACTGCCTTTCGTCGTCGGGTCGCCGCGACCCCAACGAGCTGAGCACCGAACAGTGCAAGTCCATCATCGACGAGCTGCAACGTATGCAGGTCTTCTACGTCAACATCGGTGGCGGCGAGCCGACGGTACGCTCCGACTTCTGGGAGCTCGTCGATTACGCAACGGACCACCAGGTTGGCGTGAAGTTCTCCACCAACGGCGTGAAGATCGACAAGAAGGTCGCGGCACGGCTTGCGGCCAGTGACTACGTCGACGTGCAGATTTCCATCGACGGTGCCACCGCTGAGGTCAATGACGCTGTGCGCGGGCCTGGTTCGTTCGCAATGGCCGAGCGGGCTCTCGCGAACCTGAAGGAAGCCGGCTTCAAGGACGCCAAGATTTCGGTGGTCGTCACGCGGCACAACGTCAGTCAGCTCGACGAGTTCAAGGCTCTCGCGGACAAGTACGACGCGACCCTGCGCATCACTCGACTGCGCCCTTCGGGTCGCGGCGCCGATGTGTGGGACGACCTGCACCCACGCCCGGAGCAGCAGCGTGAGCTCTACAACTGGTTGGTGGCCAACGGCGAAGGCGTCCTGACGGGCGACTCGTTCTTCCACCTCTCCGCGTTCGGCGATGCACTGCCCGGTCTCAATCTCTGTGGCGCGGGCCGCGTCGTGTGCCTGATCGACCCGGTCGGTGACGTGTACGCATGCCCGTTCGCGATTCACGAGCAGTTCCTCGCCGGAAACATCGTGAAAGACGGTGGATTCCAGGAAGTCTGGCAGCACTCGGACCTGTTCGAGGAGCTGCGCTCGCCGCAGACCGGTGGCGCCTGCAGCAAGTGCAATCACTACGACTCCTGCCGGGGTGGCTGCATGGCAGCCAAGTTCTTCACCGGACTGCCGATGGACGGACCTGACCCCGAATGCGTCATCGGTAACGGTGAAATGGCATTGGCGTCGGCGGGAGAGGTCCCGAAGTCCAGCGTCGACCACTCCCGTTCCGGTCAACGTAAGACCCCACGTGCATCGGTGCCACTGACACTGATGATGCGTCCGCCCGCCAAGATTTGTGACGAAAACCCGCTTGCGGGAATGCAGTAACTACTGCGCGATACCGACAGTGCGGCGAAAGCTGCACCCCAGAGAGGTCAGTTCAATGGCTAAGAATGCTTTCTTCGAGACGGTGGCAGAAGCACAGCGCCGTGCGAAGAAGAGGTTGCCCAAGTCCGTGTACGCGGCGTTGGTGGCGGGATCCGAGAAAGGGCTGACGGTCGACGACAACGTCGCGGCATTCAGCGAACTGGGTTTCGCTCCTCACGCTGCGGGACTGTCGGACAAGCGCGAGATGTCCACCACCATTATGGGCCAGGACATTTCGTTGCCCGTCATGATTTCACCGACAGGTGTGCAGGCAGTGCACCCCGACGGTGAGGTAGCGGTAGCTCGTGCGGCTGCAGCACGGGGAACAGCCATCGGACTGAGTTCTTTCGCCAGCAAGTCCATCGAAGAAGTTGCCGCGGCCAACCCGCAGGTCTTCTTCCAGATGTATTGGGTCGGCAGCCGCGACGTGCTCCTGCAGCGTATGGAGCGCGCTCGCGCTGCCGGTGCCAAGGGCCTGATCATCACCACCGACTGGTCCTTCTCGTACGGTCGCGACTGGGGCAGCCCGTCCATCCCCGAAAAGATGGACCTCAAGGCGATGTTCCAGTTCGCTCCCGAGGGCATCATGCGCCCGAAGTGGTTGCTGGAGTTCGCCAAGACCGGCAAGATCCCCGACCTGACAACACCCAACCTCGCGGCTCCCGGCCAGCCGGCACCGACGTTCTTCGGCGCGTACGGCGAGTGGATGCAGACCCCGCTTCCGACTTGGGAAGACATCGCCTGGCTTCGTGAGCAGTGGGGTGGACCGTTCATGCTCAAGGGCATCATGCGCATCGACGACGCCAAGCGAGCTGTCGACGCCGGTGTCTCCGCTATCTCGGTCTCCAACCACGGTGGTAACAACCTCGACGGCACCCCGGCGCCGATCCGCGTGCTCCCGGGCATTGCCGAGGCCGTGGGCGATCAGGTGGAAGTTGTTCTCGACGGCGGCATTCGACGCGGCGGCGACGTCGTCAAGGCGCTAGCACTCGGAGCCAAGGCCGTCATGCTCGGGCGCGCCTACCTGTGGGGTCTCTCGGCAAACGGCCAGGCCGGTGTCGAGAACGTGCTCGACCTGATGCGGATGGGCATCGACTCGGGGCTGATGGGCCTTGGCCACTCGTCCGTCACGGAACTGAGCCCGGCAGACCTGGTGATCCCGGAAGGCTTCACACGCTCACTGGGCGCCAGCTGAGATTGCGGTTCCGATAGAGCTGTGAGTTGACACTCGACGAACACACAACCCTGGCCGGACGCTTCGTCCGGTCCAGGGTTGTTTTCGGTCCGCATGAGACCAATCTTGCTGTGGGAAGATCACTTTCCGATCGGCACCGTGCGTACTACCAGCGCCGCGCCGAGGGTGGAGCCGGAATCGTCGTCACCGAAGTGGCCTCGGTATTGGAGAACGACTGGCCGTACGAGCGGGCACCGCTGGCGTCGGAATGCGGCCCGGGGTGGCAATCGATCGCGGCTGCATGTGCTCCGTACGGAACGCTGGTTCTTGCCGGGCTCGGTCATACCGGGATGCAGGGATCGAGCGCATACTCCCAGTCGGTGCTGTGGGGACCGTCAAGAGTGGCCGACCCGGTGACGCGTGAGTTGCCGATGGCAATGGGGCAGCCGGAAATCGACCAGCTGATAGCCGGCTTTCGTGAAGCGTCGGCAATGGCCATCGCTTCGGGAATGGACGGAGTGGAACTCGATGCCGGTCCTCGAAGCATTCTGCGACAATTCCTTTCGGGTCTGACCAACACTCGGCACGACCGATACGGCACTGATCGCGTTGCCCTTGTTCGTGAGATCATCTCGGCAGTGCGCGAGGAAGTCGGATCGGATCACGTTGTCTCCCTGCGGTTGTCCTGCGACGAGGAAGCGCCATGGGCGGGACTGACACCCGATCTCGCCGCCGGTTTCGCATGCGATCTGTCGCCACTACTCGATCTCCTTGTTGTCGTTCGTGGCGGACTCTATTCGTCAGAGGGGTACCGACCCGACTTTCACTGCCCGCCGAACTTCAATCTCGATCTGTGCCGTGAGATCAAGGCCGCGGTCTCGATTCCGGTTGTCGTGCAGGGGAGCGTCGTGGACATCGCCGACGCTCGTGCAGCGCTGGAAGTGGCCGAGTTCGTCGAGATGACCAGGGCCCAGATCGCGGACCCGGACCTGGTCGTGAAAGCCGCGCGCGGTGATCGTCCACGGCCGTGTGTGCTCTGCAATCAGACGTGCCTCGTGCGTGATCCTCGCAACCCGGTCGTGACGTGCGTCGGGAATCCGAGCGCGGGTTTCGAGACGGTGGACCCCGATGAGCGAGAGCAGATTTCGACACCGGGAGCCGTGCTGGTCGTGGGAGGTGGCCCCGCCGGGATGGAGGCCGCGCGGATCTCGGCGGTGGCGGGGCACTCGGTCACCCTCGTCGAGAGTTCATCGAAGTTCGGCGGCATGATCCGAACTTTTGCGCGAGGTGACGGCCGCAGCCGGTTCGCACTCCTCGCGCAGTGGCTCGAGGACGAATGCCGTCGTAGCGGCGTGACGATGCGGACCGGGGCGGCGGTCGACGCGCAGGACCTGAGTGATGCACTTAGTCGGGGCGAGCTGGTTGTGGTTGCCACCGGTAGTGCTGCGCGGCCGCCGACGTATCCGGTCGACGACTCGGTTCGGTGGTTGGATGCGTCGGAAGCCTTCGGGGAGTTGACCACCGTGGGGCCGGGTCCGGTTGCGCTGATCGATCCGCTCGGTGGACCGATCGCGGTGGCGCTCGCAGAAGCACTCGCGGTCCAGGGCGTCTCCGTCTCGATTGTGACCCCGGACAGCATCGTCGGTTCGAGGCTCGGTGCGAGTGGGGATCTGGTCGGCGCCAACACGCGCATCCAGCAGGCCGGGGTCACCAGGGTGCTCGCGTCCCGTGTCATCGAAATCGCCTCAGGGGCCGTCTGCGTCGAGCACGTTCATACCGGCGAGCGGTCACAGCTCGAGTGCGAAGTGGTGATCGACTGCTCGCATCGTCTGCCGAACGAAACGCTGAGGGAAGCGGCCGACATCCAGGTGGGTGACTCGGTTGCCCCGAGAACTGTTCTCGAATCCATCCGCGAAGGGCGCTTTGCAGGGTTTACTACTAGAACGAGTTTCAATTCTGCAGAGAGGGCTATCTCATGACACAGGGTTCAGTTCGTTCGCTCGAAGGTCGCGTTGCTTTCATCACCGGCGCAGCGCGCGGTCAAGGACGTGCGCACGCGGTCAAGATGGCGCGAGAGGGAGCAGCGATCATTGTGGTCGACGTGTGCGCGTCGGTGGCGTCGGACAATTCTTACGACGCAGCAACTTCCGAGGACTTTGCCGAGACGATACGTCTGGTCGAAGCCGAGGGTGGGAAGATCCTCGCCCGCGAGGTCGATGTCCGTGACGGCGCAGCGCTCACCGCGGTGGTCAAGGACGGTGTCGAGCAGTTCGGACGCCTCGACATCGTGGTCGCCAATGCCGGGGTCTGTAACTGGAATCGATTCTGGGAAATGTCGGACGAACAGTGGGAAACCCTGATCGACATCAACCTGACCGGAGTCTGGAAAACCCTCAAGGCATCGGTGCCGGCGATCATCGAAGGTGGGCGCGGTGGATCGATCATCGTGGTCAGTTCGGTGGCCGGACTCAAGGCGCTGCCCGGACAGGCGCACTACGCGAGCGCCAAGTTCGGTCTCGTCGGTCTGACGCAGGCCGCGGCAAAGGAACTGGGGGAGTACAAGATCAGGGTCAACTCGATCCACCCTTACGGAGTAAATACGCCGATGGGGGTTGACCAGGGCGCGCTCGAGGTTTTTGCAAAGTTTCCGCAGTACCTTCCCAACTTCACTCCGATCCTCTCGGACATCGCGTTCGCCGAACCCGACGAGATCGCCGATACCGTTCTGTGGCTCGCGGGTGACGGTTCACGCACCGTCACGGCAAGTCATATCGCTCTCGATCAGGGAAACTCCAAGGTCTGATGACGCCGTACCCGCGCCTCTTCGCGCCACTGCGCCTGGGCAACCTGACACTCCGCAATCGGGTCGTGTTCTCCGCACACCTGACCAATTACGCGGAGAACGGGTTGCCGACGGAGCAGCACGCGAGCTACTACGAGGCGCGGGCACGGGGCGGTGCGGGTCTGATCATCACCGAGGAACACTCGACGCATCCTTCGGATCGACCGTACGAGAAGATGATTGCGGGCTATCGGCCGGAAGCGATCGAGGGATACCGGCGGATCACCGACGCCGTTCATGCGCATGGTTCGTCGATTCTCGCGCAGATCAACCACAATGGGGGTCAGGGCGCTGGAACCTATTCGCGATCGCCGCTGTTGGCGCCGAGCGCCGTTGCGGATCCGTTGTTCCGCGAGGTGCCCAAAGCTGTCGACGACGCGGACATTGCCGAGATTCTCGCAGGGTTCGCCCTTGTTGCGCGCAACTGCGTTGCCGGTGGCTTCGACGGGGTGGAATTGCAGGCGTCGCAGTCGTCCATCGTGCGCGCGTTTCTGGCACCCTCGACCAACCTGCGCACCGATCGCTACGGCGGGGGCGTGGCGAATCGTGCTCGTTTCCTTCTCGAAGTGCTCGGGGTCCTGCGTAAGGCCATTGGCCCGGATCGTGTGCTCGGTGTGCGCCTGAGTGGATACGAAGGAACGCGGGGTGGCATCGAACTGTCCGACACGGTAACCACCGCCCAACTGATCGACGCTGACGGTCACGTCGACTACATCAACACCACCGTCGGAATGGCCACGGAAACACTGCATCTGGTCGAAGCATCGATGGCTGTACCCACGGGCTACGCCAACTTCGTCCCGTCTGCGATCAGGGAGGTCGTCGATCTTCCAGTCGTCGGAGTCGGCCGTTTCAAGACGCCGGAGCAAGCCGAAGCTGCACTCGAGGACGGTGTATGCGATCTGGTGGGCGTAGTTCGCGGGCAGATCGCCGATCCGGATTTTGTGAACAAGGCGCGTGCCGGTCAATCGTCAGAGGTGCGAACCTGCCTGTCCTGCAACCAGGAATGCGTCGGGCGGATGGGTCTGGGGCGTTGGTTGGGGTGCACCGAAAATCCGCGCGCCGGTCGGGAATCGGTCCCACTGCCGATGCCGCGGCGACGGGGCCGCACGGTGGTGGTAGTTGGCGGCGGCCCGGCCGGCCTGCAAGCTGCGGCCACCGCGGCCCAGCGAGGTCATGCGGTGACGCTGTTCGAGCGTGAACGAAGACTTGGCGGACAGATTCTTACCGCCTCGGTGGTATCGGTTCGCCGTGAGCTCGCCGACCTCGTGCGAAATCTCGAATCGGAGTGTCGCCGAAGCGGTGTGACGATCGAGCTGGGTGTTGGAGCTGACCTTGCGATTGTGGAGGAACGGGCGCCCGACGTGGTCGTGATCGCAACCGGCGCGCGGCCCGTGCGCCCAACGTGGGCGGGTGGATCAGAGCGTGTCGTAAGTGTTCGAGACGTTCTCGACGGCAGGGTTCTGCCGAGCGGAACGGTGCTCGTATACGACGAGTTGGGATTCCATCAAGGTACGTCGGTGGCTGAATTCCTGGCTGATCGAGGTTGCGCTGTCACGATCGCGACCAACGGTATGGTGGTTGCCCAAGATCTGAGCATCACCCTGGATTTCGAGGGGTGGAACCGCCGGGCGTTCGAGAAGTCGATCGTGCAACGGACGGATCTGATGGTGACTTCGGTGAGCACTGCAGCCTCGCCGCTGGTGAGCTTGGTTCACCTTCCGACGGGTGTGGTCGAGAAAGTCGCGGTCGACTGGGTGGTCTTCGCGACACAGCAGGAACCTGTCGACGAGTTGTGGAACTCCTTGCGGGGAAGTTCTTTCGAGATATTTCGCATCGGTGACGCCTTGTCTCCGAGACGTTCGCACGCAGCGGTCATCGAGGGGCATCGGGCTGCGTTGGCGATATAAGTCGTCCGTTTTGTCTCTGGTTCTCGAAAGTATGTTCGATTAAACTTTCGGTATGAACAGTCGGAAAGCGTGGCAACTGGATGGCGAGGGCCTCAAGAGTGAGGTTCTGGATCTGGTGCGCGCCCGGCACGAGTTGCAGTCGCGGATGGTGTTGCTGATCGTGGAAATGTTTTCCCGTGAGGTTCTCGGGGGGAAGGGTTTTCGGGCGATCGCGCAGTGGTTGCATGGTTCGACGAATTTGGAGATCGGTGAGTGCAGTCTGCTGGTCGGGTTGGCGCGGTTGTTGATGCTCGAACCTGTTGTGGGCGATGCGTTTCATCGTGGTGACGTTGATGCGTTGAAAGCGCGTCAGGTGGCGTCGTTTTGTCAGCATCCGCCCAAGAACATGACCCCGGCAGATGTGGACAAGGCTCGCGGAATTCTGCTTGGTCTGGCGTCGAAGAACATCGCGGATTGTGATGCGGTGCGGGCAGCGATTCGGCGGATCGAGAAGCAGTACGGCAAGCGTGAGGACGGTGTTCCGGTCGGGGAAGATTCGGAGCGTAACGAGTTCTACGCCTCGAAAGGCTTGTACGGGCGGGTCACTGTGAAGGGTGATCTGGATGCGGTCAACGGGGCGCGGTTGATCACGTTGTTGTCGAGCCTGTCCGCTCCGACACCGGAGAAGGACGGCGTGAAGGACACCCGCACGCCGGCATTACGACGGGCGGACGGGTTTTGCGAGTTGTTGCGCCGGTACGAGCGGGCGGGGTTGGGTCCGATCGAAGGCGGCGTGAAACCGCACATCACGATCACTGCGTCGGCGAAAGACATGACGGATCTGCAGGCCTTGAAGGACTTGCTGCCGTCCACTGAGGAGTTGGGGTTTGCGTGGACGGCTTGGGTGGGTCCGATCAGTATCGACACTGCCCGGATGTTGGCGTGCGACTGCACCGTGACGCGGATTTTGTTGGATGAGAATGGTGTTCCGCTCGAGTGCGGTAAGGAAGCGAGAACGGCGACGGTTCCGCAGCGGCGGGCGTTGGCGGTTCGTGATGGTGGGTGTGCGTTTCCGGGGTGTGGGACTCCGTCGGGGTGGTGCGATGCTCACCATATTGTTCACTGGAATGATGGTGGCCCAACAGATCTCGACAATCTGATCTTGTTGTGCGGTCATCATCATCGGACGCTGCACCACACGGAGTGGCGGGTGGAGATCGGCCCGGATCGGAAGTCGGTGTTCTACCCGCCGATATCGATCGATCCGTATCAGCATCCGATCGGCGGGAACAGTCCACCGACAGCGGCGTGAACCGCGACAACTGAAAACTCATACACCGGGGCACAACCATGCCCCGGTGTATCCGCATGCTGTGTTGCGGTGGGAGGGGCCGGCACCAATACGATCGGGGGATGAGTTCTCCGCGTGACCTTGCTGCCATCCCGAGTCCGGCGCTCGAGGGCACTGCGCTCACCGTCGTGGTCCCGGTCGGTTCTTTCGAACAACACGGACCGCACCTGCCGCTCGATACCGACACTCGGATCGCGAGAGCAGTCGCACAGGCTCTCCCCGACGTTGTCGTGGCCCCGGCCATCGAATACGGGGCGAGCGGCGAACACGAAGGGTTTGCCGGCACGATTTCGATCGGTGCCGAGGCTATGGAGACCCTCGTCGTCGAATACGGAAGGTCGGCGTTCAGGTGGACGAAGCGGGTGCTGTTCGTCAACGGCCACGGCGGAAACGGTCCCGCGCTGGCCAAAGCTGTGGCACTTCTTCGATACGAGGGACGTGACGCCGCTTGGGCGCCGTGCGCTGTTGCGGGTGCCGATGCGCACGCGGGGCACACTGAAACGAGCCTATTGCTGCACCTTTCGCCCGATTTGGTGCACATGAGCCTTGCTGAGACAGGAAATTTGTCTCCTATCGCGGACCTGATGCCAGGAATGCGTTCGGGCGGTATGGTCGCTGTGTCGCAAAACGGCGTTCTCGGCAATCCAGTCGGGGCTACCGCCGAAGACGGCGCATACATCTTCGGTGAGTTGGTAGGACGCGTGACGGATGGACTGGCCCGGTGGGAGCCTGGTCCAGATGGGAGGCTTCGGTGACGACCACGACCGAGTGGGGGCGGACGGTCCACCTGCGACGGCTTTCGAGGCTGCGACGAGTTGCAGCACGACGGGCTACGTCCCTTACGATCATCTGATGCGACCAGCAAGACTCCCCGACGGCTTCGGCATTCGGTTGGACCCCAAGGTGCGCACGTACTCGGGCGGCCGGGTGCTCATCGGCGGCTCTCCGACACGGATGCTCAAGCTGGCTCCGACGGCTGCGGCGATGATCGGTGACGGCTTCCTCGAGGTGGTCGATCAGCAGAGCGCTGCGGTCGCTCGTCACCTTCTCGATTCAGGCGTCGCGAATCCTCGTCCGATGTCGACGCCGTCTGCTGCGGATGTCACCGTCGTGATTCCGGTCAAGGACAACCAGGCCGGCGTCGAACGCCTACTTCCCGTCCTCAAGGATCTGACCGTCATCGTTGTCGACGACGGTTCGGAAGTGCCGGTGGAGCCCCGTCGCGCCTGCCCGGGCACCGGAACCATCACAGTGGTGCGGCACGAGAGCGCCCGCGGACCCTCGGCAGCGAGAAACTCGGGATTGCGTTCGGCCCAAACACGTTTCGTAGCTTTCCTCGACTCCGACGTCATACCGCGTGCCGGTTGGCTCGAGTTGATGTTGGGCCACTTCAGCGATCCAGGGGTTGCCCTTGTTGCGCCCCGCATCGTCGCCCTCGATCCGTACGGGACGGCGCTGGCGCGGTACGAGAACATGCGATCGTCTCTCGACCTCGGACGCAAAGAAGCTGCGGTGAAGTCGGGAAGTCCGGTCGCCTATGTCCCCAGCGCGGCCGTGATCGTCCGGCGCGACGTGGCACTCGAATGCAACGGTTTCGACGAGAGTCTCGAAGTGGCCGAGGACGTCGATTTCTGCTGGCGACTGCAGGCTGCGGGTTGGCGACTGAGGTACGAACCGGTTGCGCATGTCGCCCACGATCATCGAGTTCAGTTCGACAAGTGGTTCGCCAGGAGAGCGTTCTACGGCACGGGCGCGGCGCCGTTGGCTGCAAGACACGAGGGTTCGGTTCCGCCGATGGCGATGTCGTTCTCGACGCTCTTCGCGTGCATCGCCGCCGCAACACTGACCCGTTCCGGTCTTGCGAGTGCGCTGGGCGCTCTGCTCTTCACGGTGTATCGCCTGCGAAAGATGTTCAACGGGCTGAGTCAGCCCACCCGGATCGCAGCGATCCTCACTGCGCAGGGGTTTGTCGGAGGATTCTGGCAACTCGCCTCGGCGATGTGTCGTCACTACTGGCCGGTGACTCTTCTGGCGGTGATCGCTTCCCGTCGAATTCGGCGACTGGCCGTCGCTGCGGCAGTCACCGAAGGTTTGGTGGACTGGTATCGCCACCGTGAGCCAGGCGGGCTGGGTCCGGTTCGGTACGTCTTCTTCAAACGAGCAGATGACATCGCGTATGGAGCCGGACTCTGGCGGGGCGCGTTCGACGCTCGCGACTGGGCGGCGCTGAAACCTCGAATCACCAAGTGACAGAAGCCGACTACGCAGATTTCCTGGTTGTCGGTGGTGGCACGTGTGGCTGCGTCGTCGCAGCCAGGCTCAGTGAAGATCCATCCGCCACGGTGATGCTCCTCGAATCGGGAAGCGGATATCGTTCGGCGCTCGAACTTCCGGACGTCCTGGGTGATCCGTACCGACTGCCGGTCGGACCTGCGAGCGAATACACGTGGACGTATCCGGTCGAACTGACACCGCGTCGGGCGTCCACGATTGCGCGCGGGCGGACACTCGGTGGGTCCGGGGCCGTCAACGGTGCGTACTTCACGCGCGCGACCCGCGCAGATTTCGAGAACTGGCCGAGTGCTTGGCGATACGACGACGTCTTGCCGTACTTCAAGAAGTCTGAGACGGATCGTGATTTCGAGGGCGAGTTCCACGGGACCGCCGGTCCGATCCCGGTCGAGCGTCGAGCGTGGGACCAACTGCATCCACTGAGCGGTGAGTTTCATGCGGCAGCGCTCGGAGCAGGTTTTCCCGACGACGTCGACAAGAATGCGCCGGACTCGTTCGGCGTCGGCCGAGTGCCACTGAACGTGGCGGATCATCGTCGGATCAGTACTGCGATCGGGTATCTGATGCCGGCATTGCACCGCCCGAATTTGCGGGTGGAATCCGGAGTGAACGTCATTCGCATCGTATTCTCGGGAACCCGTGCGGTCGGCGTCGACGTTCTCGACGACGGCAACGTCCGACGCATTCATGCCGACCACGTGATCGTGTGTTCGGGTGCAGTGGCGACGCCGCACATTCTCTTGAATTCCGGTGTTGGTCCGGCGGAACAACTTGCAGAGCAAGGAGTTTCCGTCATTCTCGATCGACCTGGCGTCGGCCAGAACTTCGTCGACCATCCGGAAGTGCTGCTGCCGTACCATTTTTCGACGCCTCGTGCGATTCGCTCGCAGACACCGGTGCTGGAGACTGCACTCAATCTCGCCGAGCTTGAAATCCGCCCGTACACCGCATCTTTCACAGACTTGGTTCCCGGTGTGCCTCGCATGGATCACGGCGTCGGGGTGGTCCTCATGGCGCCGCGCAGTCGTGGGAGCATCGAACTGGCATCGGGGGATCCCGCTGGGGCACCGCGTATTCGATACAACTACGTCGCGTCGACGCACGATCGAGCAGCCATTCGGGAAGGAATGCAGATCGCCGAGAACCTTCTCGAGTCGATCGCCGAGACCGGGTTGATCGATCGCCCCGTCGTGGAGTACACAGACGAGTGGATCGAATCTCGCCTCGGTACGTCCTTGCACATGTCCGGTAGCTGCGTGATGGGTGCCGAATCGGACCTGTTCGCAGTCGTCGATGATCGGTGCCGTGTGATCGGCGCGGCAGGACTCAGTATTGTTGACACGTCAATCCTGCCGACGATCCCGACCCGCGGCCCACACGCGACCGCGGTGATGGTCGCGGAACGAGCAAGCGCCATCCTGCTCGGTGACGAGTGGCCGCGAGGGGCAGCAGGCTAGGTCGACAGTCATACCGAATGGTCGTTCTCGCCTATGGGCTGTGATCGGCGTTACAGTGGTCCACGGAGCGGAGGAACGCAAAATATGGCACGTGAACAGGCTGTGTCCGGCAACCCGTGGGTGGCGGTCAGGCCAGGCGATGACGTCGCGTTACTCGCGCGGCGACTTTCGTCTGCCCATCAGTCGTTCATCGATGCCCGCGGCGTGCCCGGCCAAGGGCTGACCGACGACTCCCATGTCCGTTCGGTCGTGCTCGAGTCCTGGATGCGGAGCCGCAACAAGGGAGTAAATCCTGACGTTGTCGGCAATCCTGAGATGCTCGAGGGGTTGGAACTCGAAAAATATCGGTCCGCGCATCCCATGTCACTGATCCGTCCGGTGATTCGGAAACTCCTGGTGGAAGATGCTGCCGAGACCGGATTGCTGATCGCGATCAGCGACGCACACGGTCGACTGCTCTGGGTGGAGGGTGACAACTCGGCCAAGGACAAAGCGTTGTCCATGAACTTCGTCGAAGGCGCCGACTGGAGCGAAGATCGTGTCGGCACCAATGCGCCGGGAACGGCGCTTGCTCTCGACCACTCCGTACAGATTTTCGGATCCGAGCATTTCAACCGAACCGTGCACGACTGGAGTTGTTCGGCCGCACCCGTCCACGATCCCACCACTGGGCAAATCCTTGGTGCCATCGACATCACCGGTGGTCCCAGGGTCGCGGTTCCCGAAGTGCTGTCGCTGATCCGTGCAACTGTTGCGGCCGCCGAATCGGAATTGCGATTCCACCTCTTGAACTCGCCTATCCCGCTCAGCGCGACGGCTCCGCGCCTCGAAACATTCGGTGCCGGACGGCCGACGCTGGTTCGCGGCGGTGACCGCATCCCGATTTCGCAGCGTCACGCCGAGATTCTCCTTCTGCTCTCCGAACATCCGGAGGGTCTCAGCTCCGACCACCTTGCGGTCCTGCTCGACGAGGGGGAGCTCGACGCAGTGACCATTCGCGCGGAAATGTCGCGGCTTCGTAAGGTTTTCGGCGCCGACCGGCTGGCTTCGCGTCCTTATCGGATCATCACGGAGTTCACGACAGACGTCGGCGACGTGCGGGCAGCGTTGGATCGCGGAGACGCGGCGACGGCGATGAAACTGTATTCGGGCCCGGTACTGGCAGGCTCGGCCTCCCCGGGAATCGAAGAGGTGCGGGAAGAACTACGCACCAGGGTTCAGGCGGCTCTGCTGCGTGGAGGTGACGCCAACCTTCTGGCCCGGTGGACCACGTCCGTACACGGGCGCGAAGACTCCGTCGTGTGGGAGGCCTACCTGTCCACGTTGGATCCTCAATCTCCGCTGTATTCCCAGGTCCAGGCAAGAATTGATCTCCTCGACCGCCAATTGGGCATCTGAGAATCATCTGCGTTTCTCGCACGCAACGTACTTGCAACGTTGCAACTCCTAGTGTTGTGAATCACACCCCACCGGGGGGTGGGATTGCAGTCACCGATTTGGTGGGTGCGCCCAGGAAGATCACGTTTACATAGGAGCTTGCAATGACCGTGTACGCCCGCCCAGGTACCGCCGACGCGATCATGTCCTTCCAGTCTCGATACGACAACTGGATCGGCAACGAATGGGTTGCTCCGGTCAAGGGTCAGTACTTCGAGAACCCGACACCGGTGACCGGACAGAATTTCTGTGATGTGGCTCGTTCCACCGCAGAAGACATCGAGCTCGCTCTCGACGCAGCGCACGCAGCAGCTCCGGCCTGGGGCAAGACCTCGGTCGCCGAGCGCGCGATCATCTTGAACAAGATCGCTGATCGTATGGAGGAGAACCTCGAATCCATCGCACTCGCCGAGTCGTGGGACAACGGCAAGCCGATCCGCGAGACCCTCAACGCCGACATTCCGCTCGCCATCGATCACTTCCGTTACTTCGCGGGAGCTATTCGCGCACAGGAAGGTTCGCTTTCGGAGATCAACTCCGACACCGTGGCGTACCACTTCCACGAGCCGCTCGGCGTAGTCGGCCAGATCATTCCGTGGAACTTCCCGATCCTCATGGCCGTGTGGAAGCTCGCACCCGCCCTCGCTGCCGGCAATGCCATCGTGCTCAAGCCTGCCGAGCAGACACCCGTCTCGATCCTGCACCTCATCGGCATCATCGGTGACCTGCTGCCTGCCGGTGTGCTCAACATCGTCAACGGCTTCGGCGTCGAGGCCGGAAAGCCGCTCGCGTCGAGCCCGCGTATCAAGAAGATCGCGTTCACCGGTGAAACCACCACAGGTCGCCTGATCATGCAGTACGCGTCGCAGAACCTCATCCCCGTGACCCTCGAACTCGGTGGCAAGAGCCCCAACATCTTCTTCTCCGACGTCCTCGCCTCCAACGACGACTACCAGGACAAGGCACTCGAGGGCTTCACGATGTTCGCCCTCAACCAGGGCGAGGTCTGCACCTGCCCGTCACGTTCGCTGATCCAGGAAGACATCTTCGACGAGTTCCTCGCGATGGCCGCCATTCGCACCAAGGCTGTGCGCCAAGGGGATCCGCTCGACACCGACACCATGATCGGTGCCCAGGCCAGCAACGATCAGCTCGAGAAGATCCTCTCGTACATCGAGATCGGCAAGGCCGAAGGCGCCAAGGTCATCACCGGTGGTGAGCGGGCCGAACTCGGCGGAGACCTGTCCGGCGGCTACTACGTCCAGCCGACGGTGTTCACCGGCAACAACAAGATGCGCATCTTCCAGGAAGAGATCTTCGGACCCGTCGTCTCGGTCACCTCGTTCAAGGACTACGACGAGGCCATCGAAATCGCCAACGACACGCTCTACGGTTTGGGCGCCGGTGTCTGGTCCCGCGACGGCGGAGTTGCGTACCGAGCAGGCCGCGACATCCAGGCCGGTCGCGTCTGGACCAACACGTACCACCAGTACCCGGCACACGCCGCTTTCGGTGGATACAAGCAGTCCGGCATCGGCCGCGAGAACCACCTGATGATGCTCTCGCACTACCAGCAGACCAAGAACCTCCTGGTCAGCTACGCCCAGAAGGCTCAGGGCTTCTTCTGATCGACCCACCGGCACCCGTGAGCCCCTCGCTGCGGGTGCCGGTGCGCAAGACTGCAACACGCGAAACCTGCACAAACACACGGAGGTTGGAATGAGCGCCACGGACACACCCGATACCGGCGCCGTTCCACCCCGGTTGGTGACCACCGCTGGGGCGGCTGACCTGCTACGCCGCCTCAGCGGGACTCACGGCGAACTGATGATGCATCAATCCGGCGGATGCTGCGACGGCTCGGCCCCGATGTGTTATCCCTCAGGCGAATTCATCGTCGGGGACCGTGACGTACTACTCGGAATCGTCGATCTCCGACTTGCTGTCGGAGAGATTCCCGAAGACCTTCCCACCGGAACCGACGCTGTACAGGTCTGGATTTCCGGATCACAGTTCGAAGCCTGGAAGCACACCCAGTTGGTGCTGGACGTCGTGCCCGGCCGCGGCAGCGGATTCAGCCTGGAGTCTCCTGAAGGATTCAGATTCCTCAGTCGAGCAAGGGCATTCACACCGGACGAAAACGAAGCACTCGGCGCGTCGAGCATTCTCGTAGGCGCTGATTGGGAAGCGGGCGTGCGTCCATCGCCCCCGACAGTTCCCCAGGTCGTCGCCGAGGCCGTCGATGCCTGCCCGGTGCCAGGCGCGGCCGCCCGATCCTGAGAACGGCCGCCTGAAGAAGATCTGAACAGACTCGGGGCCGCTCACATGACAGCCAGTTAACAGCACGGTCATCTCCATGCGACCTTCTCCGTACATCGCCCACATACCGTTCATTTCACGCGACGCATCCACCGTGCGTCGTCTCATTCTTGACCGATTCAGAGGATGGACATGTCTCTTTCCGACCACGCAACCGGCAAAAACGCCGGTGCCGCGGGTGCACACCACGACGGCGCAGACTTCCATGCGGAAGACAATTCGTATCTGGAGAAACGAACACTCCGAAAGGGAACAGCAGGGTGGGTGCTGCTTGCGGGGTTGGGTGTCAGCTATGTGATTTCCGGTGACTACGCCGGCTGGAACAACGGTCTGGCCGAAGGTGGTTTCGGTGGCCTTCTCATCGCGGCCGTCGTCATCGCGGGGATGTACCTGGCGATGGTGCTCGGTATGGCCGAGATGTCGTCGGCACTTCCTGCCGCTGGTGGTGGATACACGTTTGCCAGACGGGCCATGGGTCCCTGGGGCGGATTTGCCACCGGCACAGCAATTCTCATCGAGTACTCGATAGCACCCGCAGCGATCGCGACCTTCATCGGTGCGTACGTCGAGTCCCTGAACCTGTTCGGGATCACCGACGGGTGGTGGGTGTACCTCGCGGTGTACGCGATCTTCATCGGCATTCACCTCACCGGCGCCGGTGAGGCACTCAAGGCGATGTTCATCATCACCGCCATTGCACTCGTCGGCCTGGTCGTGTTCGCGGTTTCGGCTGTCGGCCTTTTCGATTCGTCCAACCTCACCGATATCGCCGTCGACACCAGCGCAGTCGGATCCTCGTCGTTCCTGCCATTCGGTCTGCTCGGAATCTGGGCCGCCGTGCCCTTCGCGATCTGGTTCTTCCTTGCCGTCGAAGGTGTACCGCTTGCCGCCGAGGAAGCACGTGAGCCGGAGAAGAACGTCCCCCGCGGCATCATCATCAGCATGTTGATCCTGATCGTCACAGGCGCAACGGTTCTCTTCCTCGCCACCGGTGCGCTCGGCGCCGACGCCCTGTCCACCTCCGGAAATCCGCTCGTCGAGGCGCTGGGGGACAGCGGAGCGGCAAAGGCCGTCAACTACATCGGACTTGCCGGTCTGGTCGCGAGCTTCTTCTCGATCATGTACGCCTACTCACGTCAGACGTTTGCTCTCTCCCGCGCCGGCTACCTGCCGAAGAACCTGTCGGTGACCAACAAGCGCAAGGCCCCCACTCTCGCGCTCGTCGTTCCCGGAATCATCGGCTTCGCGCTCTCACTCACCGGTGAAGGTGCCATGTTGCTCAACATGGCGGTGTTCGGCGCGGCAGTCAGCTACGTCCTGATGATGGTGAGTCACATCGTTCTTCGTAAGCGTGAGCCGAACATGCCGCGCCCGTACCGCACGCCCGGCGGTATCGCCACCACCTCGTTTGCGCTCGTGATCGCGGCAGTGTCGGTGGTGGCCACCTTCCTGGTCGATCCCGTTGCGGCATTGCTGACGTTGGTTGCCTTCGGAGTTCTGATGGCGTACTTCGGTCTCTACAGTCGTCACCACCTTGTTGCCAACTCGCCGGACGAGGAGTTTGCTGTACTTGCACAGGCGGAAGAAGAATTGGGATGAGTCGCGGGATGGCCAAGTATCACCAGCAGGTATCCGGAACCAACTACTCGTTCGACGGTCTCGTCGATCTGATGGCAAAAGCGACACCACTGCGGTCGGGTGACGAACTCGCCGGTTGCGCGGCAAGCTCCGACGCCGAACGCGCTGCTGCCCAATGGGTTCTGGCTGATCTTCCGTTGACTGTGTTCCTCGAAGATCTGTTGGTTCCGTACGAGGACGACGAGGTGACCCGGCTCATCATCGACAGCCACGATCGCCTCGCATTTGCGCCAGTGGCCCACCTGACTGTTGGCGGATTACGGGACTGGCTGCTCGAGACTGCGTCGGCGCCGGAAGCTTCAGCACGCTTGTCTGCCGTGAGTCCCGGTCTGACCCCCGAGATGGTTGCCGCGGTCAGCAAGATCATGCGCAATCAGGACCTGATCGCCGTCGCCAAGGCCATCACGGTCACCGCGGGGTTCCGCACCACCATCGGACTGCCTGGACGGCTGAGCACCCGACTCCAGCCAAACCATCCGACGGACGATCCACGCGGCATTGCGGCGGCCACATTGGACGGTCTCCTGATGGGATGTGGCGACGCCGTCATCGGCATCAACCCCGCGACGGATTCACCCCAGGCCACCTCGGATCTGCTCCACCTGCTCGACGACATCCGTCAGCGATTCGAGATCCCGACTCAGTCGTGCGTGCTCTCTCACGTGACCACCACGATCGGACTGATCGAATCGGGGGTGCCGGTCGATCTTGTCTTCCAATCGATTGCCGGTACCGAAGGCGCCAATTCCGGTTTCGGAGTGAACATTCCGCTACTGCGCGAGGGTAACGAGGCCGGACGCTCCTTGAACCGCGGAACGGTCGGGAACAACGTCATGTACCTCGAGACAGGGCAGGGGTCCGCCCTCAGTTCAGGTGCCCACTACGGCACCGGCGGAGCCCCGGTCGATCAGCAGACACTCGAGACCAGGGCATACGCCGTGGCTCGAGATCTCGAGCCGCTGCTGGTCAACACGGTGGTCGGTTTCATCGGTCCCGAGTACCTCTACGACGGCAAGCAGATCACTCGCGCGGGCTTGGAGGATCACTTCTGCGGAAAACTCCTCGGGCTGCCGATGGGAGTGGACGTCTGCTACACCAACCACGCCGAAGCAGATCAAGACGACATGGACAACCTCCTCACCTTGCTGGGCGTCGCCGGCGCGGCGTTCGTGATCGCGGTGCCCGGCGCCGACGACGTGATGCTCGGCTATCAAAGTCTGGCGTTCCACGACGCGTTGTACGTGCGTAAGGTCCTCGGTTTGCAGCCCGCCCCGGAGTTCGAGACCTGGCTCCACAACTTGGGGATGACCGACGCAAACGGTCGGGTTCTTCCGATCGACGCCGAAATGTCGCCGCTGCGGGCTTTGACGGTGAACTCATGACCGAAGATCAGGCGCCGATCCTCGATTTCTGGGGTCCACTGCGCAAGACCACACAATCGCGTATCGGGCTGGGGCGTGCCGGAGATTCGTTGCCCACCAAGCGGGTTCTCGAATTCAAGGCAGCACACGCCGCAGCCCGCGACGCAGTGCACGAGCCACTCGATTCCGAGACTCTCGCCAGTCGGGTCGACGGGGTGGGTATCGGGGCACCGGTGGTGGTCGCGAGCAGTGTCTCCACTCGCAGCGAGTATCTCCGGAGACCCGACCTGGGGCGCCAGCCTGCTGACCTGAGCGCGATCAAGAGCTCCGACAAGGAAATCGGGTTCATCCTCGCCGACGGACTCTCCCCGCGAGCACTGATGGACCACGGCGAGCAACTACTGTCCGCGTTGGTCACGGTGTTGGGGGAGCGGTACTCGATTGCGCCGCCGGTGATCGCCACGAATGCCCGTGTGGCACTGGGTGATCACATCGCCGCCGCGATGGGAGTGCAGACGGCGATCGTCCTGATCGGCGAACGTCCAGGGCTCTCCGTTGCGGACAGCGTCGGGATCTATCTGACTCACCTTCCGCGCGTCGGTCGTACCGACGCGGATCGAAACTGCATTTCCAATGTCCACCCACCCGAGGGCCTCGGATACGAGCAGGCTGCTCGTGTCGTCCTGGGGTTGGTGACGGGAGCGCGCCAATTGGGCCGCTCCGGCGTCGACCTCAAGGACACCTCTCGCGCCGACGCCGTTGCGTCGGGAGAAGTGCTGACGCTCGACTAGTTGACGGAATTGGCAGATTTCTGCGTCAGAGATACAGCACGCGATACTTGAGGCTGCCCTGGAGCTTGCCGACGAGATTGCCGGCGTGAACGAACCACCTTCCACGCGGAATTGGAGAGAACCTGCTCGGAACAAGCGGATTGAAAAGCAGAAGCGCGAGTAAAGTAGTTCCAAGGGTTCTCATTGGGGTACGGCGGTGACCGAATTCTCGAAAATGTGAGTAGAGTTGGGCTGACGCCATCCCGTATGCGCGCGTCTGATTCCACGTTTCGCGATAAGTGCTGCGCAGGCGATACGCGACGACTGCCTCGGGTGCGTGAGCCAACTTCATTCCTGCCAATTGGAGGCGCCAGCTGAGATCGATGTCTTCACCGGAGTTCACGTAGCGAAGATCGAAACCGTCGACCTGGTCGAAGGCAGATCGCCAAATACCGAATGTGCATGTTATTCCGTAGGGAAGAAAATCATCGCTGCCGAACTGTGTGTTCGTAAACGTGCGCCATGAAGCTACCTCGGCGGAGTTGATCGACATTGTTTCTACAACTCCACCAACTGCATGCGCGTTCGCCGCAGCATGTGTAAGGGCTGTGAGCCAAGACGGGTGAACACGATCGTCTGCGTCGCAGAATGCGATGAAGTCGCCACGTGCGGCCGAAACACCTACGTTGCGTGCGTACCCACCGCCTCGGGCGGAGGACGCATCGATTAGTCGTAGAGTCAGTGACTGAGAAAGCACATGGTTTGCGATGTGCGTACCAAGGCCATCACTGGACCCGTTATCGGCAACAAGGACCTCGAATGCGCCTTCATAGTCCTGCTCGGAGAGGGCAGTGAGTTGTTCGTCGATGTGATCCATTGCATTGAACGCGGGGATCACCACCGAGACTAGTCGGGGAATCACCTGGGTAAAGATATCGTAAGAAAGGGAACTTTGCCCTGTTTCCGAATTTTGGTAAACGGCAACGGATCATTCAGCCGCTGGATTGTGATCTTATTCTTTCAGGCCCCTTGTCGGCCTGCGGAAACCCACGGGTGCCCGCTGTGATGCTGGAGCCGCAGAGGCGGCACGTGAGTAGGAGAAATTGATGGCCTTCGCTGGCAATGTGGACGAACTGGCGCTGCTCCAAGCAGTACGTCTCAAGGAGAGGGTCGGAGCGGTTGTACTGGCCGAGCACTTGGGCGTCAGCGCAGCGTCCGGTCAAGCTGCGTACGACGCACTTGTCGCGCAGGGTAAAGCGGCCGAAGCAGAAGGTGCCATCAGCCTGACCGAGAAAGGCCTCGCGGAACTCGAAGATCAGTTGGACGCTGAGCGGGTCTCGATCGACGAGGACTCCATCGGCGAGGTGTACGAGGCTTTCGTTCCGCTGGACGAGGAGTTCGTTGCACTTATCGACGACGCAGACGCGAATTCCCTTGCCGAGCTGGACCGCCGGGCTGCAAACCTGTTCGACGATTTGTCGGCATTCGTTCCGCGGTTGTCCCGCTACCAGGATCTCTTCTCGGATGCTCTCGCTAAAGTTCAAGCGGGGGAGTCCAAGTGGATTTCAGAACCGATCATCGACTCCTATGCCACGGTGTGGGGAGAGATCCGTCAGGAGCTTTTCGGGGCTGCCGGAAAGGCTTGATTCGTAGCGCTGGACCTGACGCAGTTCAGCGTGGGCCGTCCGATTCGTGCGAACGAATCGGACGGCCCACGGCATGTGAAGAGCCGTGAAACTCGTTACCATTGCATACAAGTCGTGACCGAGATCACTCCTACCCCCTTTCGGGGGTAGTGCGGGGGTGAGCCACATCACTACCTTTCCTCCTATCGACGGTGATGCCCACAGGGCGACACCACGGGACCACGGAGGAATCGAGTGACCACAGTCTCTCCCACAGGCGGCAACAGCGCCGCCGGCGCCGGGGGTGCGAGTGCCGCAGGCGCGACACAACCCCCGCAGACCACCAGTGTGCGGCGCGTCGCGATCGCGAGCTGCATCGGCACGACCATCGAGTTCTACGACTTCTTCATCTACGGAACTGCTGCGGCACTTGTCTTTCCGACGGTATTCTTCCCCGCGCTCGGTGCCACCGCGGGAACCGTCGCATCGTTTGCGACCTTCGCAGTCGCATTCATCGCCCGGCCCGTCGGCGCAATGCTGTTCGGGCACTTCGGTGATCGCATCGGTCGCAAGAAGACTCTGATCTCGACGCTCCTGCTCATGGGTATCTCGACGCTCCTGATCGGTTTGCTGCCCGGTGCGGCAACCATCGGTGTTGCGGCTCCGATCATCCTGGTGCTCTTGCGATTCGGCCAAGGCTTCGCGGTCGGTGGTGAATGGGCAGGCGCAACTCTGCTCACCGCGGAATACGCCCCACCGGGCAAACGTGGTCTGTATGCGATGTTCCCGCAGCTCGGCCCCGCAATCGCCTTCGTGCTCTCGAGCAGTACATTCCTCATCACCGGCGCTGTTCTCGGCGATACCAACCAAGCCTTCCTCGACTACGGCTGGCGTATCCCGTTCTTGTTCTCCATCGTGTTGGTCGGCATCGGCCTCTACATGCGACTCGCTATCGAGGAGACCCCGGTCTTCAAGGCGGAGCAGGCAGAGCGCGTCGCAGAGCAGAAGAACGAAGCACCTCGCACCCTTCCGTTCCTGGATGCTTGGCGGTTCCAGACCAAGGAAATCCTGCTCTCGGCCGGCGCCCTCGCTTGCCTGTTCGCGTTCTTCTACATGGGCACGGCGTTCCTCACGAGCTACGGAACCAAGACCCTCGGCTTCTCCCGCCCGTTCGTCCTGTCGGTCGGTATCGCGTCTGCCTTCGTCTTCGGTGCGGCGATCATCGTCTCCGCCCTGTACTCGGACCGCATCGGGCGTCGCAAGGTCATCATGATCTCTTGTGGTCTGGCTGTGGTGTGGGCGCTCATTCTGTTCCCGCTCCTGGACACCGGAACACCGATCGCGTTCATCCTCGGAATGTTCGGCACGCTGATGATCTTCGGAATCGCGTACGGCCCCTGCGGTGCGCTGCTTCCGGAAATGTTCCAGACCCGCTACCGCTACACCGGTGCCGGCCTCGGCTACAACCTCGCCGGAGTGCTCGGCGGCGCGGTGCCGCCGCTGATCGCCGCACCGCTGGCCTCGGCCTACGGGAGTATGGCCATCGGAATCATGTTGGCAATCCTCGGTGTGGTGAGTCTGGTCTGCACCTGGGCGCTCGTCGAGACCAAGGACCACGCCCTCTAAACACTGTGCGCCTTTATTAACCGCCGGCGGTTAATAAAGGCGCACAGCAGGCGGGTGGGGTGTCCGGACTTCGAACAGTTACGGCCACCCCGCACCGGGAAGTATGTCGTGCATCACACCGAATCGAGTAAATTCGTAGATGAGAGGGTCCGCTGCGGCGGCCCCTCTCATAGGTGCCTGAACAGGCAACCGGAGAGGACAGAACACATGAGTACGCCGCTGCCCAGCTATACGTCCGGAGTATGGGACGGTCCGATGCTGGGCGACACCATCGGAGACAACCTCGATCGCACGGTTGCCGCACACGGCGACCGCGATGCGTTGATCGACCACGCCAGCGGTCGACGATGGACGTACCGGGAGTTCGCCGAGCAGGTGAACGGGCTCGCTGCCGGACTACTTTCCCGTGGTGTGGGGAAGGGCGATCGGGTGGGGATCTGGGCTCCCAACTGTCCGGAATGGACGTTCACGCAATACGCGACGGCAAAGATCGGCGCGATCCTGGTCAACATCAATCCGGCGTACCGCTCGCACGAGTTGCAGTACGTGCTCAAGCAGGCCGGAATCTCGACGCTGGTGTCTGCGGCCAGCTTCAAGACCTCGGACTACGCGTCGATGATCGAGACGGTGCGGCCGCAGTGCCCGGATCTGACGTCAGTGCTCCTGCTCGGTTCACCCGAGTGGGACGCGGTGCTTGCCGACGGGTTGGCGGCCCAGGCCAACGATCCGGCTCCGCTCGCAGCTGCCCAAGCCTCGCTGTCGGCCGACGACGCGATCAACATCCAATACACCTCGGGCACTACCGGTTTCCCGAAGGGCGCGACGCTCAGCCACCACAACATCCTCAACAACGGCTACTTCGTCGGCGAGTTGTGCCACTACAGCGAGGTCGATCGGGTGTGCATCCCGGTGCCGTTCTATCACTGCTTCGGCATGGTGATGGGCAACCTTGCGTGCACCAGTCACGGTGCTGCCATGGTCATTCCGGGCCCCGCCTTCGATCCGCGCGCTTCGCTCGAGGCCGTCCAGGCCGAAAAGTGCACGTCCCTCTACGGCGTTCCGACGATGTTCATTGCCGAGTTGGCGCTGCCGGACTTCGACAGCTTCGATCTGTCGTCCCTTCGCACCGGCATCATGGCGGGTTCGCCCTGCCCGGTCGAAGTGATGAAGCAGGTCATCGATCGCATGGGCATGGCAGAGGTGTCCATCTGCTATGGCATGACCGAGACGTCGCCGGTGTCGCTGCAGACCCGCTCGGACGATTCGATCGAGCAGCGCACCGAAACCGTCGGTCGGGTGGGGCCGCACCTCGAGATCAAGATCGTAGATCCGGCAACCGGACTGACGGTGCCGCGCGGCGAGCCGGGCGAACTGTGCACACGTGGTTACTCGGTCATGCTCGGCTACTGGGAGAACCCGGAGAAGACCGCCGAGGCGATCGACGCTGCCCGGTGGATGCACACCGGAGACATCGGCGTCATGGACGAGGCCGGATACGTCGCTATCACCGGACGCATCAAGGACATGGTCATCCGCGGTGGCGAGAACGTCTATCCGCGTGAGATCGAGGAGTTCCTCTACACCCATCCCGACATTCTCGACGCGCAGGTCATCGGTGTGCCGGACGCAAAGTACGGCGAGGAATTGATGGTGTGGGTCCAGATGCGCGAAGGTGCAGACGATCTGGACGCCGATTCGGTCCGTGCCTTCTGCACCGGCAAGCTCGCGCACTACAAGATTCCGCGGTACGTCCATGTCGTGGACGAGTTCCCGATGACAGTCACGGGCAAGGTCCGCAAGATCGCGATGCGAGAACAGGCGATCGAATTGATCGGTCAGGCCTGAGCATATGTCCGCGAACCCAGGGGAGCGTGAGCCGGTACGCCCCGAGATCGCGCTCTCCTGGAAGCGTTCTCGACTGAGTGGCCTCGATCCGTCGTCGGCAATCGCCGTGGACACCGAGGAGCAGGACGGCGAGTCTCGTCTGCTCCGGGCCGCCGCGCCCGTGCTCGACGAGGTGTCGCAACAGATCGCGGGCACCGGTTTCTGTGTGCTGCTTGCTGATCGAGAATGCCGCGTGGTCGCTTCGGTGTACTCCGACAGCCGCGTCGAGCGGACGATCGAGCGGTTGGGCGTCGTCAACGGTTCACGCTTCGGTGAAGAGCACGCCGGTACCAATGCGCTCGGTACGCCGCTCGAGGTAGGTCGAAGTGTGGTGATCCACGGGGACGAGCATTTCCTCGACAGCCTCAAGGGATTGAGCTGCTACGGCCAGCCGATCCTGCATCCTGTCACACGTCGGGTCGAGGGTATTCTCGACATGACCGGCGTCGTCTCGCAGGCCAACCCGCTGTTCGCGCCCTTCCTTGCGCGTGCTGCAGCGGATATCGAGAAACGACTGCTCGAAGGCTCCAAAGCGTCGGAGCAGCGGCTGGTCGACGCATTCCAGCGAGTGTCACATCAGCGCCACATTGCCGTCGCGGCCATCGGCGACGACATCCTGCTGAGCAACCGAACGGCCTTGGATCTGCTCGACACCGCCGACCACGTATCACTCCGGTCCTTGATCGCCGATCTCAATCCTGATCAATCGAGGCTTGTGACAGTCGAATTGGCGTCCGGCGCGCTGGCGCGAGTTCAAGCCGACCGGATTTCCGGGGCCGACGGCGGCGCACTCTTCCTGGTCGAACCACTCCAGCGGGAACGGGCACCCATCCGCAGAACCCACGAGCGGGCACCATCTCCGGGCGAACGACTGCGCCGCGACCTGATGCGGGCGCGGGCGTCGTCGTCCGCAGTTGCCATCTCGGGTGAAGCAGGTTCCGGTCGAACTTCGGCAGCATCGGACGTGGTCGGGAGCGTCGACGCCAGTTGGCACGATGCCACGCGAATCGCGTTCGACGGCCGTGAGCAGTGGATCACCGATCTTGTGCGAGCAGCCCGTAAGCGTTCGGGCGTGGTCGTGATCGAACAGGTGCAGCTCCTTCCCGGTTCGGTGTTGCCGCTGGTCGCAGACCTGATTGACGCCAGCGCCGAGGGGCCGAAGATCGTACTGACCAGCGGGGCGGCAGTTGATCTTCCGCCGACCATCGCGGCGCTGCTTTCACGATGCGCCTCCAGGGTTGTCATCACCCCTCTGCGCGAGCGACAGGCTGAGATCGCCGAGTTGGCTCAGGCGATGTTGGAGGGGATCTCGCCCGAGTTGAGGTTGACTGCCAGCGCTGCCGAAGCGCTCGCTGCGGCCAGTTGGCCGGGCAACCTGGCCGAATTGCGCGTCGTGTTGAATCGGGCCTCAGGTGAACGCTCGAGCAATCGCATCGACGTCGTCGATCTGCCCGAGGACTATCGCACCACGACCAAGGTGTCGCGGTTGGCAGGGCGGGAGAAGGCCGAGCGCCAGGCGATCATCGGAGCGTTGAAAGACTGCGGCGGCAACAAGGTTCACGCGTCGGCGCAACTCGGAATCAGCCGAAGCACTCTCTACACACGGATGCGGGCGCTCGACATCACTGTGTAGTTGACTGTCCGAATTGAGTTGTACAAAGTTCGGACAGTTAGCACTCCCGGAAGCGCGGAAGTATGGCGTGCATCACATTCGCACCTCACTACTTCAGGGGAGTTTCCGATGACGGCAGTAGCCGAACACACCATCAGTTCCGCGGTACAGGGTTTCCTGAACGGACCGAAGAAGCTCTACATCGGCGGCGAATTCGTCGACGCCGCTTCGGGTCAGACCTTCGCGACGTACAACCCGGCTGACGGACAGAAGCTCGCAGACGTGGCACACGGCCAGGCCGAAGACATCGACCGCGCGGTACGCGCCGCCCGAACGGCTTTCGAGGACGGCCCCTGGTCTCGGATGAAGGCAAACGAGCGCGAGCGGATGATCTGGCGCGTCGGCGACATTCTCAGTGCTCGTGCCGAGGAATTCGGTCAGCTCGAAGCTCTCGACAACGGCAAGTCCGTTGCCATCGCCACCGCCGTCGACGTGGCTTGGGCCGCAGACGTTTTCCGCTACTACGCGGGTTGGGCCACCAAGATCGAAGGCAGCACCGTCAACGTGTCGATGCCCTTCTCTCCGGGCGGCGAGTTCCACGCCTACACCCTGCGTGAGGCAATCGGCGTCTGTGGACTGATCGTGCCGTGGAACTTCCCGCTGCTGATGTCGTCGTGGAAGCTCGCCCCCGCGCTCGCCGCCGGCAACACGGTGATCCTCAAGCCCGCTGAGCAGACCCCGCTCACCGCACTGCTTCTCGCGGAGGTCTTCGAAGAAGCAGGCTTCCCGCCCGGCGTCGTCAACATCGTTCCCGGCTTCGGCGATGCAGGTGCTGCACTGTCCGGCCACGACGACGTGGATAAGGTCGCGTTCACCGGTTCCACCGAGGTGGGTAAGAAGATCGTCGACGCCGCCAAAGGCAACCTGAAGAAGGTTACGCTCGAGCTCGGTGGCAAGAGCCCCAACATCGTATTCGCCGACGCGGATTTCGATTCCGCGGTGGAGGGTTCACTCAACGCCTGGCTGTTCAACCACGGTCAGTGCTGCGTTGCGGGTACCCGTCTGTACGTCGAGGACACCATCTTCGAGAAGTTCACCGAGGCCGTCGCGCACGCAGCGAGCCAGGTCAAGATCGGACCCGGCCTCGATCCCACCACCCAGCTCGGACCGCTGGTCTCGCAGGAGCAGTTCGACAAGGTCACCGGTTACCTCCGAGAGGGAATCGCCGACGGCGCACGTGCACTCACCGGCGGTAACCGCTGGGGCGATCAGGGCTACTTCGTCGAGCCGACTGTCTTCGTCGACGTCAAGCCCGAATTCTCCATCGTTCAGGAGGAGATCTTCGGACCCGTCGTGGCAGCGCTGCCGTTCAACGCGGACGACGGACCCATCACTGCCGCAAACGATTCCATCTACGGACTTGCCGCCGGCATCTGGACCCGTGACATTTCCAAGGCCCACCGCACGGCCAAGCGTCTCAAGGCTGGCTCGGTGTGGATCAACCAGTACAACGGCTTCGACACCGCAATGCCTTTCGGCGGATACAAGCAGTCCGGTTGGGGCCGCGAGCTCGGCGCTTCGGCTATCGATCTCTACACCCAGACCAAGGCCGTCAACATTGCCCTCTGACCGACCCCCATCGCTCATTCTCTCATCCGACAATCAAGGAGATCACCAGTGAAGACCAAAGCTGCTGTACTGCTCGACCCCGGAAAGCCTTTCGAGATCATGGAACTCGACCTCGACGGCCCCGGGGTGGGTGAGGTACTGATCAAGTACACCGCTGCCGGACTGTGCCATTCGGATCTGCATCTGACCGACGGTGATCTCCCGCCGCGTTACCCGATTGTCGGCGGACACGAAGGCTCGGGAATCATCGAAGAGGTCGGACCCGGCGTCACGAAGGTCAAGCCGGGCGACCACGTCGTGTGTAGCTTCATCCCCAACTGCGGCACCTGTCGCTACTGCTCGACCGGTCGCCAGAACCTTTGTGACATGGGTGCCACCATCCTCGAAGGTTCGATGACGGACGGTTCCTTCCGTTTCCACGGCAACGGAATGGATTTCGGCGGAATGTGCATGCTCGGAACATTCTCCGAGCGCGCCACCATTTCTCAGCACTCGGTGGTCAAGATCGACGATTGGCTTCCCTTGGAGACAGCGGTGGTCGTCGGCTGCGGCGTACCTTCGGGTTGGGGAACGGCAGTAAATGCCGGTAACCTTCGCGCCGGCGACACCGCGGTGATCTACGGCATCGGTGGCCTCGGCATCAACGCCGTCCAGGGCGCCGTTTCGGCCGGCTGCAAGTATGTCGTGGTGGTCGACCCGGTTGCTCTCAAGCGTGAGACCGCACTGAAGTTCGGTGCAACCCATGCCTTTGCAGACGCCGAGAGCGCTGCTGCCAAGGTCAACGAGCTGACCTGGGGACAGGGCGCCGACGCGGCGCTCATCCTTGTCGGCACCGTCGACGAGGACGTGGTCAGTGCAGCGACAGCAGTGATCGGCAAGGGCGGCACCGTGGTGATCACGGGTCTCGCCGATCCGGCCAAGCTGACCGTGCACGTGTCGGGAACCGACCTGACGCTGAATCAGAAGACGATCAAGGGCACGCTGTTCGGATCCATGAACCCGCAGTACGACATCGTGCGACTGCTTCGTCTCTACGATGCGGGTCAGCTCAAGCTCGACGAACTGATCACCAACACCTACAGCCTCGAAGACGTCAACCAGGGCTACCAGGATCTGCGTGATGGCAAGAACATCCGTGGCGTGATCATTCACGACAAGTAACCCCAAGTGCTGTGCGCCTTTCTTAACCGCCCGCGGTTAATAAAGGCGCACAGCACTATTTCTTGGCTTTCGACAAAATCTGCATCAACTGAAGTAGTGCCGAGAACTTCGCGAATACCGAGCGCGAGACCACCGGACCGAAAGCCGCGGTGTCGGTTGCATCGAACGCGTCGAGCAGATCGCGGAAGCTTTCGACCTGTTTGACCATCGCGTCGAGATCGACGTGAGTGGCGGCGTCGGCATCACGCAGAGCTAGTAGGTACTGCGGCGCCGTCACCAAGGCGACTGCCGGGATCTTCCGCTCGAACAGTGGTTCACCCTCGCCGAAATGAATGACCGGTCCTGGCGCCACGATTCGGCGATCGCCTGCCCCGACGTCGCGCCACAGCGGTGCAACGATGTCGTGTACTTCTCGGCTCGTCGCGTAGAGCAGTTCCGGTTCCGGAGTGGTCACCAACGCATAGCTGCCGGTCGAGGTGTCCTCGGTATCACCCAGCGCGCCGAGGTGTTCGATCGCGATCCCGGCTACTGCGCGCGCCTGACCGGCTTCGCCCTTCCACATCTCGGGGTGCGCTTCGAGCCAGGTGGAGGTTGCCTGTCCGTGCTTGGACACCGCTGGAATGCGAAGGTGGCCGGTCGTCAGCACAAAAACGTACGACCGTCGATGCGGCTGCGCGACGGCGTGCCGCGCCAAGGCCAACATTCCCAGATGCCCGTTCTCCTCGACGCCGTTGGTTCCGTCGCTGTGAGTGATGAGCAGAATCGTCTCTTCCGGTGATGTCCCCGGGGATACCGCCCACACCGTGTCGGTCCGGGTGTCCGGATGCAGAGTTGCATCCAGAACCAGAGTCGCCCGCTGACCGGAACGAGCTGCAGCGACAACCTTCCTGCCCTCGTCGCCGGCCGCCCAGACGGCGGGGATGTCGTGGTACGGCTGCGTGAACGGAAGATATTGTCCCAGCGCGTTGTCCGGAGTGATGTCACGCCACACCGCGATCACGCCGAGCACTCCGGACTTGCGAGCCTTGTCGAGTTTCGGGCCCAGAAGAGTTGCGGAGAGAACCGGATTTCGAAGAGTCTCGTCGGTGGCGATCGGACCCCACTCGCTGACCAGGAGCTTGCGGGGAAGATCGATGTGCGGGACCTCGATCACCGCGATCGCGCCCTTGGCCGCGGACCACTTGGGGCGTCGCGCGCTGACGTAGACCAGGGGAGCGGAGATTCCCTGAGGCCCGGTCAATCCCGAGTAGGGGAATGCGGACGAAACCTTGATCGGTCCCGTCGGCAACTCGATGCGAAGCCCCTCAGATGTGTCCGGTAGATCCCAGCGTTCGAAAGTGTGTGAATCACGCCGGACTTCCAGGCCCAGTTCGGTCAGTTCGTTCGCGACTTCTTCCACCACCGCGTGGTGTGAAGGTGATCCCGTCAATCGTGGCCCCAGCGCGTCGAGTCGCTGTTGGCCGGCAAGGAGGAGATCGCGATCGACGGCCTGGCCGTGATTCATGGGATTGCCTTTCGTACTACGCGACGTCTGCTCTGGTGAGGCGCCTGCCCGTGTCGTGTCCACGGTACCGAGCGGTCTGAAAAGGAGACGGAGAGCGCGCCGGATATGCCGTTTTCGCAGATATACCGGGTGCCAATGGGCCTATCGGTCCGTACCGTATGACCTTGGCACCGAAAGACTCCGTGTTCTTCGGACAGACCAGTCCACGGCGAGAGAGGCCTACGTTGGCTACGTATCTTTACAGGTTGGGGAAGTTCGCTTTCCGCCACAAGTATCTTGTGGTGGCCGCGTGGATTATCGTGATCGCGGTGGTGGGAGGCGCTATCAGCGCCACAAATCCGACGTTCTCCAAAGAATTCAATCTTCCGGGCACCGATTCACAGCGTGCGACCGAGTTGATGAACGAGAACTTTGCAGCGGCAGCGGAGCAGCAAACTCAGGCGTCGACCAGCATTCTCATCGCGGCAGACGACGGGCTTGCCGCGCACAGCGATCAGATCGACCAGTTGATCGCACAGGCGAAGACGTTGCCGGACATCGTCGATCCCGAGAAGATCGTCAATCCGGTCACTCTCGCGGAGGCCAATCCGGCGGTGGCGTCAGCCGTTCTCGGCGACAACGGCAAGGTCGGGCTGATCCAGCTCAATCAGTCGATTCGCATCGAGGATCAGACGCAGGCGAACAAGACGGCGTTGCTCGATTTGATGGCAAAATTCCGCACCGGTGGCCTGCAAGTCGAAGGCACCGGTTCGATGATGCAGGTGCAGGCCGCGGGCGGTCTGTCGGAGATGCTCGGCTTCGCGGTGGCGTTCATCGTGATGATCGTGGCGTTCGGCGCACTTATCGCGGCGTTCATCCCGTTGTTCACTGCAATTCTGGGAATTGCGCTGGCCACTCTGACGGTCACACTCGGCTCGGGCTTCTTCGACATCAACGAAGGTGTCACGGGAATCGTCACGATGATCGGCATCGCAGTCTCGATCGACTATGCGTTGTTCATCGTCTCGCGCTACCGCAGTGAGCTCAATCTGGGCGGAACCAGGGAAGCTGCTGCCGGACGCGCAGTAGGTACAGCAGGTTCGTCGGTCGTATTCGCGGGCCTGACAGTGGTGGTTGCGCTGGCGGCCCTGGCGGTGGTCGGGGTTCCGATGATCACGCAGATGGGAATCTCGGCAGCGGTTGCCGTCATCATCGCTGTGCTCGGCGCAATCACATTGATCCCAGCGGTTCTGGGTATCTTCGGCCGATTCGCGTTCTCGCCTCGTATCCCCGGGCTGCGCCACGGTGACGAGCCCGAGACGATGGAATCCAACGGACATCGCTGGGCCAAGATAGTCACCAAGTACCCGTGGCCGATCGCGGGTGCTGCGCTGGTGCTTCTGGTGATCGCGGCTATTCCGATGACGAAGCTCGAACTCGGACTCTCGTTCACTCAGGACGAAGAGCGGCCGGCACTTGCCCTGCTGCAACGTGGGTTCGGTGAAGGCGTCAATGGCGAATTGTTCGTCGTGCTCGACGCGCCTGACGGCACCGACATCACCGCGATTGCCGAAGGCACTGTCGCGCACATCAAGGGCCTCGACAACGTCGCAACTCCGGATCAGTTGATGTGGGTCGGAAACGGACCCGACGCGGCAAACCCGATGGCGGGCGCCAACTCTGCGCTCATCGCGGTCACCCCGCAGATGTCACCGAGCGGCCCCGAAACCCACGAGCTGATGAATCAGATCCGGGACTACGGATCGACGGTGAAGTCGGAAGGCGCAGAACTCGGTGTAGCGGGTCAAACCGCGATCGTTGCAGACATGTCGTCGAAGCTCAGTTCCGCGCTCATCCCGTATCTCATCGTGGTTGTGGGGCTGGCGTTCATCATCATGATGGTCGTCTTCCGCTCGATCTTGGTGCCGCTGACCGCAACTCTCGGATTCCTCTTTTCCGTCTGTGCGACCTTCGGCGCCACGGTGGCCATTTTCCAGTTGGGCGACTTCGGGCTGATCGAGCACACACAACCCATCATCTCGTTCCTGCCGATCTTCATGATCGGTGTGGTCTTCGGGTTGGCGATGGACTATCAAGTGTTCCTCGTGACGCGAATGCGCGAGGAATACGTGCACGGATTGTCGGCCAAGGACGCCATCATCTCCGGCTACACCCATGGTGCTCGCGTGGTCGCATCGGCGGCCTTCATCATGATCTCCGTGTTCGGCGCATTCATGCTGTCCTCGGAGACGACAAGCAAGATGATGGGCTTCGGTCTCGCGGCGGCAGTCTTCTTCGACGCCTTCATCATCCGCATGATCGTGATCCCTGCGGTCATGTCGATCCTCGGTGATTCGGCGTGGAAGTTGCCCGCGTGGCTCGACAAGATCCTGCCGAACGTCGACATCGAGGGTGAAGCGATTCGGCGGATTCCGATCGAGCAGGATCCGGATTCCGATCCAGACCCGAATCAGGTGCCGGTGAGGGTTTAAGCACTCAGGTCGTCAGGACGGGGTGCCGGTTGCACAGCAACTGGCACCCCGTTCTTCTGTCTTCATGCGGCGCTCGCGCGATAGGAAACCATCCGGTTGGTAACAGAAATCGCTGTGATCGCGACAGGACTTCCAGAGGCGACGCGCATCGGGAGCGAGCCGTGACAGTGACTGCGAGGGTACGTGTCGAAGGAGCAAACCGATTCGAAGCGGGCCGAGAAGTGGACCTTCGCGCTGACGGTCGTCTCCCTGGTCGCCGGTGGGACAGTGGTTGCCGGGCTGGTGGATCGGTGGAGCAGCTCGCCGTCCGATGACATCTCGGTAGCTGCGTCATCTTCGATCACCATGACGTCTACACCGGACGAGATTTCGCCGGAGGACGTGCCTGAATTCTCGTACGTCACGCCGAGCGCGGTGTACCCGACAACGATTCCGGGTTGTGAAAGCGTCGAAGCGCCGGACGATGACCACGGAATCTCGATCTTCACATCGACAGGCGGCGACGACGCGTACGACGACCCACGTTTTCCGTGGTTTTCCGGCGCCAAGGCTGTATCGATGTCGGATGCGGTCGCCGATGCGATTCCGGACGGCGTCGAGATCAAGTTCGCCAGTCCGAGCCGATCACTCCAGTTCGGTCCGATCTCGGCACCGTCGACCTCGGACGAGTTGCCCGAGGGATGGACGATCGAGGATCTGGCGTCCACTGATGCGTCGGCGACAATACTTCGAGGCGAGGCCAGTGGTGGACTGTCGGTCTCGGTCAACAGCAGTAAGGCGCCGGTTCCTCCGTGCGTTGCCGGTTCTCTCGTCGAACGTCGCTCACTCGCGGATGGTTCAGTAGTGGACGTGCAGGACTCGTGGAGTGAAATCAACGGACAACGCACTCTTTCTCGTTCGGCGTTCCTTTACGGTATCGATGGCACACGAGTTCACGCCTATCTCGATGACACTACCGATCGAGTCGGCGCCGAGGTTCAGGCAAGCGGCGCGCTTCCACTGACCATCGACGAACTGGTTTCTCTGGTCAGCCTGCCGCAACTGCGAATCACGACGCCTGCTCCGCCGGGTACGGCACCGCTTTCGCCCGGGTGCCACGGGATCCCCCGAGACTCTGGCGACGTGGCCGAACTCGATCGCGCGACGATCGAACGTCTCAACGCGGTACTCGAAGTCAGATGGCGCGCTGTACCTCCGGGTTTTCCGATTCTTGATACCGGACCGGGCACTCTGACGGTGGCGGAGAATGACAAGTCCACTGCATGTCAGAGACTTCTCACCCGGACGGGAGACAGCGAGTCGACGCTCAACATGACAATTACCGGCGGACAACCACTCCCCGAGGAGCCCAACAAATACGACCCTTCCTACGACGGGCACCCCTTGGAGGTCGTGACGCGACCGGATGGATCCGTGATCGAGCGAGACGAACGGAACTACGCGACCGTGCCCATGACAAATGACGGCTCGAAAGCAGAATCGACGCAGGAAACGAGCAGGTCGGTGGTCGTCACCCGCCCGAATGGGACCCAAGTCTCGGTTTCGTCGTCGGCTGCGATCCCGAACGTGCCGATGACGTTCGAGCAGTTGGAGTTTCTCGCGACGACCGAAGGCTTGGAGATTCGATGACCACCAGATTCTCCCCGAAATCGCGCCTTCGGATCGCGGCCGCCGCAGCCGTAGTCACCGTCACTGCCGCCATCGCCACGGTGGTCACGTCGACGAGTTCCGAACCGACAGCGATCTCGTCGCCGCTATGGAGCGTCGAGGCCTCCGAGATTCTCGGGCGCGAGTTCGCGATATTTCGGAGCCCACTTGTCGGCACCGAATTCAACATGGACATGGGCGGATTCATCGACGCCGGATCACTCGTGGTCACGATGATCGGTATGCCGGATCGTCAGGCGTATTCGTTGGACGACGCAGAATTGGTCGGATTGGACGCCGAAGATGGCACAGTTCGTTGGCGCACGTCGGCGGTCGACATCGGTGGTTGCTCCGAGACTCTGCTCGGCAGTTCGGTGCTGTGTTTCTCCGGGCCGTACGTATCCGGTGGTTCGTACTCACTTTTCGATATCGAGACAGGAGAGCGTCGAGACATCAAGACGCCGTGGGCACCGATCATCGCGGTTGTCTCGGGTGACACGGTCCTCGCGCTCGAGGGTGATATCGAGAGCAACGACGTTCGCGTGCACAGCGGAACCGTCGACGATCCGGAAGCGAACTGGTCCAAAGCGTTCGACGTCGGTGGATCGTGGGAAGCCGGATACGTCGATCCGGTGATGTCGGTGCACGGCGATCTTGGTGTGATCGCTCTCGACGAGTCTCTGGGATTCGATCTGAAGACGGGCGAACAGCGGTGGGTACACGGTTACTCCACCTGTTCGACCGCGCATACATCGTCGGACGGCGTGACATTGGTGTCGGATGGCGGTTGCGAAGGCGATGGCCGTCCGACAAGTGAGTACGCGCTCGATCAGAACGGGCGCGAGTTCGCCAGGACGGACGAACTGCCCTCGGAGTCCTCGTACTACGGCGGGCGATACAGCCGAGATAATCCCGCAGGAGGATCGACTCCGATCATTCTGGGACACAGCGGTTTCGACCGGACTTCCGGCGAGAAATTGTGGTCCAACAGTGAACTCTTCGACACCGCACAGTCGTTGGCGGTGATCGGCAACGTGGTTGCCGTGACCCGTTCCGGTTCCGAGCCCGAGGTCCAGTTCGTGGACCTCTTCACCGGTGAGGTCTTGTGGCGATCAAACGCCGAGCGCGCCGGGGCGGTTGTCTGGCACGGCGATGTCGTTATCGACGAGGGAAACGTCTACGGAACGGATGTCCGTACAGGCCAACGTAGTTGGGAGGTTCGGGTGGATCAGGACGGGGACGACAAGTTCACCCCCTGGGCGATGCCGCGGGAGCTGTGGGTGGGGGACAAGGTGCTGTTGCGTTCCAGTGAAGACCGCATCACGGCGTTGAAACTGTCTTGAGTGCTTCGGCCTCCGGTGCCGGAACAGTTTTCCCGGTGATCGGATCGACTTCCTCGAGCGGTGGAACGTCTTCTCCGTCGAGCACTCGGCGCATGCGCTCCTTGTCGAGCTGCCCCTCCCAATTGGCGACCACGAAGGTTGCGACACAGTTCCCGAGCAGGTTCACCGACACCCGCATCGAATCCATGATTCGATCGGCGCCCAGTAGGAGGGCGACTGCGGCAACCGGAATTGCGCCGTGACCGATTGCGGCCACGGTGGCGGACAGTGCCAGGAATGACGATCCCGGCACGCCGGCCATTCCCTTGGACGTGAGCATCAGTACCAGGACGGCAGTGATCTGTTCACCGAGTGTCAGGTCCACGCCGAGCGCCTGAGCCAGAAACAGCATGCAGATCGACAGGTACAGCGTGGCGCCGTCGAGATTGAACGAGTAGCCGGTAGGCACCACCAATCCTGTTGTAGTGCGCGAGCATCCGGCGTTGGTGAGCTTGACCATGATTCGGGGCAGAACTACTTCGGTCGACGCCGTTCCCAACGCGAGGAAGAGTTCGTCCTTGATGTACTTGACGAACTTCCACAAATTCACGCCCGTGAAGTACCTGACTATCGCCGCCAGGATGAGGATGAACAGGACGGCCGCAAGATAGCATGCGGCGATCAGCTTTCCGTAACTTCCGAGCGAAGCGATCCCGTACTGGCCGACGATGTACGCCATCGCGCCCAAAGCGCCCAACGGCGCCAGTCTCATGATCCAGCCGATGATCGTGAAGAACAGATGGCTCAGACGATCGACGAGTTCGAACACGATTGGTGGTCCACTCTCACCTGCCTTGGCCAAGGCGAGCCCGAACAGTACGGCGAAGAAGAGGACTTGGAGGAGTGCGTTCTCGGCGAAGGCCGAAACTATCGACACCGGAATGATATTGAGCAGGAATTCCACGGTGTGGGGAAGTTCGCCACTTCCGGTCTTGGCGGCCACGGCGTCCGCACCGTTCGCCAGCGTCTCCGGATCGATGTTGAATCCCGCACCCGGCTTCATCAGATTTCCGATGAGCAGCCCGAACAACAGGGCGAAGGTGGTCACGACCTCGAAGTAGATGAGTGCTTTGACGCCGATACGCCCCACGGCCTTCAGGTCCCCGACGTGAGCAATCCCGATCACGACGGTGCAGAAGATGATCGGCGCGATCAGCATTTTGATCAGCTTGATGAAGCCGTCGGCGAGGGGCTTGAGATTCGCGCCGAATTCCGGCCACAACCAGCCGATGAGAACCCCGATGACGATAGCGGCGATCAATTGCACGAACAGTGATCGGTACCAGGGCGGCTTGTTGGCGAGTCGCGCGAGCTCGCTGTTCGGCAGTCTTACGGAAGTTGGCATGGATCAGAACGGTAGGTCTGCTTGATTGCGAAAAAATAACTCGCGAATGTCGTGGATGTAACGCGTCGAGGTTGCATCTCGGACAATAATTCGGTCAACAAGCGACAGTTGTGTGTGACTGTGGTTATTGTTTCCCTGAGCGGTGATCTTCCGTCCGCGTGCATGCACGACGTGTGAGAGGGGCTGTCATGGGGCAAATTATCGGAACCATCATTTTCGGCGCAGTCATCGGAATCCTGGCTCGTCTCGTGCTGCCAGGTAAGCAGCAGTACGGCATGATCGTGACCGTCGTGCTGGGTATCGCCGGAGCGCTTATCGGGTACTGGGTCTGGGGAGCGATCTCGGACAAGGGCGACACCGGTGGAATCGACTGGATCCGCTGGATCATCAGCATCGCCGCGGCGGCCGTGCTCTCGATCGGCTACAGCGCCGTCACTGGCAAGAAATAGCAAGCCAACGCAATTCGCGAAGTGCGCCCTCCCGAAGTTCGGGAGGGCGCACTTTTGGCTTGCCCTAGTTGTCCGACCCCAGTTGTGAGCGAACGGCACTTTCGTCGCCTCAGATGCGCCGAAAGGCGCGTTCGCTCAGGGGAGGGTCGCCGTAAATTCAGAGCGCCCGTCGCTGAAGATGCAGCGCCTCGAGGAACTGCGCCGGCAGATCCTGCTCGAGGATTTCGTCATCGGGATGCGGTAGCGCTTTGATTTTCGCGAACTCGTCGTTGAGGCGTTCCATCTTGACGTCGAGGCGGTGTGCCGCGGCAGCAGCCTCGGTGAGTTCGTCGAGGAGCTCGACAGGAACCTCGCGGTTGTACTTGTAATAGATCTTGTGCTCGAGGCTCGCCCAGAAATCCATCGCGATGGTGCGGATCTGGAGTTCGATCGGTACGTGCCGGACTCGGTCGCTCATGAAAACCGGGACCTCGACGATCAGGTGCAAGCTCTTGTAGCCGTTGGGTTTCGGATCGGCGATGTAGTCCTCTCGCTCGATCACCCGAAGGTCCGTCTGGCTGGTGAGCATCTCGGCGATTCGGTACGTGTCGGAAATGAAGCTGCAGGTGATGCGCACGCCGGCGATGTCGAAGATGTTCTTCGAGATGTCGTCGATCGTGAGCGGGATGTTCAGGCGTTGAGCCTTACGCAGGATGCTGTCCGGCGACTTGACCCGTGACGTCACGTGTTCGATGGGGCTGTACTGATTGATGTGAGTGAACTCGTCCTTGAGAATGTTCACCTTGGTCATCAGTTCGGAGATTCCGAATTGGTACAACATCATGAAGCGGGAGAACTCGGTCCGCAGATCGGCGAAATCGGCTCTGCTGACCCCACTGCTGTCTTCCACGTTCGGCACCCTCATCTGTTAGCTGGTGTAACCAGTCTGCCACCGATTGTGCCGTGTCCGGTTTCAGTGGGTGCGCAGTGCGGCGAGCGTCATATCCCGCAGGACGCGACGTGCGCGTGCCGGCGAAGCTGGGTTGGCGCTGTGAGGGGTCGAGTTGATCAGTCCGAAAGTGGCATGCGCTTTGATGCGGGCATCGGCCTGATCGAGCTGGGGATCGAGTTGCTCGAGGACTCCGACCCACACCTCGACGTACTTGCGCTGCGTTTGGCGCACCTGTCGACGCGCGTCGGCCGGCAGGCTTTCGAGGTCGCGGTCCTGGATGCGGATCAGGTCCGGCTCGCCGAGCGCGAAGTCGAGGTGGAACTCCACCAGTGCGTCGAGAGCGGCGCTCGGTGAGTCCGCTGCCTCCGCTGCCGCAGAACCGCCTTCGTGCAGGCGCGTGCTGATGCCGACGAGAAGTTCCACGAGGACGGCATCCTTGTTGGGGAAATGCCGGTACACGGCCGGGCCGCTGATACCGACGGCCGCGCCGAGGTCTTCGAGTCGCACACTCACGAATCCGCGTTCGGCGATCAACCGTGCGGCGGCATCCAAGAGCTGACGACGACGGTCGGCCTTCATCTGATCGCGTCGCGTCGGAGCTGCTACCTGCTCAGAGGTCATTCTCTCGATCTTTCTTCGCTTGTGTTCTGGACAACTCAGTTAATCATAGTTAATCTAGTTTCAGTTATCGAGCATTAACTCATGGCGAAGGCGGCGGGATGACTCCCAGTGGAATCACGCAAGGATCGGGCTACCGGTCCGATCACACCGTTCTGGTGGACGAACTGAAGAAGAAACTGGCGCAAGCAGCGCTGGGTGGCAACGAGCGCTCTCGCGAGCGCCACGTGAGCAGAGGGAAGCTGCTGCCGCGAGATCGCGTCGACTCGCTACTCGACCAGGGCAGCCCGTTCCTCGAGTTGTCCCCGCTGGCGGCCAACGGCCTGTACGACGACGAGTGCCCGGGCGCCGGCGTCATCACCGGTATCGGCCGTGTGTCGGGCCGCGAGTGCGTCATCGTCGCCAACGACGCGACGGTCAAGGGCGGCACCTACTACCCGATGACGGTGAAGAAGCACCTGCGCGCGCAGGAAGTTGCGTTGCAGAACAACCTTCCCTGCATCTACCTCGTCGACTCCGGCGGCGCTTTCCTGCCGCGCCAGGACGAAGTCTTCCCGGACCGCGAGCACTTCGGCCGGATCTTCTACAACCAGGCGACCATGAGCGCCAAGGGGATTCCCCAGATCGCCGCAGTTCTCGGTTCGTGCACCGCGGGCGGCGCCTACGTGCCCGCGATGAGTGACGAAGCAGTGATCGTCCGCAACCAGGGTACGATCTTCCTCGGTGGTCCGCCGCTGGTGAAGGCGGCCACCGGTGAGATCGTCACCGCCGAAGAACTCGGCGGCGGCGACCTGCACTCCAAGGTTTCCGGCGTCACCGATCACCTGGCCGAGGATGACCGCGACGCACTTCGTATCGTGCGCAACATCATTGCCACGCTCGGCCCCCGCTCCGAGCGCCCGTGGGACGTCATCTCCACGGTTCCGCCTGTCGCAGATCAAAGCGAACTCTACGACGTCGTCCCGACGGATCCTCGGACTCCGTACGACGTGCACGAGGTGATCACCAAGCTTGTCGACGGTGGCGCGTTCCAGGAGTTCAAGGCTGAGTACGGCAAGACGCTCGTCACCGGTTTCGCCCACATCGAGGGCCACCCGGTCGGCATCATCGCCAACAACGGCGTGCTCTTTGGTGAATCCGCCATGAAGGGAGCACATTTCATCGAACTGTGCGACAAGCGCAGTGTGCCGCTGCTGTTCCTGCAGAACATCGCGGGCTTCATGGTGGGACGCGACTACGAGGCCGGCGGCATCGCCAAGCACGGCGCCAAGATGGTCACGGCAGTTGCGTGTGCACGGGTCCCCAAGCTGACAGTTGTCATCGGCGGCTCGTACGGCGCCGGCAACTATTCCATGTGTGGACGCGCGTATTCGCCTCGCTTCCTGTGGATGTGGCCGAACGCGCGCATCTCGGTCATGGGCGGCGAGCAGGCAGCTTCGGTGCTCTCGACGGTTCGTAGCGAGCAGCTCGACAGCGCGGGCAATCCGTGGTCGGCCGAGGACGAAGAGTCGTTCAAGGCGCCGATCCGTGAGCAGTACGAGGCTCAAGGCAATCCGTACTACTCCACTGCGCGGCTGTGGGATGACGGTGTCATCGATCCCGCAGATACCAGAACTGTTCTCGGCCTGGCCCTTTCGGTGTGCGCAAACGCACCGATCGAGCCGGTCTCCTACGGCGTCTTCCGGATGTGAGCGAAATGACTGAGTTGCGCACTATCGATACTGTTCTCGTGGCCAACCGCGGTGAGATCGCGGTTCGCGTGATCCGCACGTTGCGTGAATTGGGAATTCGCAGCGTCGCCGTCTACAGCGACGCCGATGCGAATGCTCGCCACGTCCGCGAGGCCGACACTGCCGTCAACATCGGACCGGCCGCGGCGCGTGAAAGCTACCTCGTCATCGACAAGGTGATCGACGCTGCCAAGTCCACCGGTGCTCAGGGTATTCACCCCGGTTACGGCTTCCTGTCGGAGAACTCGGCGTTCTCGGCTGCCTGCGCGGCCGCCGGAATCGCCTTCCTCGGCCCCTCCGAGCGGGCTATCGAGGTGATGGGCGACAAGATCACCGCGAAGAACGCGGTTGCCGCGTTCGACGTGCCGGTGGTCCCGGGTATCGCTCGCCCGAATCTGACCGACGAAGAACTGATCGCAGCGGCCGAGGACATCGGCTACCCGGTGTTGGTCAAGCCTTCGGCAGGCGGCGGTGGCAAGGGAATGCGTCTGGTCGAGGATCCGGCCAATCTGGCCGAGGCTCTACGCAGTGCCCGCCGTGAGGCCGCGTCGTCGTTCGGCGACGACACCCTGTTCCTCGAGCGATTCGTCCTGCGGCCCCGGCACATCGAGGTCCAGGTTCTCGCCGACCAGCACGGCAACGTCGTTCACCTCGGTGAGCGCGAATGCAGCCTGCAGCGGCGTCACCAGAAGGTCATCGAAGAGGCTCCGTCGCCGCTGCTCGATCAGGTGACCCGTGACCGGATCGGCGCGGCAGCCTGCAACACCGCTCGAAGCGTCGATTACACCGGCGCCGGCACTGTCGAGTTCATCGTCTCCGCCGACAAGCCGGACGAGTTCTTCTTCATGGAGATGAACACCCGCCTGCAGGTCGAGCACCCCGTCACCGAAATGGTGACCGGACTGGATCTGGTCGAATGGCAGGTTCGTGTGGCAGCAGGGGAGAAGTTGGCCTTCTCCCAGAGCGACATCACACTGACCGGGCACGCTATCGAAGCTCGTGTTTACGCGGAGGATCCGGGCCGTGGGTTCCTGCCGACCGGCGGCCGCGTCGTCGATCTGGTCGAGCCGTCAGGTTCCGGCGTGCGCGTCGATTCGGGACTGCTCGCGGGCACCGTCGTCGGCAGTGACTATGACCCGATGCTCAGCAAGGTCATCGCCCACGCCCCCGACCGGGCGGGCGCACTGCGCAAGCTCGATCGCGCACTCGGTGACACCGCAGTGCTCGGAGTCGTGACCAACATCGAGTTCGCACGATTCCTCCTCGCTGATCCGGATGTGATCGCGGGCAACCTCGACACCGGTCTGCTCGATCGTCGCGTCGAAGACTTTGTCGCGGCCGACGCCTCCGACGAGGTTCTCATTGCTGCCGCGGCGTATCGCTGGCTCTCGCGATGGACAACTTCGGAATCCGTTGATCCCTGGGACGTCCCGAGTGGATGGCGCGTCGGAACTCCCGCTCCGACCAGCATCAGGCTCGCCGCCGGCACCCGAACGTCGCACGTTGCGATCGTCGGCGTTCCCGCCGATGCAAAGGTCGAGGTCGAAGGTTCACAGCCGCGCGCATTCAGCGCGACCCTGACGGGATCCGAACTGGCGGTAGTGATCGACGGACGCCGACGCACGTTTGTCGTCGCCGAGACCGATGGTGGTCTGTGGCTGGCAGGCGGCGGAACCTGGCACGTGCGCGAGGTTGCCGAAGTCAGCGTTCGCGGTGAGGACAAGCATGCCGGTGACGCCGAAATCGCCAGCCCCATGCCCGGTGCCGTCATCGCAGTCAACGTCGAGAACGGCGCGGCAGTGAGCGCGGGACAACCACTCGTCGTTGTCGAGGCCATGAAGATGGAGCACTCCTTGACGTCCCCGATCGACGGGATCGTGGAAGTGCTTGTCCGTCAGGGCGATCAGGTGATGGTGGATCAGGTTCTGGCCCGCGTGGTACCTGTCGCGGACGAAGAGACTGCAGAAGAAAAGACCGAGAACACGACGCAGAAGGAAGACGCCTGATGTCCGATTACCTTGCCACCGGAGCGCTTCCGGACGAATACCAGCAGCTCGCCAAGACGGTTGCGGATTTCGCGAAGACCGTCGTGGCACCGGTTGCTGCCGAGCACGACGCCAACCACACCTTCCCGTACGAGGTAGTGGCCGGGATGGCCGACATGGGACTGTTCGGCCTGCCGTTCCCCGAGGAGTACGGCGGAATGGGCGGCGACTACTTCGCACTCTGCCTGGCGCTCGAAGAGCTGGGCAAGGTCGACCAGAGCGTCGCGATCACTCTCGAAGCTGGTGTGTCCCTCGGCGCCATGCCGATCTACCGTTTCGGCAACGAGGCGCAGAAGGAAGAGTGGCTCCCGCAGCTCACCAGCGGAAAGTCGTTGGCTGCTTTCGGCCTGACCGAGCCGGGTGCGGGTAGCGACGCCGGCGGCACCAAGACCACCGCGAAGTTCGACAGCGGTGAGTGGATCATCAACGGCAACAAGCAGTTCATCACCAACTCGGGCACCGACATCACCAAGCTCGTGACGGTCACCGCGGTCACGGGTGTCAAGGACGGTGGCAAGAAGGAGATCTCGACCATCCTGGTACCGACAACGACCCCCGGCTTCACGGCCGAGCCCGCGTACAACAAGGTCGGCTGGAACGCATCCGACACCCATCCCCTCACGTTCGCCGATGTTCGCGTCCCCGAAGAGAATCTGCTCGGTGAGCGTGGCCGCGGCTACGCGAACTTCCTGCGCATCCTCGACGAAGGCCGCATCGCCATTTCCGCGTTGAGCGTCGGTGCCGCCCAGGGCTGCGTCGACGAGTCGATCAAGTACGCGAAGGAACGCGAGGCGTTCGGTCGGCCCATCGGACACAACCAGGCCATCGCGTTCAAGATCGCGCGTATGGAGGCCCGCGCCCACGTCGCACGTACCGCGTACTACGACGCGGCCGCACTCATGTTGTCGGGCAAGCCGTTCAAGAAGCAGGCGTCCATCGCCAAGCTCATCTCCTCCGAAGCTGCCATGGACAACGCCCGCGACGCCACCCAGATCCACGGCGGATACGGCTTCATGAACGAGTACGCCGTCGCGCGCCACTACCGTGACAGCAAGATCCTCGAAATCGGTGAGGGAACCACCGAGGTGCAGTTGATGCTCATCGCCCGTGAGGCAGGGTTGTGACGAACCCCAGGAAGATCACTCAGCGCGGACTCTGGTTCGAGGAGTTCGAGGTCGGCGCGATCTACGAGCATCGCCCAGGCCGAACGGTGACCGAGGCTGACAACGTACTGTTCACGACTCTGACGATGAACACGCAGGCGCTGCATCTTGATGCTGCGTACAGCGAAGGCACTCAATTCGGTGTGCGGCTGGTCAATTCGATGTTCACCCTGTCGACCATCGTCGGCCTCTCGGTCGCGCAGTTGACGCAGGGCACCATCGTCGCGAACCTCGGTTTCTCCGAGATCAGCTTCCCGAAGCCGCTCTTTCACGGGGACACCCTGTACGCCGAGACGCTCATCGCGGACAAGCGTGAGTCGAAGAGCCGTCCGGGCGAAGGCATCGTGACGCTCGTGCACACCGGGCGCAATCAGCACGGCGATGTCGTCGCACTTGCCACGCGCAAGACGTTGGTGCAGCTCCGCCCGGCCGAGGTGTCCTCATGACGTGGACGCCACCGGGGCCGGCCTGGTTGTTCTGCCCGGCGGATCGTCCCGAGCGCTACGCGAAGGCGGCCGCCGTTGCCGACGTCGTGATCCTCGATCTCGAAGACGGGGTGGCTCCGGCCGACAAAGAAGCCGCACGTGCAGCCCTGATCGACACTCCTCTCGATCCGGACCGGACGATTGTGCGTGTCAATCCGGTCGGTACGCCTGATCACGAACTCGATCTGATCGCGCTGGACGGCACACACTATTCGCGTCTCATGCTGTCCAAGTGCGAATCGGCCGAGGACGTCCTCTCGCTCGCACCGGCGGACGTGGTTGCACTCGTCGAGTCCCCGCGAGGAGCCCTCGCCGTGGCCGACATCGCGCTTGCTGCGAACGCCATCGGTGTCATGTGGGGAGCCGAGGATCTTGTGGCCGGTCTCGGCGGTAATTCGAGCAGGCACCCGAACGGTTCGTACCGCGACGTTGCCAAGCACGTCCGATCGACGTCTCTCCTGGCTGCGAAGAGCTACGGCCGGTTGGCTGTCGATTCCGTTTATCTCGACATCAAGGACCTCGTCGGCCTGGGCGTCGAGTCCGCTGATGCTGTCGCAGTCGGCTTCGACGTGAAGGTTGCGATCCACCCGAGTCAGGTCGAGGTCATCCGTGGTGCCTTCGCACCTTCGGAAAAAGAGATCGACTGGGCCACACGAGTGCTTGCCGCGGTGTCTACTGAACGTGGTGTGTTCGCGTTCGAGGGCAAGATGGTCGACGCTCCCGTTCTTCGTCACGCCGAGAAGCTTCTTCACCGAGCCGGAATCTTTCAGCAGAAGGAGAACTAACGGATGAGCAAAGTCGTGAATACGGCAGCTGAGGCAGTTGCCGACATCGCGAGCGGATCCAGGCTCGCAGTGGGCGGCTTCGGGCTGTGCGGTATTCCCGACGCACTGATCGCGGCGATCGCCGACGGCAACGCCACCGATCTCGAGGTGTTCTCCAACAACTGCGGTGTCGACGACTACGGTCTCGGCATTCTGCTCGGCGCGCACCGGATCGCCAGGGTGACGGCGTCGTACGTGGGGGAGAACAAGGAGTTCGCCCGCCAGTATCTCGCCGGTGAGCTCGAAGTGGAGTTGACGCCGCAGGGGACGCTGGCCGAGCGGCTGCGAGCTGGCGGTACCGGCATCCCGGCGTTCTACACTCCGGCCGGCGTCGGCACACCGATCGCCGAGGGCGGCTTGCCGTGGCGATACAACCCGGACGGTTCGATCGCCGTGGCGTCGCCACCGAAGGCGACGGCAGTGTTCGGTGGCCGCACGTATGTATTGGAAGAGGCGATCACCGCTGACTTCGCGCTCGTGCACGCGGACTACGGCGACACCGAAGGAAATCTCGTCTTCAACAAGACGGCGATGAACTTCAACCCGCTTGCTGCCATGGCCGGCCGGATCACCATCGCGCAGGTGGAGAACCTCGTCGAGCCGGGCGACATCGACCCCGCGCACGTGCACCTACCTGGGGTGTTCGTCGCGCGGGTCGTGCACACAGGTCCACAGGAGAAGCGGATCGAGAAGCGGACCGTCTCAGGAGGTACCAAGTGAGTAGCGCAGAGGAAACTCGTATCGGTTGGACCCGCCACGAGATGGCCGCTCGCGCTGCTGCCGAGATGCGGCCGGGTGAGTACGTCAACCTCGGTATCGGCCTGCCGACGCTGATCCCCAGTTACTTGCCCGAGGGTGTCAAGGTGGTCCTGCACAGCGAGAACGGCATCCTCGGTACCGGACCGTATCCGACCGATGATCAGGTCGATGCCGACCTCATCAATGCAGGTAAAGAAACCGTCACTGTCAATCCTGGTGCCGCGTTCTTCGACTCGGCCCTCTCGTTCGGGATGATCCGCGGCGGCCACATCGACACCGCGGTGCTCGGCGGGATGCAGGTGTCGAAGACGGGTGACCTCGCCAACTGGATGGTCCCCGGCAAGATGGTCAAGGGCATGGGCGGGGCGATGGACCTGGTCCACGGTGCCCGCCGCGTCATCGTCGTGATGGAGCACACCGATCGCGACGGAAACCCCAAGATCGTCGAGGCGTGCACCTTGCCGCTTACCGGGCAGGGCGTCGTCCACCGGATCATCACCGACCTGGCAGTGCTGGACGTCACCGCGGACGGGCTGGAGCTTGTGGAGCTGGCTCCAGGTGTCACCAGTGAACACCTGAAGAGTGTGACTGGTGTGGGTTTTTCCTGAAGCTTCGTACCTTCAATCGAAAGAACGCGCCGACCGCTGGTCGGCGCGTTCTTTCGTCGGTCTGTCGGCGTGTACAGATAGTCTCGATCAGCGACTGTCGAATCTGGTTCGAGCTCGGGCACCAAGTAGCTGAGGGGCCTGTAAATTGTCCGAGGTGACTGATGTGGATGGGGGTGCAGATCGTCGGCAGCAAATTGATTGTTCCAGGGGTGGAGATGTCGCGCACAGTGTCTGAACCGTGCGTTTCGGCAATGCGATCGGGGGGTAGATGAGCTGGGCGATTTGTAACGAATTGCAGCAAAACCGTCGATACACCGGGGTATGGATTTCTCTTGTCACCTATGTATCGGAGACAATGGGTGGTTCTGGCTCGTCGAGGTTGGATGAGGTCGGTAGCTGCTGCGAATCGGACGTTCGGCTCGCACGGGTGCGCAATGGTGTGGAAGAGAGGCTGTGGGCGTGAATTCGCTGGGTAACGGAGAACTGGGGAGCGGCAAGCCGGAGGTCGGCAGCTCGCCGGAAGACGTTCAGCGATCAGACGCATTCCCACTTTCGGCGGCCCAGCTCGGTATGTGGTTCGCGCAGCACCTTGATCCCGCAGTACCGGTCAACATCGCCCAGTACGTCGAACTCCGTGGTGCTCTGGAGCTTGACGCCCTTCGCCAGGCCTGTGCAGACGCCGGTCGCGAAATCGGGTCGGCCTTCGTGCGGATCTTCGAGATCGATGCCCAGCCGTACCAGATCATCGACCCCACACTCGATGATTCAGTCGGCTACGTAGACCTTCGTAGTGAAGACGACTCGCACGACGCCGCCATGCGGTGGATGCGAGCAGATCGCAGCCGGCCGATCGACATGCTTACGGACCGACTGATCTCTGCCACGATCCTGCGCCTCGGCGAGAACCGCTACTACTGGTACACGCGGGTCCACCACACAATTCTCGACGGTTTCGGTGCGTCGACGTTCGTCACTCGCGTGGCGGAGCTGTACTCAGCGCGCGTGGAGGGCCGGGATCCGGAGCCGAGTGAGGCCTCCGATCTCCGGAACGTCTACGAGGTAGACAACAAGTACCGCCAGTCGAGTCGTTTCGAAACCGATCGCAAGTACTGGGCAGACAAGATCGAGAATCTCGACGAGATCTCGAGCCTCGCGGGTCGAAGTGCCGCGCCTGCTCCAGTCAGTCGGATCGACAGTGCATCGCTGTCCAACCACGTCGAGGCTCTGCTCGGGCGGTTCCTCGAGCGCGTAGAGAAGACCACTGTTGCCGGCACTGTCGTCGCGGCGTTTGCGGCGTACCTCGCTCAGATGACCGGGCGAGAGGACGTGTCGCTGAGTCTGCCCGTTTCCGGTCGAACGACAGCCGTGCTGCGTCGATCCGGAGGCATGGTCTCCAACGTCGTGCCGCTGCGACTGACCGTCACTGCGGACACCACCGTCCAGGAGCTTCTGGACGACGTCAGGAACGAAATGTCCGGCGCACTGCGCCACCAGCGATACCGACACGAGGACATGGTTCGCGGCGGTGACGGGCCGGGCCGGGGCGGATTCTTCGGCCCGTGGATCAACATCATGATGTTTTCCACCGAGTTGGCGTTCGGGCCCCTTGTCGGCGAGCTTCACATCTTGTCCACGGGTTTGATCGAAGACCTCGGTGTCAACCTGTACCAGAGCGTCGGCGATACCCGCACACACATCGACTTCGAGTCGAATCCCAATCTGTACGCGCCCGCGGACGCCCAGCGAAATCACTCGCGGTTCGTAGAGTTTCTCGAGAAGTTCGTCTCGGCCGAAACGAGCCGCAAGGTCTGGGATCTTCCTGTCGCAACCGACGAGGAGCGAAACAAGGTTGCCTTGTGGAACCGCACCGGCTTCCACGTTGCCTCGCAGACCATCACCGAAGCATTCGAGCGTCAGGTCGAGAGAACTCCCGATGCCACCGCTGTCGTTTTCGAAGGCGCCAGCCTCACATACGCCGAATTCGACTCTCGCGCAAATGGTTTGGCTCGTCAACTCATCGCCATGGGTGTTGGGCCCGAATCGCTTGTAGGACTGTCGATCCGCAGGTCTTTGGACTTGATGGTCGGTCTGTACGCGATTGCCAAGGCTGGCGGAGCCTGGGTGCCGGTGGATCCCGACCACCCAGCGGAACGCACCGCCTACATTCTCGAGTCGGCGCAGCCCACGTGTGTTGTGACCACTGCGCGGGACGACGTGGATCTGCCCTCGGGCACACGGGTCATCGAGATCGACACACTGGACTACGGGCAGCTCGACAGCAGGCCGATCGTCAACGCAGATCGCCTGTCTCCCTTGCATTTCTCGAACACTGCGTACGTGATCTACACCTCGGGTTCGACCGGTCGACCCAAGGGTGTCGCGGTCACTCACGCGGCGATCAACAATCAGCTTCAGTGGATGAACGCCGAGTACGAGCTTTCGGCGTCGGACATCTACCTGCAGAAGACCGCTACGACATTCGACGTGTCGCTGTGGGGATTCTTCATGCCGTTGCAGGTCGGCGCCACGCTCGTCGTCGCGACTCCGGACGGTCATCGAGACCCGATCTACGTGGCGAACAAGATCGCGGAGCTCGGCGTCACGATCACCGACTTCGTGCCATCCATGCTCACGCTGTTCACTGCGAATGCACCTGCCGGATCTTGTGATTCGTTGCGCCACGTGTTCGTCATCGGCGAGGCGCTCCCGCCCGAGACGTCTTCCGCCTTCCGTGAACTCTGTGGAGCCGGACTGCACAACCTGTACGGTCCGACCGAAGCCGCGGTATCGGTCACGTACTACGAGGCCGTGGCCACGGATACTACTTCCGTGCCGATCGGTATGCCGCAGTGGAACACTCAGGCGCACGTACTGGACGGACAACTTCGCCCGACCCCCATCGGGCAGCCGGGTGAGCTCTATCTCGCCGGCGTTCAACTCGCGCGCGGATACGTTGGTCGACCGGACCTGAGCTCGGATCGGTTCGTAGCCAATCCGTACGGCACGGCCGGTGAGCGTATGTACCGGACCGGCGACCTCGTCCGCCGCCGTGAGGACGGAAACCTCGACTACATCGGGCGTACCGACTTCCAGGTGAAGTTCCGTGGGCAGCGCATCGAGCTCGGCGAAATCGAGACCGTCCTTCTGGCACACCCCGACGTTTCCCAGGCTGTTGTCTTGGTGACCGTCACCCCGACCGGTGATCAATTGGTCGGCTACGTAGTGCCGGGCCCGGGCCGAAACATCGATGCTGCGGTGCTCAGTGAGTTCGCCGGTCGAAGCCTCCCTTCGTACATGGTTCCGGCCGCGTTGATGGTGCTCGATGCGTTGCCGCTCAACACGAGTGGCAAATTGGATCGTGCCGGGTTGCCCGAGCCGGTGTTCGCGAGTGCGAAGCAGTACCGCGAGCCCCGCACCGAAATCGAGCGGGTTGTCGCTGACGTCTTTGCCGACGTTCTCGGTGTCGAGCGCGTCGGTATCGACGACGACTTCTTCGAACTCGGTGGAAACTCGCTGGTTGCAACACAGTTGGTGACCCGCGTGGGTTCCGCCTTGGGAGTGCAACTCGGCGTTCGAGAGCTTTTCGAGTCCACCACGGTCGCTACCTTGGCGGCCCGCGCCGAGTCTGTGGCGGGTAACGCGCGGCAGCTCACCCCGCTGATCGCCAAGCCTCGTCCCCAGGTTGTCCCGCTCTCGCTTGCACAGCAGCGCATGTGGTTCATCAACCGTCTCGAGCCGTCGACGCCGGCGTACAACCTTCCGTTCACGGTCCGGCTCACCGGTTCGGTGGACCCGTCTGCCCTGCATGCCGCGGTGATGGATCTTCTCGAGCGACACGAGTCCTTGCGGACGATCTACCCTGATGTCGACGGAACCGCGCAACAGATGGTTCTGCCGGTCGACCGGGCCGCGGTGGAGTTGAATCCGGTCAAGATTCGGAATTCGCATCTCGACGCGGCGCTGTTCGACGTGGCGTCTCGCGGCTTCGACGTGACGCTCGAAATCCCGGTACGGGTTGCCCTCTTCGAGGTGTCTCCGACGGACTACGTCCTGGTGATGGTTCTCCATCACATCGCTGCAGACGGACTGTCGTTCCGTCCGCTCGCACGTGACCTTCTCGTCGCATACTCGGCGCGAAGTGAGAAGTCTGCGCCGGCGTGGACGCCGCTGCCGATTCAGTATGCCGATTACGCCCTGTGGCAGCGCGAAGCACTGGGATCCGACGAAGACCCGCGCTCGGAGTCGTCTCGCCAGATCAACTTCTGGCGCCGGGCACTTGCCGATTTGCCGGATCAGTTGGATCTGCCGACCGACCGACCTCGTCCTGCCATCGCGTCCAATCACGGTGCCAAGCACCATTTTCAGATCAGCGAACGCACGACGCGCAAGTTGAACGAGTTGGCGCGCTCGAGGAGCGTCTCGCTGTTCATGGTGTTGCAGGCGGCATATGCAACGCTGTTGAGCCGGCTCAGTGGTACCTCCGACATCGCGATCGGTGCCCCGATCGGCGGGCGAGGCGATCAAGCGCTCAACGACGTGATCGGCATGTTCGTGAACACCCTGGTGCTTCGCACCGAGGTCGATCCTGATGAGTCATTCGCCAATTTGATTCAGCGAGTTCGTGATTCGGGCTTGTCTGCGTACGCACATGCGGATGTCCCATTCGAGCGCCTGGTAGAGGCTCTCAATCCGCCGCGCTCACGGGCTCGTCACCCTCTGTTCCAGGTTGCGTTGACCGCGGAGATCAGTGGACGGCGCGAGCTCGAGTTCTCTGGAGTGAAGGCCGTGGCGGCGGAACTCGAGGTGCCGATCGCGAAGTTCGACATCGAGCTGATGGTGTCCGAGGGGCAAGAGGGCGCAACGGACTTCGAAGGCCTGGACGCGACGCTTACCTACGCGACCGATCTCTTCGATGCTTCGACAATGGTGAAGTTCGCCGAGCGTTTCATCCGCGTCCTGAATGCCGTCGTCGACGATCAAAATACCAAGGTCGGCGATATCGCCGTGTTCGGGAATGACGAGTCGGCAAGAGTGCTCGACTGGTCGGCGGGAACGCGCAGTAGTGCTCCGGAGTTGTCGATCCTGTCGGCCTTCTACCGGGCTGCAGACGCTCAGCCGAACGCCGTCGCGGTGGCGGACGACGATCGAACACTGACCTACGAGGAATTGGACACACGGTCCAGTCTCCTCGCACTGGAACTGGCCGCGACCGGTGTATGTGCGGGCGACGTTGTGGCGTTGACCGTTCCCAGGTCGTGGCAATGGGTAGTGGCGATGCTGGCTGCATGGAAGGTAGGAGCCGCGTACGCACCCATCGACCCGAGCTTCCCGCAGGAGCGCATCCAGTCGATTCTGGAAGATACCGATGCGGTGTGTGTCGTGACCGTCGACGTCATCGAACTCGACATCCCGGTACTCGTTGTGAAGTCTGATCTTCCACCGGCGCCCGCCGTTCAGCGCCAGGACGACCCCTGGCTTTCTGTCGGTGCGAAAGATCATCTCGGATATGTGATTTCGACGTCCGGCTCGACCGGGCGTCCCAAGCCGACGATGGTACCGATGCGAGGCATCGAGAACACTGTCGCGTGGTACCGCTCGGAACTGCCCGAAGCCGGACCGATCCTCGTTGCGTCCTCACCGAGTTTCGACCTCACGCAGAAGAACATATGGGCAGCGCTCGGTAGTGGCGTGCCGCTTCATTTGAGCGGAGATGGTTTCGATCCGCATGCCATTCTCGGGATCGTCGAATCAGCTGGCATCCGTGTTGCGAACATGTCGCCGAGCGCCTTCGTCGCTCTTTCCGATGCAGATGCGGAGGGAGTGCTCACACAACTGGATGTAGTCTTCCTCGGCGGTGAGCCGATCCAACTCCCCAGGCTCTCGCACCTGATGCGGGCTGGAGTGCGAATCGTCAACAGCTATGGTCCCACTGAGGCTTCGGATGTTGTTTCGGCACTGTCCGCGACATCCGAGCACAGCGCCGGTGTGCCTATCGGTACGTCGATTCCGAACATCGACTTGTTTGTGCTCGATTCTCGTCTGCATCCGGTCCCAGCCGGCCTGATCGGCGAGCTGTACGTTGCTGGCGTTGGTGTCGGGCGAGGTTACGGTGCTCGGTTCGACGTGACGGCTGAACGGTTCGTCGCAAATCCGTTCGGCGACGGTGGTTCCAGGATGTACCGGACAGGCGATCTTGTCCGGTGGAACGATCTGGGACAGTTGGAGTATGTCGGCCGCAGCGACTTCCAGGTGAAACTGCGTGGGCTGCGGATCGAATTGGGCGAGATCGAAGCCGCGCTCGTGTCGCTCGAGTCAGTCGTGCAAGCCGTCGTCTTGATGCACAACGACGAACGGATCGGCGATCAACTTGTCGCGTTCGTCGTCGCGGACGGTGACACGTCCCTCGAAGCTGAGATGCTCACGACTGCCGTCGCGGAGAAGCTTCCCGAGTACATGATTCCTTCCGCGTTCATGATCGTGGAGGAAATCCCCCTGACGTCGAACGGCAAGTTGGATCGTCGCGCATTGCCAGTTCCCACGTTCGAGGTCCGCGAGTTTCGTGCACCCACCACGCCGGTGGAAGAGATTGTCGCGCAGGTGATTGCGGATGTTCTCGGAGTGGAACGAGTCGGCCTCGACGACGACTTCTTTGAACTCGGTGGCAACTCCCTGGTGGCTACTCAGGTCACCTCCCGATTGGGGCGGGCGCTCGACACTACGGTGCCGGTGCGAACGCTATTCGACGTTTCCACCGTCGAGGCGCTCGCCGCACACATCGAGTCGCACGTAGGTAGCGGCGGGCAGAAGGCGCTCGTCGCACAGGTGCGTCCCGCGGAAATTCCGTTGTCGCTGGCGCAGCAGCGCATGTGGTTCCTGAACCGCTTCGACACCGACTCAGCTGCTTACAACATCACTTTTGCTCTGCACCTGACTGGTCATCTCGATACTGCCGCGATGGAAACTGCGCTCGAGGACGTACTGGCCCGGCATGAAGTGCTCCGAACGGTATATCCGGACGGGGCTTCCGGACCGAAGCAGTCGATTCTGTCGCTTTCGGAGGCGTTCGGTGGACTGACCGTGGAGTCGGTTTCGGATCCGGACGAGCTCGAAAGTCGAGTCGCTGCAATCGGATCCTCAGCGATCGACGTCACTGTCGACGTGCCGATCCGTGTCCGCCTGTTGACGGTCAGCGACACCGAGCACACCCTCGCGATCGTGGTTCATCACATCGCCGCTGACGGTTGGTCGATGGCGCCCCTGGCTCGCGATGTCATGATTGCCTACTCGGCACGCAAGGATGGGACCGCGCCGGCGTGGCAGCCGTTGACTGTGCAGTACGCCGACTATTCGTTGTGGCAGCGTGAGGTTCTGGGGTCGGAAGACGACTCGGAATCACTGATCTCGCAGCAGATCTCGTACTGGACCGAGACTCTGGCAGACCTACCGGATGTGATCGAGCTTCCGTCGGACCGGTCTCGGCCTGATGTGGCGTCGATGCGCGGCGAGCGATTCGCGTTCGAGATCTCCGGGGATGTGCACCGCCGATTGGACGCGCTGGCACGGGAGAACAACGCGACGCTCTTCATGGCGTTGCACTCGGCGCTTGCCGTTCTGATGGCCCGACTGAGCGGAACCTCGGACATCGCCGTGGGCACTCCCGTTGCCGGTCGTGGCGACGAGGCGCTCGACGATCTCGTCGGCATGTTCGTCAACACGCTTGTTCTGCGGACCGAGGTCGACCCGGCCCAGGCATTCACGGATCTGCTGGCTGCGGCGAGTGATTCTGCGCTCGGAGCGTTCGCTCACTCGGACGTGCCCTTCGAGCGGTTGGTGGACGTCTTGGCTCCCGCCCGGTCGCAGGCCAGACATCCGCTGTTCCAGGTCGTGCTGTCCTTGCAGAATCTCGCGCAAACGGCATTGGAACTGCCGGGACTGGCGATCAAGGCCGCCGAAATCGACACGACCACTGCCAAGTTCGACCTCGAACTCGCAGTAACCGAGTCGATCGGCGAAGACGGGATCCAGCAAGGGCTCTCGGCCGAATTCACGTTTGCTGCAGATCTGTTCGACGTTTCGACGGTCGAAGGGTTTGCTCGGCGTCTGGTTCGTATCCTCGAGACTGTCGTGTCGGTTCCTTCGATTGTCGTCGGTGACATCGATATTCTCGATGCGGCCGAGCGGGGTGTGCTGGCCGATGTTCATGGAGGTCAGTCGGTCTCGGGAACCCTGGTCGAGATTCTCACAGCGGCGGCCGCTTTGGATCCGTCGGCGGATGCGATTCGCTTCGACGGTCAGTCGATCAGCTACCTCGAACTCGACGAGCGGTCGTCGCAACTCGCTCGTGTTCTGATTGCGAAGGGCGTCGGGCCGGAGGATCGGGTCGCGATCGCGATTCCGCGTTCGGCCGATTCGGTTCTCGCTCTGTGGGCAGTCGCGAAAACGGGTGCTGCGTTCGTACCAGTCGACCCGACGTATCCGGTTGACCGTATCGCCCATATGATCTCCGATTCCGGTGCGGTGCTGGGTCTTGCGCTCAGTGACGTCGAGGCAGGATTGCCGTCGGCGTTGACATGGGTTGTTCTCGACGACGAGAAGACAGTGGCGGCGTGCGCGGCAGAATCCTGCGCGCCGGTGAGTGATTCGGATCGACGTAGTGCGATCGACGAGCGGCAGCCTGCGTACGTCATCTACACGTCCGGCACCACAGGTCTGCCCAAGGGCGTTGTGGTCACCAACGCCGGTGTGGCGAATTTCTGTGCCGAGCAGGTCGAGCGCTATGCGCTGACCGCGGATGCTCGGACGCTGCATTTCGCCTCGCCGAGTTTCGATGCGTCTGTCCTCGAGTTGCTGATGGCATTCGGCTCCGCGTCGACGATGGTGATTGCGCCGACGACGGTGTACGGCGGTGCGGAACTGGCCGAGATCTTGCGTTCGGAGGGCGTGACGCATGCGTTCGTGACGCCCGCTGCGCTGGCATCAGTGGATCCGAGCGGGCTTGACGCGTTGCGGGTGGTTGTCGTCGGTGGCGAAGCCAGTTCGCGGTCTCTCGTTGCCAAGTGGGCGGTGCCGCTTCCGGATGGCGGTGTGCGTGGATTCTTCAATGCGTACGGTCCGACGGAGTCGACGGTCGCCTCGAACATCAGCGATACGCTGACCGCGTTTGATCGCATGAACATCGGCGGCCCGATTCGGGGTATGGCCGCGCGGATCTTGGACGGCCGCTTGCAGCCTGTGCCGGTTGGTGTCGCAGGTGAGTTGTACGTGTCGGGTGTTCAGGTCGCTCGTGGATACCTGGGACAGCCGGCATTGACGGCGGGTCGTTTTGTCGCAGACCCGTTCGGGGCGCCGGGTGAGCGGTTGTACCGCACGGGTGACGTGGTCCGGTGGATCGACGGTGGCGCAGTGGAGTACGTGGGCCGCAGTGACTTCCAGGTCAAGATCCGTGGGTTTCGTATCGAACTCGGCGAGATCGAGGCCGCGCTGACCCGTTGCGCGGGCGTTGCGCAAGCTGTTGCTCTTGTTCGCTCCGACGATCACTTCGGAGATCGTCTCGTTGCATACGTGGTGCCACAGGCCGGCGCCGAGGTGGATCCCGCACAGGTCATCGAGTCGGTGTCGACGTTCCTGACCGGCTACATGGTCCCCGACTCGGTACTGGTACTCGATTCGATTCCGTTGACCACCGCGGGCAAGACGGACATCAAAGCTCTGCCATCGCCCGTGTTCGAGTCGAAGGTGTATCAGGCGCCGATCACGACCGTCGAAGAGACTGTCGCGCAGGTGTTCTCCGAAGTTCTCGGAGTCGCACAGGTTGGCCGCGACGACGACTTCTTCGAGCTCGGAGGCAACTCGCTGATCGCGACCCGTGTCGCCGCACGGCTGGGGGAGGCGCTTGACACAAGCGTTCCGGTTCGTGCGCTCTTCGAAGCGTCGACCGTGCAGTCACTCGCGCTCCGGCTCGAGCTGCACGCCGGTTCGGGTGCCACGGCCCCACTGGTCCCGCAGTCCCGGCCCGCTCGGATCCCACTTTCGTTGGCGCAGCAGCGCATGTGGTTCCTGAACAGGTTCGAACCCGCGTCGGCAGTGAACAACGTTCCGGCGGCGATCAGGATTTCGGGCGCCCTCGACGTGGCAGCTCTCAACGCTGCCGTGCTCGATGTCGTGGGCCGACACGAATCACTGCGGACGCTGTATCCGGACGTCGACGGCGTCGGGTACCAGGAAATCCGTGACGTTCGAGACGTTGTTGTCGATCTCAGCCCCGTGTCGATCACGGAAGATCGCCTGGCTGCAGGCGTCGCAGAGCTGGCGACGGTCGGCTTCGACGTGACGTCTGAAGTCCCGTTGCGCGCCAAGCTCTTCAAAGTCGGCGACAGCGAATGCGTCCTGGTGTTCGTGGTGCATCACATCTCGACCGATGGTTTCTCGATGGGCCCGTTGACCCGCGACGTGATGGTTGCCTACGAAGCACGTACACGAGCGTCCGTGCCGGCTTGGACGCCGTTGCCGGTGCAGTACGCCGATTACTCGTTGTGGCAGCGTGAGGTTCTCGGGTCCGAGGAGGATCCGCAGTCCGTGATCGCGAAGCAGATTGCGTTCTGGTCGGATGCGTTGGCTGAGCTTCCGGAGCAGTTGGATCTGCCTGCCGATCGTCCGCGTCCCGAGGTCGCTTCAGGGCGCGGAGCCGAGGTCGAGTTCGATATCGACGCCACTCTGCACGAAGCTGTCAATTCGATTGCGCACAGCAGTAACTCGACACCGTTCATGGTTGTTCACGCAGCGCTCGCCGTCGTACTTTCTCGTTTGTCCGCAACGACCGACATCGCGATCGGTACACCGATCGCGGGTCGCGGTGAGGCGCAGCTCGACGATCTGATCGGTATGTTCGTCAACACTTTGGTGCTGCGTACCGAGGTTGATCCGTCGATGTCGTTCGCGGATCTGTTGGCTTCGGCGCGTGAAGTGGATCTACAGGCGTTCGCGCATGCGGATGTTCCGTTCGAGCGTGTGGTGGAGGTTCTCGATCCGGTTCGTTCGCAGGCTCGTCATCCGCTGTTTCAGGTGGCGTTGACGTTCCAGAACCACGAACAGGCAACGCTCGAATTGGGCGACCTCGAAGTGTCGATCGAAAGTGCCGATCTTGCGTTGGCGAAATTCGACCTCCAGTTGACCCTGACCGAACGAACCGACGAGGCCGGCGCACCCGCCGGAATGTCCGCCTCGTTGACGTATGCGACGGATCTGTTCGACGAGTCGACCGTTGTGGAATTCGGTGATCGGCTGGTACGGACCTTCCGTGCGGTGACTGCTGATCCCACCGTAGCGGTGGGTGACGTTGACATCTTGGTCGATGGTGAACGAAACCTGCTGTCCCGCTTCAGTGCTGGCAAGATCGATCGTGGTGTGGATTCGACGTTGTCGGCGTGGTTCGATGATGCTGCTGCGCGGTTTGGTGATCGGACCGCGGTGCGGTTCGGTGGCGAGTCGTTGTCTTATGGTGAGTTGTCGGTTCGGTCGAATCGGTTGGCGCGCAGGTTGATTGCTCAGGGTTGTGGTCCGGAGTCGTTGGT
>NZ_JBWZNF010000012.1:0-160455 GCF_056945715.1 Rhodococcus sp. MurmanLake-1 | reverse complement strand
GGGTTGGTGTGGATGATGATTTCTTCGGGTTGGGTGGTAATTCGCTCAATGCGACCAGACTTGTCAGCCGCATCAACCAACACGCTGGTACCGCGTTGCCGCTTCGGACGTTGTTCGATCACCCCTCTGTGGCGGAACTTGCTGTTGCACTGGACAATGCAGAGCGTGCCGACAGGCCTGCCCTCGAGGTGCAGACTCGTCCGGAGCAGATCCCGCTTTCACTTGCACAGAATCGGATGTGGTTCCTCAATCAGTACGATGTCGAATCTGCGGCATACAACATCCCGTTGGCCATCCGACTCGCCGGCACCGTTGACGTTCCGGCGCTTCGCGGCGCCTTCGGTGATGTTCTGACGCGCCATGAGTCGCTGCGAACAGTGTTCCCCGACAACGGTGACGGCCCCGTCCAGGTGATCCTGACACCCGAGGACGTCGAGTTCGATCTGAGCCCGATCGACGTCGACCGTGGCGACCTCGATACGCGCATACTCGCTGTCCTCTCCGAAGGCTTCGACGTCACAGCTTCGGTACCGATTCGGGTCAAGCTGTTTCGTATAGAAGAATCCGAGCATGTGCTCGTGATGTCGGTGCATCACATCAGTGCGGACGGCGTATCCATGACGCCGTTGGCTCGGGACGTGATGATTGCCTACTCGGCGCGACTGACCGGCCAGGCGCCCTTCTGGGCGCCGCTGGAGATCCAGTATGCCGACTTTGCACTGTGGCAACGGGCGCTCCTCGGCGACGAGGCGGACCCGAACAGCATCGCATCGGCTCAGATCGACTACTGGAAGACAGCGTTGGACGGGATCCCGGACGCACTCGAACTTCCGACCGATCGACCACGGCCGGCGGTGGCCACCCAGAACGGTGCGATGATCCGCTTCGACATCGCGCCCGACGTCATGGAACGCGTTCGTGCGATTGCCGATCACCACCATGCAAGTGTGTTCATGGTGGTCCACGCGGTGTACGCAGCGCTGCTGGCGAGATTGTCGGCCACCTCCGACATCGTCGTCGGCACGCCGGTGTCCGGTCGAGGTGAGGCGTCCGTCGATGATTTGATCGGAATGTTCGTCGGCACGGTCGTTCTGCGAACAGATGTCGATTCCGAGCAGACGTTCTCGTCGTTGATCGATCAGGTACGTGACCGAGACTTGAGTGCATTCGGCCACGTCGATGTGCCCTTCGAGAGGCTTGTCGACGTTCTCAAACCCGTTCGCTCACAGTCTCACTCGCCGCTGTTCCAGGTTGCGTTGGCCTACGAGTACGTCGAGGACACTGCCTTCGAGCTTCCCGATCTTCGGGTGTCGGCTCTCGAATTCGACGTCACTCCAGCACAATTCGATCTTGCATTGACGCTGTTCGAGAGTGTGGACGACGCCGGCGAAGCAACCGCCGATTCGGTAGCGGTGCGTGGATCGCTCACCTACGCGACCGATCTGTTCGACCGTTCCACGGTCGAGTCGTTCGCCGAGAAATTCGTGATGCTGCTCGAGCAGTTGACCGAAGACCCGGCGAGCGTTATCGGTGATGTCGACATTCTGAATCGGGACGAGCAGAACCTGCTGGCGCCGGTGCGAGGCTTGGCGGCAGCGCATCCGGTGACCCTTTCCGAGCTGATTCATGCTGCGGTGTCGTCGAATCCGACAGGGATCGCCTTCCTGTGGAATGACCGCGCCGTCACCTACGCCGAGGCCGACGAACTGTCGACCCGACTGGCACACGTCATCGCGGAACGCAACGCCGCACCGGAAACCTTTGTCGCTCTCGCTCTTCCTCGCTCACTCGAATCCGTTCTCGCAGTGTGGGCGGTGGCCAAGACCGGTGCCGCGTACTTGCCGGTCGACCCGAGCTATCCGGCCGATCGCATCGCGTACATCCTCGGCGACTCTGGGGCAAGGTTGGGTGTGACGATCGCCGAGCAGCGTCGGTTCCTGCCGGACGACGTCGAATGGTTGGTTCTCGAGGACATCGCCGACGAACTTGCGGCAGCCTCGCTGAGCCCGATCGACGCACCCGCACGGGTCGACAATCCGGCATACATGATCTACACCTCGGGTTCGACGGGTATGCCCAAGGGCGTGGTGGTCACGCATTCCGGCCTCGCCAATTTGGCGGCCGAGCGGCGCGAACATTATCGAATCACGTCCGATGCCAGGTTCCTGCACACCGCTTCCCCCAGCTTCGACATGGCTGTCGGCGAAATGATCTCGGCTCTTTCTGCCGCGGCAACACTGGTGATCGCACCCGTGACCACGATCGGTGGTGACGACCTCGCGGAGTTGCTGGATACGCAACGAGTCACCCATGCTCTGATCACGCCGGCCGTCCTGAGCACGATCGACCCACGCGACCACGAGCATCTTCGGATCCTTGGGGTCGGCGGTGAGGCGGTGTCCGCGGATCTGGTCGATCGCTGGCAGCCCGGCCGGACCATGCTCAACGGCTACGGACCGACCGAAGCGACCGACATCTCCACGGTGGCAGACCTCGTCGAGGGACAACCGGTCACGATCGGGACGCCAGTGCGTGGGTTCCGGGCCATGATCCTGGACACTCGGCTGCGGCCGGTGCCGATCGGCACACCGGGCGAACTGTATGTAGCGGGGCCCGCACTGGCCCGGGGCTACCACAGTCAACACCTGCTCACCGCAGCACGATTCGTCGCAGATCCCTTCGGCGAACCCGGGCAGCGCATGTACCGCACCGGCGACATCGCCGCCTGGACGAATGATCTCACCGTCGAGTACCACGGACGGATCGACAGTCAGGTCAAGATTCGAGGCCACCGTATCGAGCTCGGTGAAATCGAGACGACGGCAACGCGGTGCGACGAGATTGCGCAATCCGTGGTGCTGGTCGTCGAGACTGCACTGGGTAAGCGCCTGGCCATCTACCTCGTGCCGGAGGCAGGGCGCGTCATCGACGTCGAGGCCGTACGGCACCACCTCGAATCCACGCTGCCACGACCGATGGTGCCGGATGCATACGTGGTTCTCGACGCACTTCCGGTCACGGTGAACGGCAAGCTGGATCGCAAAGCCCTTCCGACTCCGACTTTCTCCGTACCGAAGACGCAGTATCGAGCACCTGGATCTGAGACGGAAGAAACCCTCGCGTCACTGTTCGCAGACCTGCTCGGTGTCGAGACCGTGAGCGTCGACGATTCGTTCTTCGGTCTCGGTGGCGACAGCATCGCATCCATTCAACTCGTCTCCCGAGCGAAGGCTCGCGGGCTCGTGATGACACCGCGCGACGTCTTCGAGCAGAAGACCGTGGCGGCGTTGGCGCAGGTCGTCCTGCGCGCTGACGTGACCGCGCGGGAGGTACTTGCCGAGCTGCCGGGCAACGGTGTCGGCGAGTTGCCGCTGACGCCGGTGATGCGGATGGTCCTCGGCAGCACCGATCACTTCGATCGCTACTCACAGTCGATCGCACTGGATTTGCCGGTCGGTGTCGACGAACAGGGGATCGTCGACACGCTCGCCGCCGTCGTCGACCACCACGACATGCTTCGGTCGACGTTGCACAGCGACACCTTGCAGGTAGCCGAGCCCGGCAGCGTGGACGTCGCTGCTCGTCTGCGGAAAGTCGACTTCGATCCGACGGTTGTCGACAGCGCAGAAGGCCTCACCGAATTGGCGAGGTCCGAAGTGGAACTGGCTCGGCGAGAACTCGATCCGCGTGGCGGTGTGATGTTCGCGTGCGTCTGGCTCGCGCCGACGGGTGAGCCGGAAGCGGCGACGGGTCGACTGCTCGTCGTCATGCACCATCTGGTCGTCGACGGCGTGTCATGGCGAATCCTGGTGCCGGACTTCATGACCGCGTGGGCACAGATATCCAATGGTGCGCCGGCGCAACTGGCCCCCGTCGGTACGTCCATGCGGCGGTGGGCACATGCGTTGCAGGACAGCTTGGCTGCTGCGACGGCAGAACTGCCGGTGTGGCGTTCAATTGTCGACGGCGAGGATCCTGACCTGGGATCGGCGAGCTTCGATCCCTCCGTCGACTTGGTCGGCACCGTCCGCGACATCGAGGTACGCGTCGATGCTTCGACGACTCGTGCACTGCTGACCGAACTTCCGGCCGCATTCCGTGGCGGCGTCAACGACGGTTTGCTGACGGCTCTGGCGCTCGCTGTCACTCGTTGGCGTCGCGAACGAGGCGTGCACGCCACATCGACACTCATCCAGATGGAAGGTCACGGGCGAGAAGAGCACACCGCACCCGGTGCCGATCTCTCGCGGACCGTCGGTTGGTTCACCAGTGTCTACCCCGTGCGTCTCGAACTCGGTGCACTCGACATCGACGACGCCATGAACGGTGGCGCCGCAGCGGGTCGCGCCGTCAAATCGATCAAGGAACAACTGCTGGCCGTGCCCGGTCGTGGCATCGGCTACGGCGTTCTGCGATACCTGACCGGCAGTGACCACTGTGAAACGCTGCAGGACGCAACGCCGCAGATCAGTTTCAACTACCTCGGTCGTGTCTCTGCCGGAAGCGTTCCCTACGAGTTCGCAGAACTCGGCTGGGCTCCGTCAGCGGATGTCGGTGACATCGAAGGACCCGGAAACCCGGACATGCCCGCCGCGGCAGTTCTCGATATCAATGCCATCGTCACCGACACGTCGGACGAGTCGACGGGTGGCGCCTCGTTGTCCGCGACCTTCTCCTACGCCGGACGTCTCCTGACGGAGGCGGATGTCCGAGACTTGGCGGAGTACTGGACGATCGCGCTGCGGAGTCTGGTCTCGCACGCCGGCGACGGAGCCGGGGGAGGCCTGACGCCGTCCGACGTTCCGTTGGTGACGGCCTCGCAAGAGGACATCGACGCCTGGGAAGAGCGATACCCGGTGGTCAGGGACATTTGGCCTCTGTCGCCTTTGCAGCACGGGCTTGCCTTCCATTCGTTGCTCGCAGGGAACACTGCCGACGTCTATCAGACCCAGATGGTTCTGGAGCTGACAGGAACGGTGGATCCGGTGCGAATGAACCGGGCCGTGACTTCACTGCTGAACCGTCACGACAACCTGCGGACCGCCTACGTCACGGATCTTTCGGGCGAACTCGCGCAGATCGTTCTCGGTGAGATCGATATTCCGTGGCGTGTGGTCGACCTCGGTGCGGTGCCGGAGAGCGAGCGCGAGGTTGCTTACGATCGAGCCCTCGAGCGCGATCGATCCGAGCGTTTCGATTTGGCAACACCGCCGTTGCTGCGATTCACGCTCATCACGCAAGGTCCAGGGCGGCACGCGCTCGCAGTGACGCTGCATCACATTCTGCTCGACGGTTGGTCGATGCCGTTGCTGATGAAGGACCTGATGGTCCTGTACTCAACGCACGGAGACGAATCTGTGCTTCCGCGCGCAGCGTCGTATCGTAATTACCTGGCCTGGTTGAGTTCTCGTGACACTGCGGAATCCGAGCTGGCGTGGGCCGAGGCGCTGTCCGGGCTCGAACAGCCGACATTGTTCGCCGGGCAAAGGACTGTGGGTTCGAGTGCCGGCACCGTCGAGTCGGTTGTCACCCAGGTGGAGACCGACCTTGCCCAGCAGCTCGGTGCCTTCAGCGCCGACAACGGCGTCACGCTGAACACGATGATGCAGGCCGGTTGGGGAATACTGCTGGCGCGCCAACTGGGTCGAACGGATGTCGTGTTCGGAGCAACGGTGTCGGGTCGTCCCCCCGAGCTCGATCAGGTCGAGTCGATGGTCGGCCTGTTCATCAACACACTTCCTGTCCGGGTCACGCTCGACCCCGCGGAGTCATTGCGCTCATTGCTGTCGCGCCTGCAGGTCGAACAAGCCGGACTTCTCGAACACCACCATCTCGGGCTGACGGACATCGTCAAGAGTGTCGGAAACGCCGCTGACTTCGACACGTTGACCGTCTTCGAGTCGTATCCCGTCGATGCTGAGGGGATCGCCGAAACGACCTCGATCGACGGGATGACCGTTACCGCCATCACCGGCGAGGACGCGACTCACTATCCGTTGACACTTACCGTCGTCGCTGACGACGGCATTGAGTTCACGCTCAAGTATCAGTCGGACGTTTTCGACGCGCCGACGATTCGGGTCGTGCGAGAGCGGATGCTTCGGATCCTGCGCGCACTCGTGGAGTTGCCGGACACCGCCGTCGGAAACCTGGACGTCCTGGGGGCCGACGAACGGCGCCTTCTCGTCCCGGTGTCGGGTCTGCCTGCGGCGCCCCAGTCGACCTGGGCCGATCTCATCGATTCTGCCGTCGCGCGGAACCCTGAGGGGATCGCGATCTGGGCCGACGGTCGTGCATGGTCGTATCGAGAAGCGGACGCCTGGTCCAACCGCCTGGCCCGAATTCTGCTCGATCAGGGTGTCGGTCCGGAAACCTTTGTAGCCGTGGCACTCCGGCGATCGGCAGCGTCCGTGATGTCGGTGTGGGCAGTGACGAAGACCGGCGCCGCCTACTTGCCCGTCGATCCTGACTATCCGGTTGAGCGGATCGAGCACATGATCACAGACTCCGACGCTGTCATCGGCATCAGCCGAGGTGGGAATCAACTTCCCGATTCGGTGCGCTGGCTCGATCTGGACGCACTCGAAACCGCGATCCAAGAGCTACCCGACTCGAGTATCGCGGGAGCGGCTCGCATCGACAATCCCGCCTACATGATCTACACGTCCGGATCCACGGGCAAACCGAAGGGCGTCGTGGTCACGCATGGTGGTCTCGCGAACCTTGCCGCCGAGCGTCGTGAGCACTATCGCGTCGACTCGCACTCACGATTCCTGCACAACACCTCGCCGAGCTTCGACATGTCGGTGGGTGAAATGATGTCGGCGCTCTCCGCGGCGGCGACTCTGGTCGTCACACCGCCTACCATCCTGGGCGGAGAAGAGTTGTCTCGGTTCATGATCGGACGTCGGGTCACTCACGCACTGATCACTCCGGCGATGTTGACGTCGATGGAACCGGAAGGGCTCGAAGAGCTTCGGGTTCTCGGTGTGGGCGGGGAAGCGGTATCTGCCGAACTGGTGAACCGTTGGCAGCGTGGTCGAACCATGCTCAACGGGTACGGGCCTACCGAGGCAACCGACATCTCCACCGTCGGTGATCTCGTTGCGGGCAAACCGGTCACGATCGGATCACCCGTGCGCGGATTCGACACTCTGATCCTCGACTCGCGACTGCTCCCGGTGCCGATCGGGACGCCGGGCGAACTGTACGTGTCCGGGCCGGCTCTCGCCCGGGGATACCATGACCAGTCCGTGCTCACGGCAACCCGATTTGTTGCCAACCCGCACGGCCGGCCGGGTGATCGTCTGTATCGCACGGGCGACATTGCCTCCTGGACACCCGAACTCACCATCGAGTACCGGGGCAGGACCGACACTCAGGTCAAAATTCGTGGTCATCGCATCGAACTCGGGGAGATCGACTCGGCCCTGCACGCACACCCGGACGTGGATGTGGCCATGACCCGCGGCAAGAGGACACCGTCCGGGGACACCGCGTTGGTCGCGTACGTCGTGCCGACGCCGGGGACTGCGCCGGAGGTGAGTCAGGTCGTCGCCTTTGTCTCCGAGTTCTTGCCACGTCACATGATCCCGAGTGCTGTCGTCCTCATCGACAAGGTGCCGACGACACCGACAGGAAAGGTCGACGAGAAGGCATTGCCGACCCCTGATTTTGCGTCGAAGATCGTGTATCGGGAGCCGAGCACGCCTACGGAAATCGCTGTGGCCACTGCCTTCTCGGAGGTCCTCGAGATTGCTGACGTCGGCGCCGACGACAACTTCTTCGAACTCGGTGGGAACTCACTGTCGGCGATGCGAGTAGTGACCAAACTGCGGATGTCGCTTGCTCGCGAGATCCCATTGCAGTGGTTGATGACCGAGCCGACTCCGGCGTCGATTGCGATTCGTGTCGACTCCGGACAAGAATCTTCCGGCGCGCTGGACGTCGTGTTCCCGATTCGGACGACCGGTGATCGGCCGCCTGTGTTCTTCGTCCATCCGATCGTCGGCCTGGCCTGGAGCTATGCCGGCTTGGCGCCGTACATCGATTCGGCGACTCCGATGTACGGGATCCAAACTCCAGCAGTCTCGTCCGCGGATCCGCTGCCGGAGTCCATCGAGTTCACCGCCGCCAGGTACCTCGAGGAAGTTCGAAAAATCCAGCCTGAAGGTCCGTATCACTTTGCCGGTTGGTCGCTCGGTGGCGTGATCGCACACTCGATGGCGGTGCTATTGCAGGCAGCGGGCGAGTCGGTCGATTCGTTGGTGATGCTGGACAGCTTCGCCCATGCCGCTGAAGACGGTGAAGGTTCGGACGCTGACGACGACGCGGACATGGGACTCGAGTTCGCGCACGCCATGGGCGAGTTGACTTCGGAAGATGTCGGCAGGCTTGTCTTCGCGGCCCGGCACAACGACACGTTGATGCAGGCTCACCAGCCGGGGATCTTCGATGGCGACGTGCTGTACTTCACTGCAGCGCTGGATGATCCATGGCTGAACCGTGGAGTCGATTCATGGCGTGCGTATGTCAGCGGGGATATCGTGAATCACCCCGTCGAGTGCACTCACTGGGACATCACCTCGCCCGCCGCTCTCGAGACCGTTGGTCCGTTGATGGCGCACAACTTGGAGAGGATTCGTCGGATGTCCTGAGTCGGGCGGGCGTGTTCTCGAGACACCACCTGTGTCAGGAATGGGTGCTTTCCCAGGCGAAACCGTCAGGATCCGCGAAGGGTTCGGACGCACCGGTGATGGTGATTCGGTGCGATCCGGTGCCCTCGGGAGCGAGCCCGGCGTCCTTTGCCAGGGCGCCTCGGCCGTACAGTGCCAGCGTGACATTGTTTGCTGCGCTGGTGAATTCGACGTACTTGCGGCCGAAGCTCTTCGACACCTCGAGGCCGTGGTCGAGGTAGAACTGCTTGCTGGCCTTGACGTCTTCGGCGCCGAGCAGCAGCACCAGGCTGTCGATTGTGCGGGTGGCGGGTCCATTGTTCTTCTTCGACGACGTGGCGATCTTCCAGATCGAACCGTCTGGAGCCTGAACGACTCCGCCGTATCCCCAGAGGGATTTCTTCACCGGCTTCAAGACGGCGGCACCGGCTGCGAGTGCGGCGCCGACGAAGGCGTCGACGATGTTCGGTTGGGAGACGACGAGCGAAAGGGTGTACCCACGAAACCCGGTTGTCGGTTCGTTCGATTCGCGTAGCTGGATTCGATCTCCGACGCCGAGAGCGTTGTAGAAGGCTTCGGCTGCGACGAGGTCGGGAACGTCGAGGATCACGGATTGCGCGGTGGTCATCCGGGCGCTCCCTGCTGATGTGTGGATTGACGACGTGTGGTCGGAAGTGGACTTCTGTGGTGTGTTCATGTGTTTCAACGTAATTGCGGGTCCCTTGGCTGTGCTTCTCGATTTCTGATCGGTTTGCTGAGACTGCTTGCAAGGTGCAGCGCTCGAGCGGGCACTAGGTGGGCAATTTGTCGTGAATGTACTGTTCAGCCGATGTTTTCTCGATAGGCTGATGACCGCTGATCGGACGTATCTCACGCCACCATGGAACGGGGAAACCAGTGATCGCACTGCGAGGAAAGTCGTTAGCCGCAGCAGTAGTGGTGTCCATGACGATGGCGTTGGCCGCGTGTACGTCCGCTGAATCGGCGCCCGAGGTGGGCGCCAACTACGGCTCGGACGGAACCGCCGTCGACTACCGGGAGCCGGTGAAACTGAGTAGCCGAGATGGTGTTCTCGAGGTGCGCTTGTCCGCTCATCAGGGAGTGATTCCGCTCGATACCGCTTCGGCGCCCGTGTCGAATTTTCTGCTCTTCGGGTACGAGGTCATCCGCGGTACGGCGTCGGACGGATCGACCTCGGCGAGTGACGTCTATCCGGCGCCGACTCTCCGCGTCAATCCCGGAGAGCGATTGATCATTCATTACGACAACGATTTGCAAGATCTCACGATCGAGGACTTCTACGATCCGGCATTCACACCGGCGGGCGGGGACGTGCCGATCTATCCGCCGGCGCTGACGTCGGCTCCGCTGAATCTGCACACGCACGGAGTGCACGTGAGTCCGGACGGCAATGCGGACAACGTGTTGCTCAACATTCCCGCCGGCCAGGGAAACGTGTACGACTACGCGATTCCGGGGACGATGCCGAACGGTCTCTACTGGTACCACAGTCACCGGCACACCCTCACCGCCCAGCAGACGTACATGGGCTTGGCCGGGCTCCTTGAAATCGGCCGGCCGGACGGAAATTTGCCTGTCGTGACGGCAAACGACGTTCCGATTCGCGATATGGCACTGCAGTACAACTTCGTATTCGACCGCAAAGGAAAGGGCCGACAGCTCAACGACGCGAACTGGCCCCAATTCGTCAGTACGTTGACGCCACCCGCCGGTACGGAATTAGCCGACGGGACGTACCGTCCGAGCCTTGCTCCGGTGAATTTCTCGGACACTACCGAGGGCGCGCAGTATTTCACCAACTGGTACGCGGGACCGTTGTCCCCGGCCAATCATCGTGGACAGAATCAATTCGTTCCAGGCAATCTGCAGAGCTTCGTGGGTGAATCGACGAGTGTTCCGGCCGATCCCTCACTACCGGACAACCAACGCGATGTGCAGTACACCGTGAACGGTCAGTTCCAGCCGTCGCTGAAACTGAAGCCGGGGCAGACCGAGATCTGGGTGCTTGCCAACATCAGCGACTTTGCCTACATGCCGGTTACGTTGACGGAAACCGCAACCGGCACCCATCCGAAGTTCGCAATCGTGGGGCAGGACGGAAACCCGTTCGACGAGGTCCGGCCACCCGTGGACGGGGACGGAACCAGGCTGGTGATTCCGCCGGCCTCGCGCTATGCAATCGCCGTGACGATGCCGGAGGCCGGCGATCTGGTGCTGGAGATGCCACCGCTGGAAGGTGCGAAACCGGTGAGCAATCCGGGAATTCTCTATACCAACAACGGTACCGACAATCCGCCCGCCGAACTCGGAACCGTCACCGTCGACCCGTCGGTGATCAGTTACGCGGACGGATTCTTCACGTTCCCGACTCAGCAGTTGATCCGCGCGACGCCAGACGAGGGCGAAGGGAAGACGACTCCCTTCGAGTTCGGACAGAAGCTCGATACCTACACCTCGTTCGTGGATACAGCAGCGATGACGCCCGACGTGACCCGCAACCTCACAGTGTCCGGTGGGTTCGGAAACGAGAAGGCCAGCAACAGCGATCCGAAGGCCTTCACCTACGAATTCGCCGACAACACGTTCCCCAACATCCCGCTGATTCAACCGCGGCTGAATTCCGTTGAAGAATGGAAGATCACGAACCTCAACAACGACGAACACCCGATGCATATTCACGTCAACGACTTCCAAGTGATGGAAGTCGTTGATCCCGTCGCAGGGACGACGACAGGGGTTCAGCCCTGGGGGATCGACAATGTGAACGTGCCTGCTCCGGTGACTGACGAGAATGAGAATGCTCTCGAGCCTGCGTCAGTGACGTTACGAACGAAGTTCACCGAGTACACCGGAACCTTTGTGATTCACTGCCACCGACTCAATCACGAGGACAACGGTTTGATGGCTACCGTCAGCGTGATTCCCGAGGTATCGACGTATGCCGTCGCGATACCTGGTTCGGCCGGCGTGCCCGCCAAGGTGCAGATATTCGATGCCAACGGCGACAAACTGATCACCGCTGTGACGCCCTTCCCGTCGTTCGAAGGCACCCCGAGTGTTGCGATGGCGGACGTGAACGGAGACATGGTGCTTGATCTGGTCGCTGGAACAGGTGCAGGCTCGGCTCCGGAAGTGGTGGCGTACAACGCAGTCGGCGGCGTGCCGTTCACCGACGAGTTGGCAAGATTCGCCCCCTTCGATGTGGGTTTTCGTGGCGGAGTGAACGTCGGCGGCGTCGATATCGACGGAAACGCATTGGCGGACAACATCATCGTTGCGTCGGGCCCGGGGATGGAGTCGCAGGTCAAGATTTACTCCACCGACCTTCCGGCGGACAAGAGGTCCGCACCCGCAGAATTCGGTTCGTTCTCGCCGTACCCGGGATCGAGTAGCGGAGTCACGTTCGCAACCGGAATGGTTGACAGTCACTCCGGTCGAGCGAGCATCGTGACAGCACCCGGTGCGGGCGAGGAGCCGTTGATCAAGACGTTCCGCTACGACCTGTACGAACCGACGGCGGTTGCGCAGGGCGACTCCGATGAACACGCAGGTCATACGGCTGGTCCGGCAACGACATCACAGTTCTTGGCATTCGATCAGGGCTACCGCGACGGGGTGTCTCTGTCGACGGGTTGGGTGGCCGGCGCCGAGGGCGGCGCAAAGTCGATAGTGGCAGGCATGCTCGGAGGAGAAGGATCAATCCGCGTCTTCTCGAGTGGATCCAGGCTCGACGGTGCACCCGAGATGTACCTCGAGAGTCCAGATCACCATTCGACGGACGTGGCATTTCGGGAGGTTGCAGCTTTCGACCCGTTCACCGCTCCAGGGTCGGGTGTGGGAGTGGCCACGACGAGCACGACTACCGGCGCGGATCTCCTCGTCAGCGGCAGCAACGGAACGGGTGCCGAAGTTCGGAAATTCACTCTCGGTCGTGCCGATCCGTCTGCGACCACATTGACACCGACGCTTGTGGGAACGCTGCCGCCCTATCCCGTCGGCGGGGGAGTTCTGCCACTCGGTGGTCGATGATCAGGTTTTGAGAGTTTCTGAAAGTAGTTACATATCAACCGGTCTCGAGATCGATGTTTCTTGAAACCTGTCCGTTATGTCTCTGGCTATCGAAAGTATGTTCGATTAAACTTTGAGCATGGACAGTCGGGAAGCGTGGCAACTGGATGGCGAGGGCCTCAAGGGTGAGGTTCTGGATCTGGTGCGTGTCCGGCACGAGTTGCAGTCGCGGTTGGTGTTGTTGATCGTGGAAATGTTTTCCCGTGAGGTTCTCGGCGGGAAGGGTTTTCGGGCGATCGCGCAGTGGTTGCACGGTTCGACGAATTTGGAGATCGGTGAGTGCAGTCTGCTGGTCGGGTTGGCGCGGTTGTCGATGCTCGAACCTGTTGTGGGCGATGCGTTTCATCGTGGTGACGTTGATGCGTTGAAAGCGCGTCAGGTGGCGTCGTTTTGTCAGCATCCGCCCAAGAACATGACCCCGGCAGATGTGGACAAGGCTCGCGGAATTCTGCTTGGTCTGGCGTCGAAGAACATCGCGGATTGTGATGCGGTGCGGGCAGCGATTCGGCGGATCGAGAAGCAGTACGGCAAGCGTGAGGACGGTGTTCCGGTCGGGGAGGATTCGGAGCGTAACGAGTTCTACGCCTCGAAAGGCTTGTACGGGCGGGTCACTGTAAAGGGTGACTTGGATGCTGTGAACGGGGCGCGGTTGATCACGTTGTTGTCGAGCCTGTCTGCTCCGACACCGGAGAAGGACGGTGTCAAGGACACCCGCACGCCAGCACTACGGCGCGCGGACGGGTTCTGCGAACTACTGCGCCGCTACGAGCGAGCGGGGTTGGGTCCGATCGAGGGCGGGGTGAAACCACACATCACGGTGACCGCATCGGCGAAAGACATGACCGATCTGCAAGCCTTGAAAGACCTCCTGCCGTCCACGGAGGAGGTCGGGTTCGCGTGGACCGATTGGGTGGGCCCGATCAGCATCGACACCGCACGGATGTTGGCCTGCGACTGCACGGTCACCCGGATTCTGTTGGATGAGAATGGTGTTCCGCTCGACTGCGGCAAGGAAGCGAGAACGGCGACGGTTCCGCAGCGGCGGGCTCTTGCGGTTCGGGATGGCGGTTGTGCGTTTCCAGGGTGTGGGACTCCGTCGGGGTGGTGCGATGCCCACCATATTGTTCACTGGGGTGATGGTGGCCCAACAGATCTCGACAACCTGATCTTGTTGTGCGGTCACCATCATCGGACACTGCACCACACCGAATGGCGGGTCGAGATCGGCCCCGATCGGAAGACGGTGTTCTATCCACCGATGTCCGTTGATCCGTATCAGCAGCCGATCGGCGGGAATAGTCCGCCCACCGCGGCGTGAATCGCGACAACTGAAGACGTGAGCACCGGGGCACAAGCATGCCCCGGTGCATACGCTGGCATTTCGCGTTCTGGAGAGCTCAGGGCAGCGACCAGAACTGAGTAGTCACCAGGTAGAAGACGACCACCCAGAACAAGGTCACCGCAGCGACGATCGCCACCCCTTGCGCGTTGGTTTTTGCCACAGGAATCCCCGGAGGTGGACGCAGCCAACGGTGCAGGAGCCGATTCACGTAGTACGGCATCGTGAAGAAACTCATGATGAAGCTCGACAACAGGTTGCCGATCAACAATCCGAGCCAGAGTGGCAGCTTCAGCGGTGACAGCGCCAAAGTTAGCAAGACGACAGTCGGGTAGAGACCGACCCAGACCGCGATCGAGGTTTTTGTCTCCGAAGGTGGAGGGGCCTCGTTTCCGTTCTCGTCGAAGGCAAACCAACTGCCGAACGAATTGTCCACGGTTCGCAGTTCGAAGTCGTGGAACTTGCGACCCTCGGCGAGAAGCTGTTGTCGCTCAGGGGAAGTCAGCCACGTGTCGAGATGGGCAGCATTGTCGAAGCGATACAGCAGGGTCCACTCATCCTGCACACCGTCGACTGGGCGAAACAGTTCGGTGCCGCGGAATCCGTCGAAAGCACTCTCCACCTCCCGAAGGCGATCCTGCCAGGCAAGGAACTCGTCGATACTGTCGTCACCTACTCGGTGCGTCACTACGACAGTCAGCAGTGGGTCCGGAGGCCTGATCCCGCCGCTCACTACCTGCTGCGTGGCCGGGCCGTCGAAGAACTGACGACCGCTGTCGAGGTAGTCCTGCCTCGTCGCGCTGTTGATCCACGCTTGAACATGAGCGATGGAGTCGAATCGGTACACGATCACCCAATCAGGTTGGGTGGGCGTCGGAGCCGCGATTTCTGCCCCGAGGAAGCCTGCATAATCTGCGGCCGCCCGGTTGAGATCTTTCTGCCAGACCTCGAATTCTTTCTCCAGTCCGGCACGCACTCGCTGGCCGATGATGACCGTAGCGGCGCTGTCCGCCGACGTGTTCGCGGTCATCGGTTCAGGCCTGAGTAGATGCGTTCCGGGGTGAGCGGTAGTGACCGGAATCGTGACCCGGTGGCATCCTGCAGTGCGTTCGCCAAAGCAGGGGCAACCGGATTGATGCAGCACTCCGCCATGCCCTTGGAGCGGAGCGGGCCGACGGAGTCTGATGACTCGACGAGGATCACCTCGGTGCGTGGGACATCTGCATAGGTCGGGATCCGGTAGTTACGTAGATTCGGGTTCATCATCGCGCCGTTTGCGTCTACGTGGAAGTTCTCGGTGAGTGCGAAGCCGATGCCCTGGGCGACGCCACCTTCGATCTGCCCCCGCACCTGCGCCGGATTGATGATCACCCCAGCGTCGGTGGCTTGGACACTGTAGAGGATGCGGATCTCGCCGGTGATGCGGTGGACGGCGATCCGGAAGCCATGAGTGTTGGACACCACGCTGCGCGGCGACCCGTACGCTTTCCGTGCTTCGGTGAATCGGATCCCGCGCGGGCGTGCAGCCTCGAGTAACTCTTGCAGTGTTAATCGAGTACTACCGCAGATGATCTTGTCGTCGTCCATCGAGCACAGGTCAATCGAGACGCCGGTGTGATGTGCGGCGAAGGCCAGTAGTCGATCGCGGAGCGCATTCGACGCGCGAAGTACGGCGCTCCCAGCGACAAACAGGCCGGCGCTGGCGAAAGCGCCTGTGTCGAAACCGGTTCGGTCGGTGTCCGACTGAATGATTCGTACACGTGACGGTGTTGTGCCCAGCTGATTCGCGGCGATCTGCACGTGGGCCGTAGAAGTTCCCTCACCGAATTCGACTGTGCCGATAGCTAGTTCGTATACACAGTCTTCGCCGAGGGTGAGCCAAGCCTCGGAAATGTGCTCGGTGGGTGGCGCGGTCTCATGTAGTGAACTGGCGGTACCGGTGCCGATCAACCAATCGTCTCCGAGCGAGGGAACCGGTTGGCGCTTCAACGCGGCGTCGATCAGATCGATGCATTGCCCCAGTCCGTCTTCGGTGAAGATCACGTCGTCCGGGCCGTCTTCGAGTGCGACGAGCGAATCGCCCGGTCGGACGATATTGCGTCGACGCAGTTCGAGCGGATCCATGTTCAGCGCGATGGCCAATTCGGTCATGGCCGATTCCACGGCAAAGGCCGGTTGAGTCATTCCGTACCCACGCAAAGCGCCGCTCGGGACGTTATTGGTGTACACGGAATACGCATCGAACTTCTTGTTCGCACAGCGATAGAGCGAGACTGCCGCGCCGCCGGCAAAGAGTGTCTCTCCGCCGTGGTTTCCGTATGCACCGGTGTTCGAGACGTTGCGATAGTGGAACGCGGTGAGTGTCCCGTCCGACTTTGCTCCGAGTTTGATTGTGAGTTTCATCGGATGACGCGGTGACGCGGTGGTGAACTCTTCTTCTCGGGTGAATTCGAGGCAGACGGGACGACCGGTGTCCAGGGTGGCGAGCGCCACCAGATCTTCGCTGATCACTTCCTGTTTTCCTCCGAACCCGCCGCCCACGCGTTTGCAGAACACGCGCAGCTGATCCGGGCGGAGGTCGAAGAGATGGGCGAGTTTGACCTTGGCGATGGAGGGGGACTGCGAACTTGTGCGAACGTGAAGGCGTCCGTCTTCCATCCATGAAATCGAACCGTGCGTCTCGAGATGTGCGTGCTGCACTCGCGGGGAGAAGTAGGTGCATTCGTGGATGACGTCGGCCTCGGCGAACCCGGCCTCGACGTCGCCCACGTGACCGTGAAGTTCGAGCAGGATGTTGTGCTCGGGATCTCGAACAAAGGGATCGTCGGATCCGTGCAGGGCTGGAGCGCCGTCGGCCATGGCCTCTTCCGGATCGAACACGGAAGGCAGGATCTCGTAATCGACCTTCACCTTCCGACGGCCTTCTTCCGCAGCGACGACGGAGTCGGCGAGGACGGCCACCACACGCTGACCCACGAACCGCACGACGTTGTCGAGGATGTACGTGTCGTCCGGATCAACAAGGTGGTCGGTATGAATTGCCGTTGTAAAGAGCTTGCGCGGCACGTCTTTCCAGGTGTATACGCGATGGACACCGGGGACGGCGAGCGCCTCGGTGGTGTCGATGGAGGTGATGCGTGCATGCGCGTGGGGCGAGTGCAGCACTTTCAGGTGCAGCATGCCGTCGATCGCGGTGTCCATCGTGTATTCGGCTCGACCGGTCACGACGTCGGTGGCCGCCGGCGCCCCGACGCTGGTCCCGACCGCCTGCCCGGGGAGGGCAACTTCGACAGCGCCGACACCGTTGACCGCGTCTTCGATGGATCGGTAACCGGTGCAGCGGCACAGGTTTCCCTTGAGCGCTCGCGGCAAGTCTTCTTTCTGCGCGTCGGTGAGCGCCGCGGAGGTCATGATCATTCCGGCGGTGCAGAACCCACACTGAAAGCCGGGTGCATCCCGGAACTGTTGCTGAATCGGATGGAGATCTTCGGGCGTACCGAGTCCCTCGATCGTGGTCACCGCGCGACCGTCGGCGCGAAAGGCGGGCGTGATGCAGCTGTGTATCGGCGCTCCGTCGAGCCACACTGTGCACGCCCCGCAGTCCCCGCCGTCGCAACCCTTCTTCACCCCGTGGTGTCCGAGGTGTCGAAGAAACGTCCGGAGACACTGTCCCGGGAACGGTTCCTCGTCGAACTTCCGGTCGTTCACCGTGTAGCTCATGACTGGCTCCCCGTGAGTTCGATTCGGAGCTCGTCGGCGTAGTGACGGGCGAGGTGCAGGCGGTGGTCGGGGGTTCCGTTGGGATCGTCGAACCAACTGTCGGCCGAAATGGAGTCGACAGCTCGTCGCAGAGAGTGCTCGTCCGGCATCGTGTCGAACGTCAGCCGGATCGGATGCGTAGTGCCGGCGGTGATGGTGAGGTGAAAGTCGTCGGCTCCCGGAGTCTGCGTCGCGACCATGAAGATCGTCGAACGGCCGAGGTGCGTGAGACTGAAGCGGCGGTGGGCGTGGCGTTTGGTGAGCGCGTGCACCGGGAACTCGATGCTCCGAAGAACTTCGCCCGGCTCCAGGACATTCTGGTGGTCACCGGTCACGAAGTCGCACGCGTCGACGGTCCTCACTGTTCCGGCGGTGGCCCACAGCGTGAAAGTAGCCTCGAGTGCAACTGCCAGGGTGATCATCGGTCCGGCGGGAAGCGACATACAGATGTTGCCGCCTACGGTGGCCGAATTCCACACCTTGAAAGACGAGAGGAAGTACTCGCAGCTGACGCGAATAAGTGGACTCGCATGCCAATTGTCCGGCGGGACAAACGCATACAGTTCGGCAACGGTGCACGTAGCTCCGACACGGAAATGAGTCGCGCCGACCTCCAGTGGTGTCCACCCGAGCGCGGTGAGGTCGACGAGTCGACGTGTGTCGGGTTGTTCCGCTGAGAACAGCCACGTTCCTCCCGCGAGCCAGGCGTCGCCGGGACGCCACACGTCCCCTGGGCGATCCGGTGGTCGGCGTATCACGTCGGTAATGGTGGTGATGTCCATGCGCCTGCTCCCCTCGGGGGATGTGTCGTCTCGGAGTGGGACATTACCGAGGTGACGGGACACATTCACACTTTTAGCGCATATCGGGCACGTGAAACATGGGCGATACGTACGTGACATCGCCTGGTGGTCCGTGCATGTGCTTGCCGATTCTGGGTACGACTGCTTGAGAGGCGCGATCAGCCTCTTGCTTTCGCGCTGTTGATTCGGACGCGGCTACGCACTCGGCGGCCGCGGAGATCATGCGGGGCGGGGCGCTGTGAAACCCTTCGAGGTAAGACGGACCGACCCTTTCGATGAGACCCTCTTTCCGCTCTCGGCCGCCCAACGGGCAACCTGGTTCGCTCAGCAATTCGATCCCGAAGTCCCGATTCTGATAGCGCACTACGTGGAGTTGCGCGGCGAACTCGACGTCGAATTACTGGATCGCGAAACGCGGGCAGTTGCTTACGAGTTTCAATCTCCCATGCTCAAAGTGATCGAGGTTGATGGTCAGCCGATGCAGTACGTGGATGAGAAGGCCGAAATCTCGGTCGGTTTGGTCGACTTCCGCTGGACCGAGGATCCCTTCGAGGCTGCGCTCGAGTGGATGCGTCGAGATTGCCGGACGCAGCTCGACCTGGCAGTCGACGGAATCGTCGCGACCGCTGTGCTGCGCGTGGGTGACGCGCACTATTTGTGGTACAGCCGTATCCATCATGTCGCGCTCGACGGTTTCGGTGCCATGACCATGATGAACCGCATTGCGCATCGGTACTCGGCCTCGGCGGCGAGAAATGATCTGCAGCCGAGTCGTGCCGCGACACTGCGCACGCTGTACGACATCGACGAGCGGTACAGACAGTCGGATCGATTCGCTGCCGACCGTGAGTACTGGGCAGGGCGCAATACAGTCGGTGCCGGATCCAGCTTGGCGGAGGCTTCTGGGCCCGCACACATCGAGAGCCGACTCGAAAGCACACTGATGTCGGACCGGAGCTGTGCCCTTCTCCACGAATCCGAGAACCACGCTGCAACGGTCATCGCTGCGCTCGCGTTGTACCTCTCGCGAATGACGGCGAAAGAGACTGTCCAGATTCATGTTCCGATGTCCGGACGGACTACGGCGGTGTTGCGGGACTCGGGCGGCATGATGGTGAACGTCGCGCCGCTGCTCATCAGTGTCGCAGCCGTCGACACCGTCGCTGAACTCTTCGCCCAGGTCCAGCATGAGCTCATGGGTGCATTGCGGCACCAGCGCTGCAGCCTCGACGACATCCGTCGGGACGCAGGTATGACGAGCGGTCTGGAAGGCGAAGACTCATATGCCGGGCCCATGGTCAACGTCATGCTGTTTCGCCAGGAGGTGCAGTTGGGCGAGGTGGTTGGGGAGTATCACATCGTCACCTCCGGGCCGGTGGAAGACCTTCTGGTCAACGTGTATCCGAGTGGCGACAGGCTGCGTGTCGACTTCCGGGCAAACCCGATCCGATACGAGGAGGCGGGTTTACGCGAGCACCACCGGAATTTTGTCGGCTTGCTGGAAGAGTTGATCGCGTCTGATTCCGGTGCCGAACTCGCAGACATTCACGGCCCGACGGCCCGGGAGGGCGAGCGACGACAACGCGAAGTGCGGCACCTCGAGTATTGGAGACATGAGCTCACCGGGGCGCCCGAACTGTTGCAACTTCCCTTCGATCGACCCAGGCCTGCAACGCAATCGCTGGACAGTGCACAGGTTGAGGTCGTGATCGCCGCAGACACCCACGCGCGGATTACAGAAATGGCAAGTGATCTCGGGACGGACACACGCGCGGTCCTACATACGGGCTTCGCGCTAGTGGTGAGCCGATTGTCCGGGGCTTCGGACGTGGTAATCGGTACGCCGACGGGATCCGACGCGAACATCGTTGCCATCCGGAGTCGCATCGATCTGGAGACGCCGTTCACGGCGCTCTTGGGCAGTGTCGTCGAGGTCCGAAGTAGTGCGCTGCCGCACAGTGGGATACGGCTCGAGCAGGTGGCGCAGTCGCTCGAAGTGGAGGATGTACCTGCGTATGCGCCGGTGATACAGGTGACGTTCGAGTCCGTCGCCAGCGCTGACGAGCACCCTCCCGACCTCGGCCGCTTCGATCTCGGAGTGTCTGCAGTCGAACTGTTCGACGAGGTGGGTGCGCCGTCCGGAATCACGGTGACGCTCGCGTTTGCAACCGACCTGTTCGACACCGAGACGGTACGTGGCCTCGGTTTGCGGTTCGCGCGCGTCCTGGAATCCGTCACCACAGATCCGGCAATGATGGTCGGCGACATCGACATCTTGTCCGACGACGAGCGATCCGCGATGCAGCCTGTCCGCAGTGACCCTCGCGCTTCGCACCGCACCCTGGCCGAACTGTTCGACGGTGCGGCGCGCACACACCCCGACGGCGTGGCCCTGTCGTATCTCGATGGCGAGTTGACGTATCGAGAACTCGACGAGCGTTCGTCGAAGTTGGCCCGAGTCTTGATCGACCGCGGCGTCGGTCCGGAAAACAGTGTGGCGCTGGGTTTGACGCGTTCGGTCGAATCGGTTGTCGCGATGTTGGCGGTGACCAAAGCCGGCGCGGCATTCGTGCCGGTGGATCCGACCTATCCGGGTGAACGTGTTCGCTTCATGCTGACCGATTCCGGCGCCGTACTGGGGCTCACGGTCGTTTCCGAACTTCATCGTTTGCCGGATTCGATTTCCTGGCTAGCGATTGACGACGCTGAGTTCGGTGGCCGACTTGCGCGGTTGTCCGTCCGCTCCATCTCCGATGTCGATCGGGTGCACCCGATCCGCCCCGACAATCCCGCATTCGTGATCTACACTTCGGGTTCCACCGGACTCCCCAAGGGGGTGACGGTCTCGCATCGCGGACTGGAAGCGCTTGCTGCCGAACAGCGTTCGCGGTTCGGTGCGACCCAGGATGCGCGAACATTGCACTTCTCGACCCCGAGTTTCGACGCCTCGATTTTCGAATACCTGCTGGCTTTCGGTGCCGGAGCGACCATGGTGATTGCACCGAGCACGATTTACGGCGGTGACGAGCTGTCTCGCTTCCTCGAATCCCAGCGTGTCACGCATGGTTTTGTCACTACTGCGGCGCTCGGAACAGTTTCGCCCGAGGGCCTTTCGGACTTCGGCGACGTGGTGGTCGGTGGTGAGGCCTGTCCGCCGGATCTTGTGCAGCGGTGGGCTCCCGGCCGACGGCTGTGCAATGCCTACGGGCCGACCGAGACCACCGTCATGTCGAACATCGGCGAGCCGATGGTGTCGTCGGAGAACATCACAGTGGGCGGTCCGCTCCGCGGTTTCGAGGAGATCGTGCTCGATCAGCGATTGCACCCCGTCCCCGACGGTGTTGTGGGTGAGCTGTACATCTCGGGAGACGCGCTCGCACGTGGATATCACCGGAAGTATGCGTTGACCGCACGACGATTCGTGGCCGACCCGTTCGGTCTCCCGGGCCGGCGGATGTATCGAACGGGGGACTTGGTGCGGCGGCGCCGTGGCCGTGCACTCGAGTACGTCGGTCGCAGCGATTTCCAGGTGAAAGTTCGCGGATTCCGTATCGAGCTCGGGGAAATCGACAGCGTCGTGCAGTCGTGTCCGCAGGTCGAGAATGCAGTTACCGTGGCGCGTGCGGCTCCCTCCGGTACAACGATGATTACCACGTACGTCGTGCCTGCCGGCGGCAGTGCGCTCTCGACGGCCGATCTGACGCAATACGCCGCGAGCCGTGTGCCGTCGTACATGGTTCCTGCGGCCTTTGTTCTTCTCGACGAGTTGCCGGTAACTCCATCGGGAAAGGTCGATCGCGCTGCCTTACCGGCACCTCGGTTCGATGCTCGGTCGGACAACTTTCGACCGCCCGAGGGCGCCGAAGAACTACTGCTGGCCGAGATTTTTGCCGACGTTCTAGGTGCTGAGGCGGTGGGTGCGGGTGACGACTTCTTCGAGCTGGGTGGGAACTCACTGATCGCCACAAAGCTGATCGCACGAGTCAATGCCGCTGAAGCAATCGATTTCGGGGTGCGGACTTTGTTCGAAGCACCGACGATCGAATCACTGGCTCTCCACGTGCGTGACGCGAAGTCCTCCGGCGTTGATCCCTCGCGTTCGAAGCGTCCAATCCTGCAGGCACATTCGTACAGGGACAAGATTCCGGTGTCTCTGGCGCAACAACGCCTGTGGTTTGTCAATCAGTTCGACACGTCGTCCCCGGCCTACAACATCCCGATGGTGGTCCGACTGTCAGGGGCGTTGGATGTGGCTGCGCTGAAACTCGCGATGGGAGATGTTGTCGATCGACATGAATCGCTTCGCACCGTCTACCCGGCGTCGGTCGACGGTCCACATCAGGTCGTGGTTCCTTCGGAACGTGTGACGTCGGAGATGGCGTGGGAAGTATCCGTTGACGAGGAAGCCTTGGACAGGCGCGTCGCCGATCTCGCTCGCGAGGGGTTCGACGTGAGCGAGAACGTGCCCGTGCGCGGCTCCCTTTTTCGAATCACTCGGGACGTCCATGTCCTCGCGTTGGTGGTTCACCATATTTCGGCGGATGGAGCATCACTCGAGCCGCTGGCCCGCGACCTGACCCGCGCCTACGCGGCGCGGGCTGCCGGTCGGGCACCGGACTGGCCGCCTTTGCCTGTGCAGTACGCCGACTACAGCCAATGGCAGATCGAACTGCTCGGCAGTGCCGCCGATCCGGACACGCTCCAGGCGAAGCAGTTGGACTACTGGACGTCCACCCTGTCCGGTCTACCTGACGTGATCGACCTTCCGCTGGATCGACCGAGGCCGGCGGAACGATCCATGCGCGGTGAATCGGTCCGATTCTCGGTGCCCGCAGACGTGCACAGTGACCTCCTCGAACTCGCTCGGAATCACAACGCGACACCGTTCATGGTGATGCACGCAGTGCTGGCCGTTCTGTTGGCACGGCTGAGCGCCTCGCCGGACATAGCGATCGGCACTCCGGTGGGAGGGCGCGCCGAGCAAGTCCTCGACGATCTGGTCGGGATGTTCGTCAACACGGTCGTCCTGCGAACCGCCGTTGATACCGCCGCGACTTTCGAGGAAATCCTTTCACGAACTCGCGAAGTTGATCTGGCAGCGTTCGGGCAAACCGAGGTGCCGTTCGAGCGAGTCGTCGATGCAGTTGCTCCGGAGCGTTCACCATCTCATTCACCGCTCTTCCAGGTTCTGTTGGAATTTCAGAACACCGCAGATCCTCACCTCGAACTACCAGGACTCGGTGTCGATGTTGTTTCAGTCGACATCGGTGTCGCCAAATTCGACTTGCAATTTTCGCTCTCCGAAAAGCGTGGCAAGGACGGAATCCCGGTGGGTTTCGACGCCGCCTTCACCTACGCCTCCGATATCTTCGAGCGCACCACAGTCACCGAGTTCGGGGAGCGCTTCGTCCGCCTACTGCGGTCGGTCGTATCGGATCCAACTGCCCCAGTGGGTGATACGGAGATTCTGGGTGCGCCCGAGCGTGGGTTGGTGGTGGGTGGTTGGGATGGTGTGGGGGTTGCGGTGGGGGGTTTGACGTTGGTGGATGTGTTGGATGGGCGGTTTGCTGGTGTGGGTGGTGGGGGGTTGGTGTGTGGTGGGGTGGTGTTGTCGTGGGGTGAGTTTGATGTTCGGGTGAATCGTTTTGCGCGGTTGTTGATTTCGTTGGGGGTGGGTCCGGAGTCGCGGGTGTGTGTGGTGTTGTCGCGGTCGGTGGAGTTGTTGGTGGCGGTGTTTGCGGTGGTGCGGGCTGGTGGGGTGTTTGTTCCGGTGGATGTGGGTGCGCCGGTGGAGCGGGTGGGGTTTGTGGTGGGGGTGGTGGATCCGGTGGTGGTGTTGTCGCGGGGTGGTGATGGTGGGTGTTTGCCGGTGGGGGTGGGGTTTGTTGATGTGGGTTGTGTTGATGTTTCGGGGTTTTCGGGTGATCCGGTGGGGGTGGGTGATCGGTTGGGGGTGTTGTTGCCTGAGCATGCGGTGTATGTGATGTTCACGTCGGGGTCGACGGGTCGTCCGAAGGGGGTGGTGGTTTCGCATGCGGGGGTGGTGAATCGGTTGTTGTGGATGCAGGGGGAGTTTCCGTTGGGTGTGGGGGATGTGGTGTTGCAGAAGACGCCGGTGTCGTTCGATGTGTCGGTGTGGGAGTTGTTTTGGCCGTTGATGGTGGGTGCGCGGTTGGTGGTGGCGGATCCGGGTGGGCATCGTGATCCGGTGTATTTGGTGGGTGTGATCGAGCGGTGGGGGGTGTCGGTGGTGCATTTTGTGCCGTCGATGTTGGAGGTGTTCGTGGGGGAGCCTTCGGTGGTGGTGGGGTGTTCGAGTGTGCGTCGGGTGTTTGTGTCGGGTGAGGGTTTGTCGTCGGTGTTGGCGGGGCGGTTTGCGGGGGTGTGTGGTGCGGAGTTGGTGAATTTGTACGGGCCGACGGAGGCGTCGGTGGATGTGACGTTTCATGCGGTGGATGGTGTTGTGGGGGTGGGTGTTCCGATTGGTCGGCCGGTGTGGAATACGCGGGTGTTGGTGTTGGATTCGCGGTTGCGGCCGGTTCCGGTGGGTGTGGTGGGGGAGTTGTATGTGGGTGGGGTGCAGGTGGCTCGGGGGTATGAGGGTCGTGTGGATTTGACGGTGGGTCGGTTTGTGGCGGATCCGGTGTCGGGGGTGGTGGGTGCTCGGGTGTATCGGACGGGGGATGTGGTGCGGTGGGGGTGTGGTGGGGTGTTGGAGTTTGTGGGGCGCACGGATTTTCAGGTGAAGGTGCGGGGGCAGCGGGTGGAGTTGGGTGAGGTGGAGGCGGTGTTGGCTGCTCAGGTGGGGGTGGCTGGTGCGGTGGTGGTGTTGCGGTCGGGTGTGGGTGGGGATTTTTTGGTGGGGTTTGTGGTGGGTGAGGTGGGGGTGGTGGTCGATGAGGTGGTGGTGTTGGAGGGGGTGCGGAGGTCTCTTCCGGGGTTCATGGTGCCGTCGGTGGTGGTGGTGTTGGGGGAGTTTCCGGTGACGGTGCATGGGAAGTTGGACCGTAAAGCCCTCCCGGACGTCAACTTCGAACCTCGATCGCTGCAGTATGTTGCGCCGCGAACGCCGGTCGAGGAGACGGTTGCCGCAATCTTCGATGATCTGTTGGGAACGTCGACGGTGGGCGTGTACGACGACTTCTTTGCCCTTGGTGGGAACTCTCTGAGTGCAGCCAGGTTGGTTGCGCGAGTGAATTCTGTTCTCGGCGAACGGATCGACATCCGCGACGTCTTCGATGCTTCTACCGTTGCAGCGCTGGCCGAGTTGGCGCAGTGTCGCGGAGGAGAGGGGGCCAAGCCGGCGTTGAGGCCGCGGGGTACGACGACGGATATCCCACTTTCGCCGGCGCAGGAGCGAATGTGGTTTGCGAATCAGTTCGACCCCGAGTCCGCCGCCTACAACGTCGCGTGCGCGTTGAGGCTCGACGGCACAGTGAATCTGAGTGCACTTCACGCGGCATTTGTCGACGTCGTCGAGCGGCACGAGTCCTTGCGCACTGTTTTTCCTCTCACTGACGACGGCCCGCGTCAAGTGATCACGTCTACCTCACAGGTGGTATCGGATCTCGCACCGATACTTGTGCAGGGAGAGGAAGAGCTGCGCGAGCGTTGCCGGCAGATCGTTTCGGATGGTTTCGACGTCATGCAGCAGGTCCCGATGCGCGCCACCTTGTTGCGGCGAGACGACCAGGTCCACTCGCATGTCCTGGTGATCGTGATTCACCACATCGCCGCCGACGGATTCTCCACGGTACCGCTGGCCCGAGATCTCATGAGCGCGTACACCTCCCGTGTGAGCGGTGAGGCTCCTCGGTGGGCGCCGCTCGAGATCCAGTACGCCGACTATGCGTTGTGGCAACGTGGTTGGTTGGGTTCGGAATCCGACTCTCGGTCTTTGATCTCGAAACAGCTCGCCTATTGGGTCGAGAATCTTGCGGGTGCACCGGAAGTTCTCGACATTCCGACCGATCGACCGCGCGGTGATGTGCGTTCGCTTCGACGCGGACGGATTCGGTTCGCGTTCAGTCCGGAGGTTCATGCCGGTGTGGTTGCCCTGTCGCGCAAACATAACGCCACCGTCTTCATGGTTGTGCATGCAGCCTTGGCAGTGCTGCTGGCGAGGCTCAGTGATGAGGACGACATAGCCGTCGGAACTCCCATCGCCGGGCGTGGGGAGCGCGAACTCGACGACCTGGTGGGCATGTTCGTCAACACGTTGGTCTTGCGCACTGCAGTGGACCGCGGCGCGACTTTCGGGGAGTTCCTCGACCAGATCCGAAACGTAGATCTGAGCGCCTTCACTCATGCGGACGTGCCGTTCGAACGAGTCGTCGAGATAGTGAATCCTTCACGTTCGACGGCATACTCGCCCCTGTTTCAAGTCATGTTGGAGTTCCAAGACATCGAGCGACCGACACTGGAACTTCCCGACCTGCAGGTGACCGACGTGGGTGTCGAGATCGACACCATCACCTTCGATCTGCAGTTGACGGTGGCGCAGAACACTGGCACCGCCGGTGAATCGGATGGTATTCGTGCTGAATTCGGATATGCCGCAGATATTTTCGACGAGGAAACAGTAGGGGGCTTCGTCGACCGCCTGCAACGGATTCTCGAGTACGTCACCACGGATCCGCAATCGCGGATCGGAGACATCGATATCCTCGACGCCCGTGAGTCAGCCGAACTGGTACCCGTGCGAGGTGTGATCTCCACCGCTGTTCAGACCCTTCCCGATTTGCTCACTACAGCAACAGATATGGCGACCGCCCAGGATCCCGGCGCCGTCGCGCTGGTGTTCGAGGAACGTGAAGTGACCTATCTCGAACTAGACGCACAGTCGAATCGATTGGCCCGCATGCTGGTCGAATCCGGAGTGGGTCCCGAATCGGTGGTGGCGATGTGTCTCCCACGCTCCGTCGAGTCCGTTCTGGCGGTGTGGTCCATTGCCAAGACAGGTGCGGCATTCCTTCCCGTGGACCCGGGACTTCCTGCTGCACGTATCGAGTACATGCTGGGCGACTCCGGTGCAGCGTGGGGGATAACGACCCGAGCTCACCACGCAGCATTGTCCGGCCTCGTGCCGTGGCTGGTCCTCGACGATGCCGGTTTCGAGGAACGGCTGTGGGCGTACTCGCCATCGAAAGTCACCGACGAGGATCGGAAGGCACGGATTCGAATCGACAATCCGGCCTATCTGATCTACACCTCGGGATCAACGGGAACACCCAAGGGGGTGACGGTCACACATCGCGGGTTGAGCAACTTTGCTCTCCAGGAGCGCGAGACATTCGCCGCCACGACCCGATCCAGAACTCTGCACTTCGCTTCGCCGAGTTTCGACGCTTCGGTTCTCGAACTCATGTTGGCCGTTGGTGCGGGATCCACGATGGTGATCGTGCCACCGACCGTCTACGGCGGGGCGGAACTGGCGGCGCTACTGGAGCGCGAGCGCGTCACCCATTGTTTTGTGACTCCGGCGGCTTTGGCATCCGTCGCCCCAGACGGACTCACCACTGTCGGTTGTGTCGTGACAGGTGGGGAGGCGTGCCCGCCGGAATTGGTGGCCCGCTGGGCGCCGGGCAGAAAGATGTTCAACGCCTACGGTCCTACCGAGGCAACTGTGGTGTCGAGCATCAGTGCGGCACTGGCTCCGAGCGACCCGGTCACCATCGGCGCACCTACTCGCGGATTCAGCGAGGTAGTGCTGGACTCGCGTCTGAGAGCGGTACCGGTAGGTGTCGCGGGAGAGTTGTATCTTGCCGGGCCGGCTCTCGCTCGCGGCTATCACCGGCGATCCCCGTTGACCGCCACGCAGTTTGTCGCAGATCCCTTCGGTGCGCCGGGAACGCGGATCTATCGCACGGGCGATCGCGTGCGGTGGACGCCCGACCGACAGCTGGAGTATCTCGGGCGCACCGATGCCCAAGTGAAGGTCCGCGGGTTCCGCATCGAACTCGGGGAAGTCGAGGTGGCACTGCAGACGCACCCGCGCGTGGCCCAGGCGGTGACGGGCGTCTGGAACGGCGACGGCAGGGATCGGTTGAACGGCAGGGATCGGTTGATCGGATACGTGGTTCCCGATCGCGGAGCGAGTGTCGATCCGCGAGACGTCCTCGCGCATGCAGGCAAGCGTCTGCCGTCGTACATGGTGCCTGCGGCGGTGGTGGTGCTCGACGCACTTCCGCTGACTGTTCACGGAAAACTGGACCGCGCAGCGCTTCCGGCACCCGATTTCTCGTCCACGGCCACACCCGACCGGACACCGCGAACGGAAACCGAGAATCTTCTTGCCGCTCTGTTCGCGCAGGTTCTCGGCCTGGACACCGTAGGAGTGCATGATTCGTTCTTCGAGCTCGGTGGAGACAGCATCATGTCCATCCAATTGGTGGCCCGCGCTCGCGATGCTGGTGTGATCATCTCGCCCCGAGACGTATTCGACCACAAATCTGTTGCCGCGCTTGCCGAGTCGGCGCACGTGGAGCAGGACGGTCCTGATGTGCTCGCGGAGCTACCAGGGTCCGCTGTCGGAACTGTTCCACTGAGCCCGGTGGCGCAGTGGATGCTGGACCGCAGCAATGGCGGCCTGAGTGGCGGCGAATTGAAACGGTTCTCCCAGGCGCTCTTGCTGACAGCTCCCGCTGATCTCACCCAGGACCTCCTTGTCCGTGGTGTCCAGGAGTTGCTGAATCGCCACGGAATGCTGCGAGCGCGCTTGGGCGAGAGTGACCGGGTCATGGAAGTCCTACCACCCGGCTCGATCTCGGCCGAAGGACTGATCCATCGAGTAGCTGTCGGTTCGGTGTACGACGAAGGTTTCAGGGCCTTGGCGTCGGGAGAGCTCGAGGCCGCTGCCGACAGCTTGGATCCCGCCGCGGCCGACATGGTCCGCGTGATCTGGTTCGACCTGGCCGACAGACCTGACTTGCCGAACAAGCGGGGCCGACTACTTGTGGTGATTCATCACCTGGTTGTCGACGGTGTCTCGTGGCGCATTCTGGTCACCGACCTGGCGACGGTGACAGCACAACTCCAGGCCGGTGTCACGCCCGAACTGCCACAGACCGGAACGTCGTTCCGGCGATGGACGCACGGGCTTGTCGAGCACGTGGGCGACCGGAGTGTCGAACGGGACATGTGGAAAACGATCCTTGACGGCGATGACCCGCTGATCGGTTCGCGCCCACTCGATCCCACGATCGACGTCGACGGCACGGTCGACACCGTCACAGTGGACATCGCGCCTCCGGTGACCAGGAACCTACTCACCACGGTTCCTGCGGCATTTCACGCCGGCGTGAACGACGGACTCCTCACTGCTGTTGCGTTGGCCTCGATCGAGTGGCGACGACGCCGCGGTATGGATACCGCTGCCGCCCTGATCACGCTCGAAGGACACGGCCGCGAGGAAGGAGCGGTTCCTGGCGCAGACCTCGCGCGCACCGTTGGTTGGTTCACCACACTCTACCCGGTGCGCGTGGACCTCGGCGGAATCGACGTCGACGACGCACTGGCAGGTGGCGCCGACGCCGGACGGGCTCTCAAAGCCGTCAAGGAATACGTGCGTGCGATCCCCGATCATGGAATCGGATTCGGGATGTTGCGCTACCTGTCGGGCGAGAGCGAACCACTCGGCCGATTCCGTTCTCCTCAGATCAGTTTCAACTATCTGGGCCGGATCAGTTCCTCTGACGGAACACAGGACTGGCTGCCGGTGGAGGGCAATCGAAAGCTCGGCGGAACCCAGAATCGGTCCATGCCTGTGGCGTCCGTGATCGACATCAACGCGGCGGTTGAGGACCATGTCGACGGGCCCTGCCTGACAGCATCTTTCACCTTTCCCCGCGGAGTGCTCGACAGGTCTGACATCGCGGAGTTCGCGGAACTGTGGCGTCGTGCGCTCGACGGACTCACCGCGCACGCATCGCGACCTGATGCGGGCGGTCTGACGCCGTCGGACATTCCCCTGGTCTCGGTCGACCAACAACAGATCGAACGCTGGGAGAACGACTTCCCCGGATTGCACGATGTCTGGTCGGTGTCGTCCCTTCAGGCCGGGCTGATGTTCCATGCCGCACTGGCGGCCACGTCGACGGACGTCTACACAGCGCAGTTGTGCGTCGAGCTCGAAGGAGCGGTTGATTCCGAGCGTTTGCGCGGCGCTGCTGCCGGACTACTGGCAAACCACCCGAATCTGTGTGCAGCGTTCGTCTACGACGCACACGGCCTACCGGTGCAGTTGATTGTCGACGATGCAATGATTCCCTGGACCGAGGTCGACCTGAGTGATTGCGGATCGGCAACCGAAGCAGAGCTGGAGCGCCGCCTCGACGAGGATCGCAGTGCACCCTTCGACCTCGCCTCGCCGCCACTGCTTCGGCTGACGTTGCTGCGAACCTCGCCGACGAGGTGTGTGTTGGTGGTGACAAACCATCACATCGTTCTCGACGGTTGGTCGATGCCGTTGCTGGTACGCGAACTGCTGATGAGATACGCGGATGACAGTCTCCCGGTCGAGAGCGTCCCAGCCGATCAGCCCCAGACTCCGTCGTACCGCACCTATCTGGAATGGTTGGCGCACCGCGACATCGAGACCTCGCTCGCGGTCTGGGAGGACGCCATGGAAGGCGTCGACGAGCCGACGTTGTTGGCGGCTTCGGCGCCGACCGCCGATCAGGTGGTACCCGAAGAGGTCGCCGTCGATCTGCCCGATTCGGTGCTCGACGGACTCGGTGGGCTGGTTCAGCGGAGCGGGATCACGATGAACACGGTGATCCAAGCGGCGTGGGGTGTCCTGTTGTCTCGAATGCTTTCCCGCGACGACGTAGTCTTCGGCGTCACAGTCTCGGGCCGCTCACCTGAATTGCCTGGTGTGGAAAACATGATGGGGCTGCTGATCAACACATTGCCTGTCCGGGTGCAACTGGATCCGGACGAGACGTGTGCACAGCTGCTCGCGCGACTACAAGGCGAGCAGACAGCTCTGCTCGATCATCACTATGTCGGACTCGGCGCGATTCAATCTGCCGCAGGGACAGGCAATTTGTTCGACACACTGTCGGTCTTCGAGTCGTATCCGATCGATACCTCGGGGATGGACGGGAACACCGACGTAGCCGGTATGCGCGTCACCGCTGTGAATGCCCGCGACGCCACGCATTACCCGCTCACCGTGCTGTCGGTCGCGGAACCGACGCTGCAAGTGAGCCTGCGGTATCAGCCGGCGGCATTCGACCGCGCCGCGGTCGGCACCATTGCACAGCGAATGTCGCGAATTCTTGCCGCCTTTGCAGCGAACGCGGATACATCGGTCGGTGAGGTCGACGTGTTTGTCGCCGGTGAGCGTGGGTTGGTGGTGGGTGGTTGGGATGGGGTGGGGGTTGCGGTGGGGGGTTTGACGTTGGTGGATGTGTTGGATGGGCGGTTTGCTGGTGTGGGTGGTGGGGGGTTGGTGTGTGGTGGGGTGGTGTTGTCGTGGGGTGAGTTTGATGTTCGGGTGAATCGTTTTGCGCGGTTGTTGATTTCGTTGGGGGTGGGTCCGGAGTCGCGGGTGTGTGTGGTGTTGTCGCGGTCGGTGGAGTTGTTGGTGGCGGTGTTTGCGGTGGTGCGGGCTGGTGGGGTGTTTGTTCCGGTGGATGTGGGTGCGCCGGTGGAGCGGGTGGGGTTTGTGGTGGGGGTGGTGGATCCGGTGGTGGTGTTGTCGCGGGGTGGTGATGGTGGGTGTTTGCCGGTGGGGGTGGGGTTTGTTGATGTGGGTTGTGTTGATGTTTCGGGGTTTTCGGGTGATCCGGTGGGGGTGGGTGATCGGTTGGGGGTGTTGTTGCCTGAGCATGCGGTGTATGTGATGTTCACGTCGGGGTCGACGGGTCGTCCGAAGGGGGTGGTGGTTTCGCATGCGGGGGTGGTGAATCGGTTGTTGTGGATGCAGGGGGAGTTTCCGTTGGGTGTGGGGGATGTGGTGTTGCAGAAGACGCCGGTGTCGTTCGATGTGTCGGTGTGGGAGTTGTTTTGGCCGTTGATGGTGGGTGCGCGGTTGGTGGTGGCGGATCCGTGTGGGTATCGTGGTTCGGTGTGTTTGGTGGGTGTGATCGAGCGGTGGGGGGTGTCGGTGGTGCATTTTGTGCCGTCGATGTTGGAGGTGTTCGTGGGGGAGCCTTCGGTGGTGGTGGGGCGTTCGAATGTGCGTCGGGTGTTTGTGTCGGGTGAGGGTTTGTCGTCGGTTTTGGCGGGGCGGTTTGCGGGGGTGTGTGGTGCGGAGTTGGTGAATTTGTACGGGCCGACGGAGGCGTCGGTGGATGTGACGTTTCATGCGGTGGATGGTGTTGTGGGGGTGGGTGTTCCGATTGGTCGGCCGGTGTGGAATACGCGGGTGTTGGTGTTGGATTCGCGGTTGCGGCCGGTTCCGGTGGGTGTGGTGGGGGAGTTGTATGTGGGTGGGGTGCAGGTGGCTCGGGGGTATGAGGGTCGTGTGGATTTGACGGTGGGTCGGTTTGTGGCGGATCCGGTGTCGGGGGTGGTGGGTGCTCGGGTGTATCGGACGGGGGATGTGGTGCGGTGGGGGTGTGGTGGGGTGTTGGAGTTTGTGGGGCGCACGGATTTTCAGGTGAAGGTGCGGGGGCAGCGGGTGGAGTTGGGTGAGGTGGAGGCGGTGTTGGCTGCTCAGGTGGGGGTGGCTGGTGCGGTGGTGGTGTTGCGGTCGGGTGTGGGTGGGGATTTTTTGGTGGGGTTTGTGGTGGGTGAGGTGGGGGTGGTGGTCGATGAGGTGGTGGTGTTGGAGGGGGTGCGGAGGTCTCTTCCGGGGTTCATGGTGCCGTCGGTGGTGGTGGTGTTGGGGGAGTTTCCGGTGACGGTGCATGGGAAGTTGGACCGTAAAGCCCTCCCGGACACTACTTTTACAGCCGCGGACTATCGGACGCCGAGCACACGAGCCGAAGTTCTGGTCGCTCGAGCCATCGCCGAGGTGCTCGATCTCGACCAGGTGGGCGCCGACGACAATTTCTTCGAACTGGGTGGAGACTCGCTCAGCGCCACTCGCGTCGCAGCGCGCATCAGATCCGAATCGAGCACGAATGTCGGTGTGAAGGCCTTGTTCGACACTCCCGTGGTCGCTGATCTGGCGGCATCGATCGATCAGCTACAAGCTGTGCTGCGAGGTTCGGGGCCGGAAGGTTCGGGGCCGGAAGGTTCGAGGATTTCAGAAATCGCGGGTAAGACCCGGCCAGAACACATTCCGCTATCGCTCTCACAGGCGCGCATGTGGTTCGTCAACCAGTTCGACACCTCGTCTCCGGTTTACAACATCCCCGTCGCACTACAACTGGACGGCTTCCTGGATTCGGGTGCGCTCCAAGCCGCACTGGGTGATGTGGTGGAACGGCACGAAACCCTTCGAACGATCTTCCCGACGTCCGCGAACGGGCCCCACCAGGTGATCGCCGAACCAGCGCTCGCTGCTCCTCGAATCCACCCCGTCCCGATTTCCGGCGAGCGGCTTTTTACGGATTTGCACGCGTTCTTCGACGTCGGATTCGATGTGGCCGAAGAGTTCCCGCTGCACGTGAGGTTACTCCGAATCGGGCCGGAGCAGCATGTTCTTGCGATCGTCGTCCACCACATCGCCGCGGACGGTTTCTCGATGGCGCCACTGGCACGTGACCTGATGCGCGCCTATACATCCCGTGCTCAGGAGCAGAATCCGGACTGGGAGCCACTGCCCATCCAGTATGCCGACTACAGCCTGTGGCAGCGGGAGATCCTCGACGCAGAAGTTGGTCCGGGAACGTCGACGTCGGATGAATTCGATTACTGGACAGCGAAGCTGTCGGATATTCCAGAAGTCTTGCCGCTCCCTCTCGATCGACCACGAACGCCGAAACGGTCTACCGAGGGCGCGGTGGTTTCGATGGACTTCTCACCCGAGATCCATCGAGTTTTGACCGACCTCGCACACCAGAATGGTGCGTCCCTGTTCATGGTGATGCATGCGGCGCTCGCGGTGTTGCTGGCACGGCTTTCGGCGTCGGACGACGTAGTGATCGGCACTCCGGTCGCAGGGCGCGGTGCCTCGGTGTTCGACGATGTGGTCGGGATGTTCGTCAACACGCTCGTGCTTCGCACACCCGTCCAATCCGGAGCAACCTTTGCCGAGGTGTTGGCCGCGGTGCGGTCAACGGATCTCGGTGCACTCGACCATGCAGACATTGCCTTCGAGAGGTTGGTGGATGACCTCTCGCCCGACCGTTCCACCGCGCATTCACCCCTCTTTCAAGTACTCCTCGAATTCCAGACCGATACGGGACTGCGCTTCGAATTGCCGGAACTGACGGCTCGCTCGCTCGACATCGATCTCGCGGTTGCAAAATTCGATCTACAACTGAGTGTGATGGAACACGTCGACGAGCACGCTGGGCCGGCCGGTATCAGCGCCGGTTTCCGTTATGCAACAGATATTTTCGATCGAGTATCGGTGACGCGCATCGCGGAGCGCTTCGAGAGAGTGATCGGCGCCGTGATCGAGGATCCGTCGGCAGTCGTCGGCGACATCGACATACTTCTGGCCGGCGAATACAGCGAGATGCTGGTTGCGCCATCGGCCTCGGCCTCGGGCTCGGCCTCGGTCTCGGGCGTCGGAACCCACGAGGATTCGCTGTCGGATCTCTTCGATCGTGCGGTGCTGACGTCCGGTGATGCCGTGGCGGTGCGCTGCGACGGATTGTCCGTCACCTACCGCGAACTCGACGAGCGAGCAAACCGCCTCGCTCGACTGTTGGTGGCTCAGGGTGTGGTGCCGGAAACCCTGGTGGCAGTCGCGATGACCCGCTCGATCGACCTGGTGGTGGCATTGCTGGCGGTGGTGAAGGCGGGTGGCGGATACCTACCGGTGGACCTGACTTCTCCGGTCGACCGGGTGGACTTCGTGCTGCGTGACTCCGCGCCGAAGTGTGTGCTGACCACTGGGGCCGACGGCGCCGACATACGAGACAGTGACGCAATCGCAGACAACGAGATTCCAGTGATTGCCGTGGACGACCCGGCGATTCTCGAAGCGCTGCTTAGGAGTTCTCCGTTTCCGGTGACCGACCAAGACCGGCTGCTACCGCTCCGACCCGATTCGGTGGCCTACGTGATTTACACCTCGGGGTCTACTGGGCGTCCGAAGGGGGTGCAGGTTTCCCACCGCAGCGTCGGGACGTTGCTGGCAAACACCCGAGCGCTCTTCGGCTTCGACAGCGGCGATGTGTGGACGATGTTCCATTCCGAGGCATTCGACTTCTCGGTCTGGGAAATGTGGGGCGCACTCGCACACGGTGGCCGGCTCGTACTGGTCGACTACTTCACGGCCCGTACACCAGAGGCATTCCTCGAATTGCTACGGCACGAACGTGTCACGGTGCTCAATCAAACTCCCACTGCCTTCTATCAATTGGCGGAAGCCGACCGGCGTATCGGGAGCGCGGCCCTGTCATTGCGCTACGTGATCTTCGGTGGAGAAGCCCTCGACTTCGGACAGTTGACGCGCTGGTACGCCCGCCGCGGGACTTCGTCACCAGATCTGGTCAACATGTACGGCATCACGGAGACCACGGTGCACGTCAGCCACCTACCGCTCGATCGTGAGCTGGCGCGTGACGGATCGGCCTCGGTGATCGGTCGGGCGTTGCCCGGATTGCGTGTGTATGTGTTGGATCAGCGGTTGCACCCGGTGCCGCCCGGTGTGGTGGGTGAACTGTATGTCTGCGGCGATCAGGTGTCACGCGGATACCTCGGCCGGTCCGGTCTGACCTCCGCGCGGTTCATTCCCGACCTCACCGTCAGTGGGGCGCGTATGTATCGATCTGGTGACCTGGGGCGCTGGAACGACAGCGGGCAGCTGGAGTACCTCGGACGAAACGATCTGCAGGTGCAGGTAAAGGGGTACCGAATCGAACTCGGCGAGGTGGAGGCTGCGCTGCTCTCCGGAGTGGGCGTGTCTCAGGCGGCGGTGGTGGCCCGCAGAGACCGGTTGGTGGGCTACGTGGTGCCGGAGGCCGTTGCCACTGTCTCTCCGGCGGCGTTGCTCGAGTATCTCTCACAGAGGTTGGCGGCACACATGGTCCCCGCTGTCGTGACGGTTCTCGAGGCTTTGCCGCTGACGGTGAACGGCAAACTCGACCGGAAAGCGTTGCCTGAACCTGACTTCGGGCTACAGACAACCGTGAGTCGTGGCCCCGCCTCCGAGACGGAAAGCATCCTTGCGGGCCTGTTCGCCGAGGTTCTGGGACTCGACGAGGTGGGGGTCGACGATTCGTTCTTCACTCTCGGCGGTGACTCGATCATGTCCATCCAGTTGGTGACGCGAGCCAAGTCTGCCGGAGTTTTGATCTCACCACGCGAGGTATTCGAACGCAAAACCGTTGCGGCGCTGTCCGAGACGGCCGGTACGTCTGGCGGTCACGCTGTTCTCGACGAGTTGCCCGGTGGCGGCGTCGGGGAGATCGAGTTGACACCGATCGCGGAATGGATGCTCGATCGCGGCGGAGATTTTCGGCGGTACTCACAATCTGTTCTCCTCGCGGTTCCTGCCACGCTCGACGAGGTCACGCTGACACAGGCGATGCAGGCCGTGCTGGACCACCACGACATCCTCCGCGCGGGCATCCGGGCGACGCTGCATCTTGAATCCGCTCGGCGGATGGACGTTGCGCCAGCAGGTACGGTGCGGGCGGAGACCGTCGTACGCCACGCGAGCCTAGAGGGTGCTGCCGTGGAGACGGTCTCGGCAGAACTCGACGCAGCTCTGGGGCGGCTCGACCCGGAGACAGGTGTGATGGTGCAGGCAGTCCTGCTCGACACCGACGGACAGATTCAAAAGGAAGGACAGCGCCAGAAACGGTTGCTACTGGTAGCGCACCATCTGGTGACGGACGGTGTTTCCTGGCGAATCCTGATCCCCGATCTTGCACTTGCTTGTGCGCAGGTGCAATCAGGCGTCGACCCGTCACTGGCTCCGGTCGGGACCTCGATGCGTCGATGGGCACGTGGCCTCGTCGACGCCGCGCGCGAGCCGGATCGGGTTGCTGAACTCGACTATTGGCGAGAGGTGCTCGCGGGTCCCGATCCGACTCTGGGTGTGCGCGCCCTGACGACGAGGGACACCGCCTCGGCCACCACCGACATCGAAGTACGAGTTCCCACGGCATTGACCGAGGCCGTGTCGACGACAGTGCCGCAGGCGATTCACGGGAGCGTCGAGGACGGATTGTTGACGGCTTTGGCACTTGCGATGGTCCGCTGGCGCATGGACCGCGGGATCGACAATCCGGAGACATTGATCAGTCTCGAGGGGCACGGACGCGAGGAACAGGTGGTTCCCGGGGCAGATCTTGCTCGCACGGTGGGATGGTTCACGTCGATCTTCCCGGTGCGGATCGATCTGAGCAGAGTGGATCCGAGCGACGCCTTCGCCGGCGGCCCGGCTGCGGGCGTCGCTGCCAAGGCCGTCAAGGAACAACTCCGGGCGGTGCCGGACCGCGGCATCGGCTTCGGGTTGCTGCGCTATCTGAACCGCGAAACGGCACACACCCTTTCGCAACTTCCGGACCCCCAGATCAGTTTCAATTACCTCGGACGCGTCGGTGGATCCGAGGCCGACGCTTCAGCGGGATGGGTACCGATCCGCGACGAGGACTTGCGGACGGTTACGGCCGTCGATCTCCCACTCGCCAGCGTCCTCGAGGTCAACGTGATGACCGTCGGCGACAGCGACACCGACAACAGTGATACCGAGGACGGCCCGCAGCTCGTTGCCAGCTGGACGTTCCCACCGGACATTCTGGGCGCGGACGACACGCGGCAACTGGCGCAGTGGTGGCTCGACGCATTGGCCGGGCTCGGTGAGTACGCGGCGGGCGGCGGCGGATTCACACCTTCGGACTTCGATCTGGTCGATCTTCGACAGGACGCGGTAGACGACCTCGAAAGCCGGTGCCCCGACCTGAGCGACGTCTGGTCACTTTCTCCATTGCAAGCGGGGTTGTTGTTCCATGCCGAACTGGCCGAACGATCGGTCGACGCATACCTCGTACAAGTGGCTCTCGATCTAGCCGGCGCAGTCGATTCGGAGCGCCTGCGTCACGCCGCCGACGCGCTGCTCGACAGGCATGAGAACCTGCGTACCGCCTTCCTTCACGGCGCGGACGGCCGTGCCGTCCAGGTGGTCCGAAGCGCCGTGGCAGCGCCATGGCAGGAAATCGACCTCACTGGTGCAACAGATCAGGATCTTGATCGAGCACTGGCGGAGGACCGAGCGCGCCCGTTCGACATGGCGCAGGCGCCATTGATCAGATTCACCCTGATTGCTCTCGCCCCCGAAAAGTTCACGCTGGTGCTCACCAACCATCACATCCTTCTGGACGGCTGGTCCATGCCACTGCTGATTCGGGAGTTGGCGACGCTCTATGCCGCTGACGGTGAAGTGGCGGCCTTGCCTCACGCGCGCGCGTATCGCGACTATCTGACCTGGATGAGCCGCCGCGATCAGCAAGCTTCTCGAGCTGTATGGGCGAGGACGCTGAGCGGAGTCGAAGGACCGACGCTGTTGGCTCCGGCGGTTCGATCTCGTCGACTTTCCACCATGGCGGCCGAGTGGGTGTTCGATCTGGACGAGGAGTTCACAACCTCACTTCGCGGGATGGCGCGTGAACTCGGGCTGACGATCAACACAATTGTTCAGGCATCGTGGGGGATCGTCCTCGCTGCACTGACCGGGAGAGACGATGTGGTGTTCGGGGCGACGGTGTCGGGTCGACCTCCCGAGCTGACCGGGATCGAAACCATGATCGGGCTGTTTATCAACACAATTCCGGTCCGAATCACTCTGCGCCCGAGAGAAAGTATCGGCACACTCCTCGCGCGGATCCAGGCCGAGCAAGCAGAGCTGTCGGATCATCACTATCTCGGGCTTTCCGAGATCCAAGTAGCCACGGGGCCGGAGACCGGATTTGACACGTTGACTGTCTTCGAATCGTATCCCGGTGACCGTCAGGGCCTTTCGTCCGATACCGATATTGCGGGGATCCGGATCACCGATGTCGAAGCCAAGGACGCTGCCCACTACCCGCTCAGCCTGGTGGCATCGGTCGACACCAGACTCCGCCTGAAATTCGAGTACCTACCCGAGGTTTTCGGTGCCGCCGACATCGAAGAGATCGCCGGACGACTGCATCGTGTACTCGAAGCGTGTGCCCAGCCGGATCGCCCCTTGGCTGTGGTGTCGGTGCTCGCCCCGTCCGAACGTGCCGAATTGGTGCCGGCCCGTGGCACGGCTGGTGGGTCGTCGCGCGTCTTCCCGGAGATCTTCGATGCGGCAGCCCAGCGTGATCCGAACGCGCTCGCCGTGGAATCGGCGGACGGCAGCCTGACCTACGGCGAGCTGGACATCCTCGCCAATCGCATTGCTCGCGTGCTTGTCTCGCGAGGACTGGGAACCGAGGACTACGTAGCAGTCGGTGTCCCGCGTTCTCTCACGTCCGTGGTGTCGATACTTGCCGTCGCCAAGACGGGCGCTGCATTCGTGCCGATCGATCCCGCCTATCCCGACGAGCGAATCAATCACATGCTGATCGATTCGAAGGTCAGCTTCGGATTGACCACCACCGCGGGCCGAGATCGATTGCCCGATATCGCGGAGTGGCTGATTCTCGACGATCCGCATTTCACGAAGAAGTGCGAGGAATTCTCGGGGAGCCCGTTGACCGACAACGACCGACTCCGTCCGATCGGGTTGGATTCAGCTGCCTACGTGGTCTACACCTCGGGGTCGACCGGCGTGCCCAAGGGAGTCGTGGTCACACAGCGAGGGCTCGACAACTTCACCCGAGACCAGGTCGAACGCTACGGCGCAACTCCACAATCACGCACGCTGCACTTCTCCACTCCGAGTTTCGACGGGTCGCTCTTCGAATATCTGCAGGCTTTCGGTGCCGGGGCGACGATGGTTATCGCTCCACCCGGGATCTACGGGGGCGAGGACCTGGCGCAGCTTCTGGCCGAGCACGCCGTCACGCACGCGTTCATCACCACGGCGGCATTGGCAACGGTGGACCCGGCTGGGCTGGAACAACTTTCGGAAGTCGTATTCGGGGGCGAGGCGTGCCCACCCGATCTCGTCGCTCGCTGGGCACCTGGCCGCCGCCTGTACAACGCGTACGGACCGACCGAAGCAACGATCATGTCCAACGTCAGTCCGCCGATGACCGCCGGGGAACGCATCACGATCGGTGGACCTGTCAGTGGCGTCAGCGAACTGGTGCTCGACGCTCGACTTCAAGCGGTTCCCGTCGGGGTCCCCGGCGAGCTGTATCTGGCCGGACCAGGCGTGGCGCGGGGATATCACCGAAGGCCGGGGTTGACGGCAGAGCGCTTTGTTGCCAATCCGGCCGACCCAGGAACGCGGATGTACCGCACCGGCGACATCGTGCGATGGACGGCGGACATGTGTGTCGAGTACGTCGGGCGAAGCGACTTCCAGGTCAAGGTTCGAGGCTTCCGTGTCGAACTCGGTGAGATCGACAGTGTGCTGATGGCGGAGCCCAACGTCGGATTTGCCGTTACGGTTGCCGATTCCGCCCCCACCGGAGACACCCGACTCGTGTCGTACGTCGTGCCCACCGCGGGTCGACTGGACACCAGGCTCCTGATTCGCGCCGTGGCCCGGCGCTTGCCTTCGCACATGGTGCCTGCCGTTCTCACGGTGCTGGAGAACATACCATTGACCGCTGTCGGAAAAGTTGACCGTTCGGCATTGCCCAGACCCGAAATCGAGACGACCACAGGGGATTTCCGTCCCCCTGTCGGCCCGGTCGAACAGGCAGTGTCGGACGTGTTCGCCGAGGTGCTCGGCCTCGAACGAGTCGGTACCGACATCAGTTTCTTCGAGCTCGGTGGAAATTCTCTGAGCGCCACTTCGGTCGCGGCGAGGCTACGGGCGGTGCTCGGAGCTACCGTCGGCGTGCGGGACCTGTTCGAGATGCCGACGGTGGCCGAGTTGGCCACGGTGATCGACCAGTCGGTCGCCGAACGGTCGGAGCGACTGGAACCGCGCCCCCGACCCGACAACATCCCCTTGTCGTTTGCTCAGCAGCGGATGTGGTTCGTCAATCAACTCGACACCAGTTCTCCTGCTTACAACATTCCGCTCGTGGTGCGGTTGAGCGGTGAACTCGACAAACCGGCCTTGAGATCAGCGATGTCCGATGTCATCGCCCGCCACGAATCGCTGCGAACGATGTTCCCGGTCCACGGCGACGGACCGGTCCAGCACATCGTGCCCACCGAAAGCGCCGCGCTCCCACAACTGGCCGAGACATCGGTGACCGACGAACATCATCTCCGTGACGAGCTTGCCCGAATGGTCTCGGCCGGTTTCGACGTCGCCGCACGAATTCCCCTGCGGGCAGCGTTGTTCACCATCGATGAGCGCGAACACGTACTTGCCGTAGTGGTGCACCACATCTCGGCTGACGGCTTCTCGATGTCTCCACTGACCCGAGACGTGATGATTGCATACGAGGCCCACGCGTACGGCGGGGAACCCCAGTGGACGCCGCTTCCAGTCCAGTACGCCGACTTTGCGCTCTGGCAACGGGAGATTCTCGGCTCCGGCGACGACCCTGGGTCGGTGATCACCGAGCAGTTGGCTTACTGGCGACGCGCACTGTCAGGCGCTCCCGACCTCTTGGAACTTCCCCTCGATCGAGACCGGCCGACACAACAGAGTTTTCACGGCTCGCGGATTCACTTCTCGATCAGCAGTGATCTTCACCGCCGTATCCGAGGCGTGTCGAGGCAGCAAGAGTCCACTGCATTCATGACTGTGCATGCAGCGCTCGCGCTCTTGCTGGCACGTTTGGGCAGCACCGACGACATCGTGATCGGAACGCCGATCGCCGGCAGGGGAGATCGTGCCCTCGATGATCTGGTGGGCATGTTCGTCGGCACGCTCGCACTGCGCACACAGGTCGACCCGGCTCAATCGTTCCGGGAGTTGGTTGCGCATTGCCGCGAAGTCGACGTCGCCGCGTTCGCGCACTCCGACGTTCCCTTCGAGCGGGTAGTGGACGCGGTCGGGCCGAAACGGTCGAGCGCCTATGCACCGATTTCCTCGGTGTCGCTGGAATTCCAGAACAACGATCGGCCGATTCTGAAGCTGGCGGGACTGGAAGTCCGCGGGATCGACCCAGAACTCGAGGTAGTGAAGGTAGACCTGGAATTCCTCCTCGCCGAAGAGTACGACGATCGCGGTGCACCGGGAGGGATGAGCGGAGCCGTCGACTTTGCCACCGATCTCTTCGACCCCGGTACGGTCAGCGGGTTTGCCGACATGTTCGTTCGTGTACTCGAGGCCGTGACCCGGAATCCGCAGGTACCGATCGGTGACATCGATCTACTCGGCGATCTTGAACGTCGCGAGTTGACGCCGGCGCATGGGCTCCCCGAAGTACCTCCGAAATTGTGGCCTGAGTTGTTGGCGGACGCCGTGGCGATCGATCCGGACTCGGTGGCCCTGTCGCTCGAGAACCGGCAGCTCAGTTATCGCGACCTGGACGAGTGGTCGAATCGTGTTGCCCGGGAGTTGTGTGGTCGCGGTGTGGGCCCGGAGACCTTCGTGGCACTGGGAATGCCTCGCTCGATCGAATCGGTGGTGGCGATCTGGTCGGTGACCAAAGCCGGAGCGGCTTTTGTGCCTGTCGATCCGGCCTATCCGCGCGAGCGCGTCGAATACATGCTCGCCGATTGCCGAGCCTCGCTCGGTTTGACCGTTCAGTCCAGCCGAACTCAGCTACCCGACGTTGTTCCCTGGCTGGAACTCGACGACCCACACTTCGCCCGGCGGGTAGCCGCGCTGTCGCCGGAACCGATCACCGATGACGATCGAACCGGTGAACTGAACCTCGATCATCCGGCCTACCTGATCTACACCTCGGGATCTACCGGGAAACCCAAGGGAGTGAACATTACTCATCGAGGTTTGGCGAGCTTCACGGCCGAAACTCGTGAGAGGTTCGAGGTCACTCACGACTCTCATGTCTCACAGTTGGCATCGCCGAGTTTCGACGCTTCCATCTTCGAGTTGACGATGGCATTCAGCGCCTCGGCGCAAGTCGTGATCGTTCCGCCTGCTGTGTACGGTGGCGCCGAATTGGCCGATGTTTTCCGGCGCGAGCAGGTCACTCATGCCACCATTACACCGACCGCGCTGGCGGCGTTGGGGGACAACGGTTTCGAGGCTCTCCGTGTTCTCGATCTGGTGGGCGAGGCCTGCCCGCCGGAGGTCGTCGCGCAATGGGCGCCGGGTCGGAGGCTGCACAACGGCTACGGCCCGACTGAAACCACCGTGCAGGCGAGTGTCAGCGATTCGATGAAACCCGGTGCGGGAGTGAACATCGGCTCGCCGGCAGTGGGCTTCGGCTTCCTGGTGCTGGACGAGCGTTTGCAGCCCGTACCGGTGGGCGTGCCGGGGGAGTTGTACATCATCGGCCCAGGTATGGCACGTGGGTACCATAATCGGGCGTCGCTCACGTCGGAACGATTTGTCGCTTGCTTGTACGGATCGCCGGGGCGCCGGATGTACCGCACCGGAGATGTCGTGCGTTGGCGTGAATCCGGCGGTGACAGTGCCAAAATCGTTGGGTCCGGCGATGGAGTGCATCACACACTCGAATACATCGGGCGCAGCGACTTCCAGGTCAAGGTCCGTGGTTTTCGGATCGAACTCGGGGAAATCGATGCAGTTCTCTCACGCCATCCGTCGGTGGACTTCGCCGCGACTGTCGGCTACACGGGACCGTCGGGTGAAACGGTCCTCGTGTCGTACGTGCGTGCGTCAGCTGCCGACGCCTCCGACAGCGACGAGATACGGGCGTACGCAGCCGACCGACTTCCCTCGCACATGGTTCCGTCGGCAGTGGTACTTCTCGAGCGGATTCCGATGACACCGGTGGGCAAGCTCGACCGAAAGGCTCTACCGGAACCCGAATTCAGTTCGGCTGCAGCCGAGTTCCGCGAGCCGGTCACCGACACCGAGCGCGCCGTGGTCGACTCGTTTGTCGAGGTTCTGGGTGTCAGCCGGGTGAGCACTACCGACAGCTTCTTCGACCTGGGCGGGTCCTCCCTGGTAGCCACCCGAATCGTCAGCGCACTGCACTCCCGTTTCCAACGCAGAATTCCGCTTCAGTGGATGTTCCTCGACCCGACACCCGCTGGAATCGCTCGACGCCTCGACATGCCGACAGTGGACGCCGGCATGGAAGAGCTTCTCGCCGTGGTTGTTCCGCTGCGGACAGAAGGAAGTGGGCGACCGCTGTTCTGTGTGCACCCTGGTATCGGCCTGTCCTGGGGGTACGCCGGCTTGGTGCGGTATCTGCCCGAGGACCGACCGGTGTACGGACTTCAGCTACCCGCACTCAGCGACGACGGTGACTATCAGTCGATCGAACAGTTGGCGCATCGCTACGTCGAAGAGATGGAAGCCGTTTCGCCGGACGGGCCGTACGACTTGCTCGGTTGGTCCCTCGGCGGAGTCATCGCGCACGCCATGGCCGTCGGCCTGCAATCGTCCGGCCGCGAAGTTGCCACACTGACGATGATGGACAGCTACCCCGACAACGGCGATGCCTCTGCGTCAGCCGCACTCGACGTCCGAGACCTACTGCGAGGACTCGGCCTCGAGATCGAGACCGACCGAGATCTGACCTTCGACGAGGCGGCGGCCGTGCTGGCCCGGAGGCTCGGGCCCGAGACGGGAGTCGACGGTCGGGACCTCGAGCGGATTGCCAGAGGGTACGAGACTTCGCAGAGAATCACGCACCAGTTCGTTCCCCAGATATACGAGGGAGACCTGCTGATCTTCCCGGCTGACGGAAAAGACGACACGATTCCGCGGGAAAGGTCGCCACAGGAATGGCGTCCGCTCGTGACGGGCCGGATCGTGGAGGTACCGGTGCGATGCGGACACAACGAGATGATCGAGGCACCGGCCATGGCGGTCATCGGACCGGAGATGGCTCGGGTGCTCTCGATGTTTTCCGGATACTCCGAACGGGCATGACAACTTGAAGCCACCGAGCCGCACGCCCGTGAAGCGAGCGCCACCGAGCTGTTGCCGGGCACCGCAATCGAGCACGAGGAGCGGCAATGAGAAGGATCGGACGTACTCGGGCGATACTGGTCGTCGCCCTCGTCGCATGGACGGGATTGTTCGGTGAAGCGGCGCTTGCCTCGGCTGATCAGGCGCGAACATCCCCTTCAGGTGGTTCAGCTCTCGATCACGTCGAGGAAATCAACGCCCGTCAGCTGACGATGTATGTCTACTCCGCTGCAATGGACAAGGTGATCCCACTCGAGGTGATTCGGCCGGCAGACACGAGTGCGCCCCGGCCGACTCTCTACCTGCTCAACGGCGCGGGCGGAGGCGAGGACACGGCGACGTGGCAGACACGCACAGACGTCGTCGACTTCTTCGGCGACAAGAACGTCAACGTCGTCAACCCGATCGGCGGTGCCTACAGCTACTACACCGACTGGGAGAAGCCCGATCCTGTTCTCGGGCTGAACAAGTGGACCACGTTCCTCACCGAGGAGTTGCCACCGATCGTCGATGCCACGCTCGGGACGACGGGTGTGAATGCCGTTGCCGGATTGTCGATGGCAGGTACCTCGGTTCTGAGCCTGGCCGAGGCGGCGCCATCCGTTTACCGTGCCGTCGGTGCTTTCAGCGGGTGCGCCGAGACGAGTACTCAACCCGGTCAGGACTACGTGAGATTCGTGGTCGGATTCCGCGGCGGCAACGTGGACAACATGTGGGGTCCTCCCGGCGGTCCGGGCTGGGTAGCCAACGATCCTGTGGTCAACGCCGAGAGATTGCGGGGCGTCGACCTCTACATCAGCAATGGATCGGGCCTGCCCGGCCCACACGAGAATCTGGGCGGACCGATGGTCAACGGCGACCTCGGCGTTCTGGCGAACCAGGTGATCGTGGGTGGAGTCATCGAGGCCGGGACGAACCAGTGCACCCAGCGTTTGGCCGAGCGGCTCGACTCCCTGGGCATCCCGGCCACCTATGATTTCCGGGCAACCGGCACTCACTCCTGGGGTTATTGGCAGGACGATCTTCACAACTCGTGGTCGATGATTGCCGAGTCGATCGGTGCGCGTTAGCCGGTGAACCCGAGGATCGGCGGCTGAGTTGTTTCTCACTTCGGGGCCCGCTCGCCCCACCTAGCCGACCGAACTGCAGGTCAGCGGCGTTATAGTCGCCACATGAGTTCAGAAACACTCGCGCCCCTCGACACCGATGTACTTGCGCGCAGGTTTGCGTGCCTTGGTGATCCGACGCGGCTGCGAGTGCTCCGACTCGCTGCCGGCGGTCCGATCGACGTCGACACGATTGCACACGCCGCATCACTCGCGCCGTCGGCGCTGAGTGCTCACCTCGAGGCCTTGATCGAGGTCGGTTTTGTCGAGGCTTCGGTGCGTGAAGGCACTTCGGTTGTCAGTGTTGCCGGAACGGCATACTCCGATCTGATGGCAGCGGCCGCCGTCGTGGCTGCGCGTGGCCCGGTCGAAGACACACTGGGAGTTCTTCCCGACGATGTGGTGCTGCGCCGCATGGAATCCGGCGACTGGGATGCCGTGCGCTCGATCTACCGCGAAGGAATCGACACCGGAACCGCGACGTTCACCACGTCGGTGCCGTCAGCCGAGAAGCTCGAAGCGCAATGGTTGCCCGATCATCGATGGGTCGCCGAGATCGACGGCCGAGTCGAAGGCTGGGCGAGCCTGAGCCCGGTGTCCTCGCGTGATTGCTACCGCGGGGTCGCCGAGAACTCCATCTACATCGGTAGCGGCGCTCGCGGGCGCGGCGTGGGCAAGCTGCTGCTTCGCCGACAGGTGCAAGCCGCCGACGCCAGCGAGATCTGGACGGTGCAGTCGTCGATCTTCCCGGAGAACCGGGCGAGTGTCGCCTTGCATCAGGCCGTCGGATTCCGAATCGTCGGCACTCGCTCGCGTATCGCTCAACTCGGTGGCAGGTGGCGTGACACGTTGTTCCTCGAACGTCGCAGCGAGGACGCTGACATTGAGGACGCTGACATTTGAGAAGAGACACTCAACCCTTGGCAGCGCTGATTCCCGCGCGTCGCCCGTAGAAGCTGCCGTCACCGAGCGACGTTCCGGAGGCGTATCCACCGGCGCAGACGCCGGCGGTGCAGCGTCCAGCGGCAAACAAACCCGGGATCGGTTCGCCGGAGACGTGGATGACCTCCGAGTTGATCGACGTGCGCAGGCCGCCGAGCGTGAATCCGGCGGTGAAATTGCGAAGATCGAGCGCAGCGACGGGTGAGCCGATCGGCTTGACCCACTCCTTCTTCTTACCGAGTACCGGGTCTTCACCACGGGCGGCGTGCCGGTTGTAGACCTCGACCGTCGACTGAAGGGTGCCTTCCGGCAGGCCCATGTCGGATTCGAGTTCCTCGACGGTCTCGGCCACCCACTTGGGCTGGAATCTGAAGAACGGTGTGGAACTGTCGGCGGCGCAGCCCTCTTCGTAGGAAGCTTCGTCGATGATCAGGTAGGCCTGATTCTCGTTGCGCAGCAGCGTCTCCTGGCCGATTCTTCCCGGATACGTGTCTTCGTTGACGTAGCGCTGGCCGCGTCCGTTGACGAGAATGCCGCGGATCATCAACTGGGGGTCGCCGAAGAATGCGACCTCTGTTGCGTCCATGTGTGCGAGGTCGGCCCCGAGTGCCTGCGCCATCTGGATGGCCTTGCCGTCGTGCTCTTCGATAGCCGCACCGGGGCGCCCGATCAGCCGTGGGGCGTACGACTGGATCATCGCTTCGTTGTAGGCGAAGCTTCCCGTCGCCAGTACGACACCCGTGCGTGCTCGAACTGCCACTTCCTTGCCGTACTGCTTGGCGATGATGCCGACTACTCGATCTCCGTCGACGACCAGGCGCTGGACTCGCATGTCGTATTCTGCTCGTACGCCGAGGCTTTCGGCCGTCTCGATCAGTGGCTTCATCAACATGAAACCACCGCCCTTCTCCCCGGTGCGCTTGCCGCTCATCTGCGGCACGTGCCCGCGAGGGGCCGGTGTCGCGATCGTGTTGAACGGTGCCGAGTTCTCGCCGCCGGAATACATGAGTCCGTCGTCGAAGGGTGTTTCCCAGCCGGGTTGGCCGTAGAAACTTTCCTTGAACGGCACACCGTTGTCGACGAGCCAGTTGTAGTGCTCGACGCTGCCTTCGCAGTAGTCGGTGATCTTCTCCTCGTCGGCGCCGGGCCCGAGTGCGGCCATCATGAATGATTTCATGTTGGCGGGGGAGTCCTCGAACCCGAGTGCCTGCTGCAACGGGGTCCCGCCGCCCAGATAGATGAATCCACCTGCCAGCGCCGCAGCGCCGCCCCAGCCGCTCGTGCGCTCGAGCACCAATACGTCGGCGCCCGCTCGCGCGGCCTCGATCGAAGCACTCACTCCGGCAATGCCGTAGCCGGCGACGACGACGTCAGCCTCGAAGTCCCACTGCTCGATGCTTGCGGCGGACTGCGGACGGATTGAGCTGGCCTCGGCCATGGATTCGGATCCTTCGTTCTTCTGGTTGGTTGGTGGGGGAATCGGTGGGTGTGATTGATGCCTTGATGGCAGTATCTCGACCGAAAGTCAGTCGGTGTCCGTTTTCGCGGAATCGGCCGCGGCCTTCTCCTTGACGCGCGCGGCTTTACGTCTGTCGGCCTTCACGGCGATCAGCGCATTGTTGAGTCCCGTGGCCAGCGGCCAGCCGACGTAGTGGCACAGGAAGATCGCGGCCTCTTCGAACTGCTGCTCGGTCAACTCCTCGTTGTGGAGAGCAGCGTTGATCTGGATCTTTGCCACATCGTTCTGCCCCTGGGCGGTGATGGCACCGATCAGGAGTAGTCGCCGATCACGCACCGACAGTCCCGGTCGCGTCCAGATGTCGGCAAAGAGGTGGTCGGCGGTGACCGCGAAGAAGTCGCCGGGAACGTCGGCGGGAAGCTCCCAGCCGTACACCTCGTTCATCTTCGCGACGCCACGAGCGCGGGCCTCGGAGATGCGGCTTTCGTCGGTTCCACCGGCATCGGTCAGGTGAGTGGTGTCGGTCATGCGTGCTCCCGAGTAGTAGATGCCGAAGATGCCGTTGAAGGTTCGGCCGGCCTGTCTTCGCTGTCATTCCCGACGCCCAGACCGGCACCGAGTCCGGCGAGCGCAAGGTGCGCGAGCGGCAGGTCGAGATTCAGCCGATCACCGAGGTCGATGGCCAAGGCCAAGTCCTTCTCCCCGAGATTGCGAACATGCCGCAGTATCGAGAACCACGGGTCGTCCTCCGAGACCGGTGCGGTGGTGTCGCGGAGCATGATCGCGCCCGCGCCACCAGTGATCGCATCGGTGTGCCTGACGACCTTTCCGAGCGTGCGGAGATCGAGTCCTGCTGCTTCGGCGAGTCGCGCGGCCTCGGTCGTGGCGGTGAACGAGACGAAGTGAAGAAGGTTGCGTGCGAGCTTCATTCGCGTTCCCGCGCCGACGTCACCGGCGTGAACCACCAGCTCGGCCCAGGATCCGAAGGGCTCGCGGACGGCTTCGAACGCCTCGTCGGAGCCGCCGATCATCACTGCCAACCTGCCCTGCGCTGCGCCGCCGGCACCGCCACTGATCGGCGCGTCGACCAGCAGAACACCACGCTGGTGACAGATGTCAGCGAGTTCCACCGCCGTGGTGTCCGAGATAGTGGAGTGAATCGCGATGACAGTGCCTGGCTGTGCGATCGACAGGATCCCGTGCGGCCCGCACACAACCTCGCGTACCTGCGCGTCGTCGAGCACCGTGACGGAGATGATGCTCGCCTGCGCTGCAACGTCGGCGGGCGTCGATGCTGCGCTCGCGCCCGCAGTGGTGAACGGTTCGAGCGCTTCTGCGCGGGCATCACACACCACCAGTCCGCCCGGCCAGTCCAGGAGGCGCTGCGCCATCGGCGCGCCCATGTTGCCTAGGCCGATGTATCCCAGTCTGGTTTTCGAAGCGCTGGCTTTCGGCGCCGATTCCGTCATGACCGGTACACCTGGCCTCCGTCGACGTTGAAGATCTGCCCGGTCACCCAGCCTGCGTCGTCGGAGAGAAGGAACAGGCACATGCCGACGAGATCCTCCGGCGTTCCCATGCGCTGCAACGGGATTCGCTTCACCATGTCCTTGACGATGTTGCCGGGGGTGACGGTTCGAGTCGCCTCCGTGTCGATGGGACCGGGAGCGATGGCGTTGATCCGGATATTCGACCAGCCGAGTTCGGTCGCGAGTTGTTGTGTCAGGCTGTTGACGCCGGCTTTCGCGAGTCCGTAGTAATTCGAGTACAGCCAGGCTGCTGTGGAGGACTGGTTGACGATCGAACCGCCCTTCGCGCGCATATGAGGTACGACCGCCCGGCACACGTGCAATGCGCCGTCCATGTTGACGCTCATGAACTTTCGGTAGTAGTCCCAGTCCACCGTCAACAGGGAATCGATCTTCATTCCGCCGTAGATGGCAGCGTTGTTCACCAGATGCTCGATGCTACCGAACTGCTCGATCGTGAAGTCGGCAAGTGCCGCAGTCGACTCCCCGTCGGCGACGTCGACGTCCTTGAACACGGCACTTCCACCGTCCGCCGTGATCTGCTTGGCGACAGCTTCACCGAGTTCGCGATTGAGGTCCGCCACGACCACGTTGGCCCCCTCCGCGGCCAGAGCGCGGGCATATGCCTCTCCGATACCCTGCGCTGCTCCGGTGACTATCGCGGTGCGACCGTCGAAACGTCCCATGTCGACCTACTTTCGTGGTGATGATTCTGTGGTGAGGGTGTGGGGTGAGGGTGTGGAATGTCAGGAAGGTGAAGCGACGAGCTTGGTTTCGAGGTATTCCTCGAAACCGGCGAGGCCCATTTCGCGGCCGATCCCGGATTGTTTGTAGCCGCCGAACGGTGCGTCGGCCGAATACCAGACGCCGCCGTTGACGCTCAGCGTTCCGGTTCTGACACCGGCAACGACGTGCGCGACGCGATCGGGATCGGCGCCCCACACCGACCCGGACAGGCCGTAGGGGGAATCGTTGGCAATCCGGATAGCGTCGTCGTCGTTGTCGTACGGAATGATCACGAGAACGGGCCCGAAAATCTCCTCCTGCGCTACGCGAGACGAGTTGTCCAGCCCGGCAATGAGAGTGGGTTCGACGAAGAAGCCGCTCTGGTGATCGTCGGGTCGGCCTCCACCCGTCACGATCGTGCCGCCCTCTTCGACCGCGAGGGCGAGGTAGCTCTCCACCCTGGCGCGCTGGCGCGCGGAGATGACCGGACCACACACCGTTCCGCGCGCGCTGGGGTCACCGGCTCGGATACCCGCCATCGCGGCGCAGGCCGCGGCCAGAGCATCTTCGTACCGAGCGCGCGGCACGAGAAGTCTAGTACTGAGTGCGCATCCCTGACCGGCATGAACGCACACGGAGAACGCGGCAACCGAGCATGCACCCTTGATGTCCGCGTCGTCGAGGACGATGAATGCGGACTTGCCCCCGAGTTCGAGGAAGACCTTCTTGAGGGTTTGCGCGGCCGCGGCCATCACCGTGCGTCCGGTGGCGGTGGAACCGGTGAAGGACACGAGATCGACGCGCGGATCGCTGCACAGCTGCGCGCCGAGAGAGTGATCTGTCGACGTCACCACGTTGACGACGCCCGCCGGGATCTCGGTTTCTTCTGCAATCACCTTGGCGACCAGCGCGGCGCACCAGGGCGTGTCCGGCGCGGGTTTGAGAACGATGGTGTTGCCGGCCGCGAGGGCGGGGCCGAGTTTGGCGAAATTGATCTGGTGCGGGAAGTTCCACGGTGTGATTGCGCCGACGACGCCGACCGCTTCCTTGAGCAGTCGGCGATGGGTCGGAATCCCCATGGGTGACGCATGCCCGAGATCTTGTTCCCACGAATAGGTTTCGATCAGGTCAGCCCAGTAGCGAAGATCTTCGATCGGGCCTTCGAGTTGCGGACCGCTCGTCAGCATGACGGGTGCGCCGACCTCGGCGACGGTGATCTCACGCAACTCCTCGATGTGGGACTGGAGTGCGTCGCACAGTTGGCGCAGGCAGCGAGCGCGAAACCCGTGATCGCGTGCCCATTCGGTCTCGTCGAACGCACGGCGCGCCGCGGCAATGGCCGCGTCCATGTCCGCGGTGGTGCCTTCGGCCGCACGGCCGATCAGTTCCTCGGTGGCCGGGTTGAAAACTTCGAAGGTTCCACCGGATCCGGGAACCAGCTTTCCGTCGACGAGAAGTGCAGAACTGTCTGCGGGTCGAAGCGTCATAACGCGAACCCTCTCTTTCTGGACATGTGTCTGGACTCTAGTTCACACTCGTGGTTGAGGCAATGGTTTCTGGGGCATAAGAGATTTCGAGAGCGTCTCGGGATCTGCTTCGGTGAAAAGCGCCTCGTGTCCGGGGCGGCGCGGCTACGGTTCACCGCACATTCACAACCACGCCTTCACATGCACGCCTTCACGTACACGCCTTCACATTCACGGGAGAGAGGTCGAAATGAACAGAGTTGACGGAAAAGTGGTGCTGGTGACCGGTGCTGCTCGAGGTCAGGGGCGCAGTCATGCCGTTCATCTCGCACGGGAGGGCGCGCACATCATCGCCTTCGATCTGTGCGCAGACATCGCCAGCAACGAATACCCGCTCGCCAGTCCTGCCGATCTCGAGGAAACGGCTCGACTGGTGAAAGAGACCGGACAGCAGGTGGTGACGGCACGTGTCGACGTCCGCGATCGCGCCGGACTCGAAACGGCACTTGCCGAGGCGGTAGGTCAGTTGGGCGGATTGCATGTCGTCGTGGCGAACGCCGGTATCTGTCCGCTCGGCAAGCACGTGTCGACTGCCGGTTTCGTCGACGCGTTCGATGTGAACTTTCTCGGTGTCGTCAATACAGTGCACGCGTCGATGGAATACCTCGGCGAAGGGGGTTCGATCATCGCGATCGGCTCTGTTGCCGGTCTGGTGCCACAGACCGGATTCAACGGGCAGCAGGCGCTCCAGGGTCCGGGTGGCGACGGATACGGACTGGCCAAGAAGCTGATTCAGGCATATACCAGTTCGTTGGCACTGACTCTCGGGCCGAGTTCCATTCGCGTCAACGCGATTCATCCGACCAACGTGAACACCGACATGTTGCAGAGCATGCCGATGTACCGGACGTTCCGTCCCGACCTCGAGAATCCGACCGCCGAGGATGCGGCAGTGACGTTCCCGTTCATGCAGGCGATGCCGACTCCGTGGGTCGAGCCCGCGGACATCTCGCATGCGGTCGTGTACCTGTCCTCGGACGAGTCGCGATTCGTCACCGGGCAGCAACTGCGCGTGGACGCTGGTGCCGGGATGAAGATCGGTCTGTAGTAGAACTTTTCGCTTCGTGGCTGCCTGTGAGTGGTGAATTTTCGAAGTTTCCCCATTTCGTTGCCCTGGACAGGGTGCTGTAGTAACGTCCAGACACGTGTCCAGCAAACGGGGCGATTCAAGTGGCGGGGGATCGATTGTCTATGAATCCACTCGCAGGCGCCTCACGGGCAAACAGGCGGAAACTGTGGCCAGGCTTGCCGAAGCAACAGTGAAAGTTCTACGCAAACAAGAGTTTTCCGGACTGACTGTCCGTTCGGTTGCGGCCGAAGCGGGTGTAGGAACTGCGACCGCCTACACGTATTTCGCGTCCAAGGAGCATCTGGTCGCAGAGGTTTTCTGGCGAAGACTTCAGAACTCGTCGGCGCCTGATGGCTCAGGGTTGGATCGCACCGCGCACGTGCTGTCTGTACTTCGAAACATCGCGCTGCTTCTCGCGGACGAACCGGAGGTATCGGCCGCCGTGACCAATGCACTGCTCGGATCCGATCCTGAAGTGGAACATCTTCGCGGGCGGATCGGACTCGAGATCCATCAACGACTCGCTTCGGCGTTGGATCCGAATGGCGAACCCGAAGTGTTGGAAGCGCTCGAAATGCTTTATGCCGGGGCGCTTCTGCGAGCAGGGATCGGCTACGGAACCTACGCGCAAATCGCTGGACGCCTCGAGGCCTCAGCTCTACTGATCCTGGAGAAATCATGACAGAAGCTTTGATCGATCCGGTGGTCTTCAATCCGTACGACTACCACTTTCACGACGATCCGTATCCGACGTACAAGCGTCTGCGCGAAGAATCACCGTTGTATCACAATCCGGACGTTGGCTTTTGGGCGTTGTCGCGATATGCGGACGTGGTCGACGGATTCAAGGACAACAAGCGTCTCTCGAGCGCCAACGGGGTATCGCTCGACCCCGCAGCCTACGGTCCACACGCGCATTATGTGATGTCGTTTCTCGCGATGGACGATCCCCGCCATATGCGGTTGCGCCAGTTGGTTTCTCGCGGATTCACACCGCGACGGGTTGCGGAGCTCGACGGCCGGATCCTCGAACTCACGAAGCAACATCTGGTACCTGCGTTGGGCGCGGGGGAGTTCGACTGGATTACGGAGGTGGCGGGAAAGCTGCCGATGGACGTCATCTCCGAACTCATGGGGGTTCCCGAACCCGACAGGGCCGAACTGCGGCGCAAGGCGGATCTGGTGGTGCATCGAGAGGCGGGTGTTCTCGACGTGCCGCAACCTGCGGTGGAGGCTTCGATCAGTTTGATGGGCTACTACAAGGAGATGATCGCGCAGCGTCGCCGATCGCGGACGGACGATCTGACCTCGGCCTTGCTCGATGCCGAGATCGACGGAGACAAACTCTCGGACCAGGAGATCCTCGGATTCATGTTTCTGATGGTCGTGGCCGGAAACGAGACCACGACCAAGCTTCTCGGAAACGCTCTGTACTGGGGTTCGCACCACCGGGAGCAGATCACACCGGTTCTCGACGATCCCGAACGAGCCTCGGAATGGGTGGAAGAGACTCTTCGCTACGACACGTCGAGCCAGATCGTGGCTCGGACTTCGGTTGTCGACCTCGAATATCACGGACGCACCATTCCGGCGGGGGAGAAGGTCCTGCTCCTGATCGGATCGGCCAACCGAGACGCCGACGTCTTCGAGGATGCCGACAGCTTCCAGATCGGCCGGAGTTCGTCGGGAAAACTCGCGAGTTTCGGTGGTGGCGTGCACTTCTGTCTCGGTGCCCACCTTGCCAAGCTCGAAGCCAAGATCGCCCTCGCAGAGTTCGGGCGTCGGGTCAGCGACTACGAAGTCGACGAGTCCGGAATCGAGCGTGTTCATTCGACAAACGTCCGCGGCTTTGCGGCCCTGCCGGTGAAAGTGCAGGTGCGCTGATGCCTCGTTTCGAACCCAATCCACTTCATCGGCCGGCATTGATCAGTGGTGCATCGTCGGGAATCGGCACCGCTACTGCGTATGCCCTGGCCGAACTCGGCCATCCGGTTGCGCTCGGTGCGCGTCGAGTCACCGAATGCGAAGCCATCGCCGAGAAGATCCGCAGCAATGGTGGTGAAGCGTTCGCCCACTTCCTCGACGTCACGGACGGTGATTCGGTCGACGGATTCGTCTCGGCCGCAGAGGCAGTCCACGGTCCCACCGAAATGGTCGTCTCCGGTGCCGGTGACCTCGAATTCGGGGCTGCGGACGAGATGGATCCAGAGGCGTTCTCACGGCAGATCCAAGTCCACCTCGTTGGTGCGCAGCGATTGGCGCATCGCGTACTCCCCGGCATGAGGCAACGACAGCGCGGTGACTTCGTACTGATCGGCTCGGATTGTGCCGAGCGCCAGCGTCCACTCATGGGTGCTTACGACGCGGCCAAGGCCGGGCTCGAAGCAATGGGGCGCCAGATGCGAATGGAGCTCGAAGGAACAGGCATTCGCGCGTCGATCGTGCGACCCGGGCCGACACTGACCGGCATGGGGATGGACACGACGCCGGAGATCATCGGACCGGTTGGGGAATCGTGGAGTAAGTGGGGGTTCGCCCGCCATGGTTACTTTCTGCGCGCCTCGGACATCGCCAATGCCATCGTCGCCGTTGTGTCGGCGCCGCGAGGAGCACACATCGTGCTCGTCGAAGTTCAGCCCGAGGCACCACTGGACAAACTTCCCACTGCGAACTCACAGGAGACGACATGACGCACGGAGTGCAGGAGACGTCGCGAACACTGCCCGAGCCGCCGCGGGTGTCCGGCGGGGATCTCCCGCACGGGCACCTCGAGGAACTGCGAACCGACCCGATAGCGCTCATGCGCCGGGTGCGCGAGGAATGTGGTGACGTCGGCGCCTTTCAACTTGCCGACCGCACGGTGATCCTGCTGTCCGGAGCCGAGGCAAACGAGTTCTTCTTCCGCTCCACCGACGAGGATCTCGACCAACAAGCGGCTTACCCCTTCATGAAGCCGATATTCGGTGAAGGCGTGGTCTTCGATGCCAGCCCGGAGCGGCGCAAAGAGATGCTGCACAACTCGGCTCTGCGCGGCGAACAGATGCGTGGGCACGCCGCCACGATCGGCCACGAGGTCGAGGCGATGGTCGCGCAGTGGGGAGACGAAGGCGAGATCGATCTGCTCGACTTCTTCGCCGAGCTGACCATCTACACCTCGTCGGCGTGCCTGATCGGCAAGAAGTTCCGCGACGAACTGGACGATAGCTTCGCCAAGCTGTATCACGAGCTCGAACAGGGAACGGATGCATTGGCTTTCGTGGATCCGTACGCGCCGATCGAGAGTTTCCGCCGCCGCGACGAGGCCCGGTTGGCGTTGGTCGCTCTGGTACAGGACATCATGAACGGGCGCATCGCGAATCCTCCGCAGGGCAAGGAGGACCGCGACATGTTGGACGTGTTGGTCTCGGTCAAGGACGAGAACGGCGACCTCCGGTTCAGTGCCGACGAGATCACCGGCATCTTCATCTCGATGATGTTCGCCGGCCACCACACGACTTCCGGCACGGCAGCGTGGTCGCTGATCGAGATGTTGCGGCATCCCGACACCATGACGGACGTCGTCGACGAACTCGACAATCTGTACTCCGACGGCGCCGACATCAGTTTTCATGCCCTGCGCCAGATTCCGGTTCTCGAGGCCGTGGTCAAGGAAACCCTTCGACTGCATCCGCCGTTGATCATCCTGTTGCGGGTGGCACGTGGAGATTTCGAAGTGGGCGGCTTCGAGATCCGAGAGGGCCATCTTGTCGCCGCGACGCCCGCGATCTCCAATCGAATCGCCGAGGACTTCCCCCGACCGGACACCTTCGATCCCGGGAGGTACATCGACCCGAATCAAGAGGACATCGTCAACCGCTGGACGTGGATTCCGTTCGGAGCCGGCCGGCATCGCTGCGTCGGCGCTGCATTCGCCCAGATGCAGCTCAAAGCGATCTTCTCGATCCTGCTGCGGGACTTCGAGTTCGAGATGGCGCAGCCGTCGGAGTCCTACCGAAACGACCACAGCAAGATGGTCGTCCAATTGCAGCAGCCGTGCGCGGTGAGGTACCGGCGCAGAACACGTCCCGGGCGTGAGGGGTGATCATGCACGTCGAAGTAGACCTCGACCTGTGCCAAGGCCATGCGGCGTGCGAGCTCGAGGCACCGGAGATCTTTGTCGTCCCGAAGCGGGGGAAGGTCAGTCTTCTGGACTCGGACCCACCCGAGTCGCTCCGCGGTGAAGCTGAGATGGCGGTCAGGTACTGCCCGACCGGCGCCCTGAGAATTGTCGACTGATTACAGCGGATTGTCGATTGATTGCAGCGAATTCAAGTACTCGAGGGAGGAAGTTCAGATGACGGGTTTCGACCGCGCAGAGCTCGACGAGATGGTCCAACGCTGGATCGAGGCGAACAAGAAGGCCGAAGCCGCCGGTGATTGGAAACCGTTGGCGGACATGTACACCGAGGACGCAACGTACGGGTGGAACTACGGTCCCAAGCAGGATTTCATGGCAGTGGGGCGCGAGGAGATTCGCGAAGTCGCGCTCGGCCTCGAGATGAAGGGCCTCGAAGGTTGGGAGTACCCGTATCAAGACTTTGTGATCGACGAACGTAGCGGAAACGTGATCGGCTTGTGGAAGCAGATTTCCGATGCCAAGCGTGAGGACGGGAGCAACTACTCCGTCTACGGTATCGGCGGTAGTTGGTTCCGCTACGGCGGGGACTTCCAATGGTCCTGGCAGCGTGACTTCTTCGACTTCGGGAACGTGTCGGCACTGTTCATGGAGATGATCGGCAACAACGCTCTCTCGAAGGGGATGCAGGGCCGGATCCAGCGATCGATCTCGGGCGACCCGCTACCGGGCTGGTATCCGGTGGGCACCGCGCCGGTCCCGCTGTGGTGAGTCCGATGACGGTGCGCGATTCCTTCGAGACACTCTCGCAGCGCGACCTTGCCGTGTTGGTGCCCGAGTTGCTCCTGTGCGGGCAGCTGATCGATCGCTCGGGCATGGCGCATCTGATCGTCGAATTCGGACGCGAGGGTATGGCGCAGGTGGCCGTCGAGGAGTGGGAATCGGCCAGCCCCTGGTACACCCGCCGCATGCAGAAGGCTCTCGGATACGAGGGCGACGACGTCGTGACGATCTTCAAAGGGTTACAACTCGACATCGGCGCTCCGCCACAGTTCATGGACTTTCGATACCGGGTCGACGATCCGCTGCACGGTGAATTCTGGCTCGATCATTGCGGAGCACTCATGGACGTCGAGCCGTTGGGCGATGAGTTCGTGACCTCGATGTGTCACGACATCGAGGATCCGACTTTCGATGCGACGGCCATCGCGACCAACCCGCACGCCCAGATCCGGCCGATTCACCGACCACCGCGCAGGCCCGCGGACCGACATCCGCACTGCGCCTGGACCGTTGCCATCGACCCGTCGCACACGCCTCCCGTGATGACCGCGCACACCGAGCAGATCGGACGCACCGCCGCGGTGACGGTCGAGCTGAGCCCGATCGATCACGGTGGGGACGGTAGGGCGGACTACTCGGGTCCGTTGTTGTCCGACCTGAGGTTTTCCGACTTCTCGCGATCAGCCTTGGTTCGTATCGCAGAGGAGATCTGCGTGCAGCATCATCTGTTGGCGTTGGGCTTTCTGGCAGCGGTTCGCCGCCGTGCCGACGAAGACAAGGCGCGCGAGATCACGCGAAAGCAATTGACCGGAATCGCGGGAGTTGCGGCACAGCGTATTCGAGATGCGCTCGGGCTTCCTTCGACTCTGGAATCGTTGGCATTGGTCCTGTCCGTGCATCCCTTGCTGAATCCGAAGCAGTATGTGGAGAGCGAGATCCGACCGGACGGCGGTGCTCTGGAGCTGTGGATCTCGCGAGACGCTCTTGTCGACCGCGACGGCGGTTGGCCGACCTTGCTCGGCAGCGAGCACCTCGATCCCCTCCAGGCTTTGGTCCGCGGCGTGAATCCGCACTTCACCGTGAGAGTGGTGGCCGAAGATGCCGCGGGGCTCCTTCTGGCCGTCGACATCACCGAAGCTCCCGCTCCGGAATGCGTCGAAGTCGCCATTACGAAGGTCAGTACCGGCGCGGCATTCGTATTCGAAGATCGCGGAATCCCTTTGCCTCTCTTCGTCGTCTGACCGGCCGAACCCGAAGGACTCAACCTATGGCGTACACGTTTGCAGACCTGTTCGAGCATTCCGTCGATGCGATGCCCGATCGCCTGGCGCTGATCGTTTCCGGCGAGGAGGTGACATACCGTGAGCTCGACGAGCGGGCCAACCGATTGGCGCATTACTTCCAGTCCGTCGGGTTGGGTGTCGGTTCGCACATCGGTATTCAACTGCACAACTCGATCGAGGCGATGGTTGCTGTCCTCGCGGCCTTCAAGATCCGCGGCGTTCCCATCACGGTGAACTACCGCTACACGAGCGACGAATTGGTTTATCTGTACGAGAATGCGGATCTCACGGCGTTGGTTTTCCATCGTGGTTTCGCTGAGCGGGTCGCCGAGGCGTTGGTGTCCGCGCCGCGGGTCAAGTACGTGATCGAGGTGGCGGACGAACTCGCTCTCGGGAACGAACCGTCGATTCCGGGGGCAGTGGCGTACGAGGATGCGCTCGGCAACCAATCCCCGCTGCGCGTAGGTGAACATGCTTTTCCCGAGCGTTCCGGCGACGACGTCTACGTTCTCTACACCGGCGGAACAACCGGACGACCGAAAGGCGTCGTCTGGCGGCAGGAAGACATCTGGCGCGTGTTGGCCGGCGGTTACGACTTCTATTCGGGTGAGCCGATCGCCGACGAGTACCAGCAGTCGCGCGGTGGCGCCGCGGCAGCCGAACCGATGCGGTGGTGCATGCTTCCACCGCTGATCCACACCTCGGCACTGATGCCGACGTTCAACGCTCTGTTCTCCGGAAACACCGTCATCTTCGAACCGAAGTTCGATGCGGCGCAGGTCTGGAAAGTCGTCGCCGAATATCGCCCGCAGGTCATAGTCATCACCGGCGACGCCATGGGCCGTCCACTGGTCGAAGCCCATCACGAATTGCAACCGGATGCGTCGAGCCTGGCTGTGCTCGCCTCCGGCGCTGCGCTCTTCTCCGGATCGGTCAAAGACGCGTTCTTCGACGTCTTTCCGAATCTGATGATCTCCGATTCGGTTGGATCGTCCGAAACAGGCTTCGGTGGAATCGGATTCGCAACCAAAGGGCTCGAGCAGCGTGGCGGACCCAAAGTGGGCGCCAACAGATTCACGGTCGTCGTCGACGACGACAACCGTGTGTTGGAGCCGGGTTCGGGGGCCGAAGGATGGTTGGCGAAACTCGGCAACGTCCCACTGGGCTACTACAACGATCCGGTGAAGTCGGCGGAGATATTCCGAGAGGTGAACGGCGCGCGGGCAGTGGTGACCGGAGACCGAGCGCGGATCGAGGACGACGGCTCGGTCACTCTCCTCGGCCGGGGAAACATGGTGGTCAACACCGGCGGTGAGAAAGTCTTCGTGGAAGAGGTCGAAGCCGTGGTGAAGGCCCATCCCGACATCTACGACGCAACAGTGATCGGCATTGCCGACGAGCGGTGGGGCAATCGGGTGGCGGCGGTGCTCCGCGTCCGCGATGGTGTGGAACCGGATTTCGATTCCATCGAAAAACACACCCGCACTCAGCTTGCCGGCTACAAGATTCCGCGTTCCTTCTGGATCGCCGACGAGGTCGTTCGAGCGCCGAGCGGCAAGCCGGACTACCGCTGGGCCAAGGAGTTCTCACAGAACAGCGACCCGGTCCACCGGATCGACTAGCGCTCACACGCAACACCCGGCACCCGGCACCCATCCGTAAAGGAGCATCTGCAATGCCTGAGATCGACCTTCCCGACGGGTTCGACGTGACCGACCCGCATCTGTACGGCGAGCGCGTCCCGCTTGCCGAGTTCGCCGAACTACGACGATGCGCTCCGGTCTGGTGGAACGCCCAGGAACCGGGTACCGGCGGATTTCACGACGGTGGTTGTTGGGTTGTCTCCCGCCACGCAGACGTCCGCGACGTCTCGTTGCGCAGCGAGGAGTTCTCGAGCAACGTCAACGGCTGCATTCCGCGGCATGAAGACAACATCTCGGCGGAGGAGTTGGAGGCGACAAAACACGTCCTCATCAACAAGGACGCCCCTGAGCACACACAGCTGCGCAAGTTGGTGGCGCGCGTGTTCACTCCGCGGTCGGTGGAAGCGATGCGGGCCGGGCTGGAAGCGCGGGCAGAAGACATAGCGTCGGCTGCCGTGGCGGAAGGTAGCGGTGATTTTGTCAGCCAGGTCGCCAGCGAGTTACCGATGCAGGCGATCTCGGAGCTGATCGGTGTACCGCAGGACGGGCGCCGTCAGCTGTACGAATGGTCGAATCAGATGACGGGATACGACGACGAGTCGCTCGCCGGCGAGTCGCGGATGGCGTCGGCGCAGATCCTGGGCTACGCCTATCAACTGGCCGAGGCGAGACGGGAGGAACCGCTCGACGACATCATCTCGCGCTTGGTGCATGCCGACATCGACGGGCAGAAACTCACCCCGGAACAGTTCGGTTTCTTCGTCATCATGTTGGCTGTCGCGGGCAACGAAACGACGCGCAACGCAACGACACTCGGCATGATGGCATTTCTCGAGCATCCGGATCAGTGGGAACTGTACAAGCGTGAGCGTCCGCGCACCGCCGCGGACGAGATCATCCGCTGGGCTTCGCCACTGACGTCCATGCAACGAACAGCAGTGGTGGACACACAGATTGCCGGCACTGCGATTGCGAAGGGGCAGCGTGTCGTACTGCTCTACGGCTCGGCGAACTTCGACGAAACCGTCTTCGAGAACCCCGACGTCTTCGACATCACCCGAGACCCGAACCCGCACCTCGCGTTCGGAGGAACCGGACCGCACTACTGTGTCGGCGCCAACCTGGCCAGAATGGAGGTCGATCTGATCTTCGGCAAGATCGCCGATCACATGCCCGACATCAGCAAGCTCGGCGATCCGAGCAGGCTCTCGTCCGGTTGGCTCAACGGGATCAAGGAATTCAAGGTCGACTACGGCAACTCCACGTCATGTCCTTCGGGGCATTGACGTGTACAGCGGAAGAGTTGCACTTGCGGGCCCGATGCGCGAACTCGGCCAGTTCTACCGGATGGGCGCCGATGTCGCAGTGGGCTTGTTCCGCACCCGCTTTCAGGTGCAGGAGTTTCTCGAGCAGAGTTGGATGATCGCCCGGGTGTCGATCGTGCCGACAGTGTTGGTAGCCGTGCCGTTCACGGTCCTGGTGAGTTTCACCCTCAACATCCTTCTCCGCGAGATCGGTGCCGCCGACCTCAGCGGCGCCGGGGCCGCGCTCGGTGCCGTGACTCAGGTCGGTCCGGTGGTGACGGTGCTGATCGTGGCAGGTGCGGGCGCGACAGCCATCGCCGCCGATCTGGGATCGAGAACGATTCGTGAAGAGATCGACGCCATGGAGGTGCTCGGGATCGATCCGATCAATCGGTTGGTGATTCCGCGTGTGGTCGCGTCGACCGTGGTGGCTTTGCTGCTCAACGGACTCGTCTGCGTCATCGGCATCGCCGGCGGTTACGCCTTCTCGGTGTTTCTCCAGGGCGTGAACCCTGGCGCCTTCGTCGAGGGAATCACGTTGCTGACCGGCCTGCCCGAGGTGGCGTTGTCGATGGTCAAAGCTGCACTGTTCGGGATGCTGGCGGGATTGGTGGCCTGCTATCGCGGACTGTCGGTACGGGGTGGGCCGAAAGGCGTGGGGGAGGCCGTCAACGAAACGGTGGTGTACGCATTCATGGCGTTGTTCGTCGTCAACACCATCGTCACCGCGGTCGGCATCCGATTGACGGCGGGGTGATCGAGGTGACGCTGTCGGATTCGCTGGCACAAATCGGCAAGTTCGGACGCACGCGGGCGCGGGTGGCTCGAACGTCACGCTCGATCGACGACGTCGGGCGACAAGCTGTCTTCTTCGCGCGCGCCATCGCTCACATCCCGTGGGCAATTCGCAAACACCCGAAAGAAGTGTTGAGGCTGGTAGCCGAGATCAGCATGGGCACCGGAGCTTTGGCAGTGATCGGCGGCACGGTTGCGGTCGTAGGATTTCTGACTCTAGCCTCGGGCGGCACCATTGCGATCCAAGGTTTCAGCTCGCTGGGAAATATCGGAGTCGAAGCGCTCACCGGATTCTTCTCCGCCTTCATCAACGTTCGTATCGCTGCGCCGGTCATCGCGGGAATCGGCCTGTCGGCCACGATCGGAGCAGGTTCGACCGCGCAGATCGGTGCCATGCGCATCAGTGAGGAAATCGACGCCCTCGAATCGATGGCGATCAGTTCGGTCCCGTACGTCGTCAGCACCCGCGTCACCGCAGGGATGATCGCGATCTTGCCGCTGTACTCACTGGCGCTCGTAGGATCATTTCTGGCCGGACGATTCACCACGGTCGTGCTGTTCGGTCAATCCTCCGGTCTTTACGACCACTACTTCACGACGTTCCTCGATCCGGTCGACGTCGCATGGTCCTTCGTTCAAGTGCTCGTGATGGCACTACTTGTGATGCTGATCCACACGTACTACGGATACAACGCGTCCGGGGGACCGTCGGGCGTGGGAACTGCAGTGGGCCGCGGGGTTCGGCTCTCGCTGATCTGCGTCGTGGCGGTGACCCTGCTCGTCTCACTCGCGCTCTACGGCGGTTCCGGCAACTTCAATCTGTCCGGTTAGGGGTACTGCGTGCACAGATACGGCTACAAGTTGGCTGCTCTGGGCTTGGCTGCGGCGATCGTCGGGGTCATCGCTTTGTCGGTCGCGTCTTTCAACCAGGTGTTTGTCGCTCGCGTCCCGATCACGGTGATCGCGGAGCGCGCGGGGCTCGTGATGGATCCGGGCGCGCGGGTGAAGATGGCCGGGGTGACCGTGGGCTCGGTGGAGTCCATCACGCCGACTGACGACGCTACCGCACAACTGTCGTTGTCGATCGATCCCGAAGCGCTCGAATCTATTCCGTCAAACGTGGATGTGGCGATCACGTCGAACACGGCCTTCGGCGCGAAGTTCGTCAGCCTGTCCTCGCCGGAGCAGCCGAGCAGCGCGCGACTTGCCGCCGGGGCGACGATCGACGCATCCCGGGTGACTGTCGAGCTGAACACGGTGTTCGAGAAACTCACCACCGTGCTCCGGACGGTGGACCCGGGCAAGCTCGATTCGACATTGGGTGCCCTCTCGACTGCTCTGCAAGGACGCGGCGAACGGCTCGGGGTCGCACTCGAACAAGCAGATTCCTCGTTGCTCGAATTCAACACTGCACGTGAGGCTCTCGATCATGTGTTGACGGATTTACCAGCCGTCACACAGACCTACCGCGACGCTGTTCTCGACTTGATGGACACCCTCGACTCGCTCACGACGACGGGAACCACTGTTCTCGACGAGCAGCAGAATCTCGATCTCCTCTTGCTCAACGTGATCGGGGTCGCCCGCACCGGAGAAGATGTACTGGGAGCCAACGCCGACGGTATCGACACCGTTCTGTCGTTACTGCGGCCGACCACCGCACTGCTCGAGGAATACTCCCCGGTGATTCCCTGCATGTTCCACGGACTGCAGGAGAGCAAGAAGATCGGCGACGGCGCCTACAACGGACAACCAGGAATCAAGATGTCGATCGGTCTGATCGCCGGAACCGAACCGTACCGATATCCCGACGACCTTCCGAAGGTCGCGGCAACAGGTGGCCCGCAGTGTATGGGTCTTCCACTGCGCGACCCGAACGTCAATGCTCCGTACCTGGTGACCGATACCGGGGTGAATCCGTTTGCGCCCGAGCGTCAGCCGAATGGTGGGCAACCGATGAACACGGTCCCGGATCTGATGAGCTACCTGTTCGGGACGGAGATCCGATGAAAGTTCGTGGGTACACCGTCAAGTTCGGAATTTTTGTTCTGGTGATGATCCTCGTCAACGCCGGGCTGATCCTCGTGTTCGGCCAGATGCGAGGTGGCGACGCGAGGTCGTACTCGGCGGAGTTCGTCAACGCCTCCGGGCTCAGAGCCGGCGACAAGGTGCGCATCGCGGGTGTGCCGGTCGGTTCTGTCGGCTCCGTCGAATTCGGTGGGAATCACCGTGCCCACGTGAGTTTCAGTGTGGATACGGGTGACACCGTGACTGTATCGACCAGAGCCGCTGTTCGATATCAGGATCTGGTGGGTAATCGATACCTCGAACTGCTCGACGATCCGGGGATCGCGGAACCGCAGCCACAGGGCGAGAGCATTCCCGTCGATCGCACCGCGCCGGCACTCGACCTCGATGCGCTACTCGGTGGTTTCAAGCCGCTGTTTCAAGCCCTGGACCCAGAGCAGGTCAACGCGTTGTCGATGTCCTTGCTCGAGGTGTTTCAAGGCCAGTCCGGAACTGTGGCATCGGTGCTGGCGCACACCGGATCGATCACGAACACTCTCGCAGACCGCGACCAACTGATCGGTCGAGTGATCGGCAACCTCGACGGTGTGCTCAGTGAATTGCGCAGCCGCGGTGGTCAGTTCAGTGACACTCTCGATCACCTACAACAGCTGGTCAGCGGGCTCGCGGCGGACAGGGAGATGATCGGGACTGCCGTCGAGAGCGTGAACACCGCATCAGGCACCTTCGCCGATCTCCTCGCCGGAGTTCGCCCGGACATCGCGGGAAACCTGTCGAAGCTGGACGCAAGCCTGAATCCGCTGATCGAGCAACAAAGTGAGCTCGATCGGATTCTCGCGTCCATGCCCTCGAACTACAAGCAGCTGATCCGAGTCGGCTCGTACGGGTCGTTCTTCAACTTCTATCTGTGCGGAATCGCACTGAAGGTCGACGGTGCCGACGGTACGCCGCTCACTGTCGACCTGGTGGATCAGACGACCGGAAGGTGCGCACCACGATGAGAGAGATGGCACAGAGCCAGGCCGTACGCGTGGGGGTCGTGGGATTGGTCGTCACGGCCGCCGTCGTATTGGCATCGCTCCAGTATCAGAATCTGCAGTTCCTGAAATCGGGCGTCGGGTACAGCGCGGTGTTCGCCGACGCCAGCGGTCTCGCGCCGGGAGACGAAGTCAACGCCGCCGGAGTGAAGATCGGAACGGTGGACCGGATCGAGGTCGAGCACGGACTCGCGCGCGTGGACTTCACACTGGAAGGCTCGATCGGTTTGGGAGAAAGCACGTCGGCAGCCGTCACCACGATGTCGTTGCTCGGCAAGCGAGCGGTATCACTCGATCTGGACGGTCCGGGAAGGATCGCGGTCGGCGGCGAGATCCCGGTCGAGCGAACAAGATCGGCGTACTCGCTGCCCGACGTGCTCGGTGACCTCACCACGACGGTCGAGGACATCGATCTCGACCAACTCTCCGAATCACTCGACGCAGTGGGGCAGGTGATGTCCGACAGTGCGCCGAACCTGAGGCCGGCACTGGACGGTGTCGCACGGATCTCCGACAGCGTCAATAGACGCGACGACATGTTGCGCACCTTGCTGTCCGATGCAAACGACGTCGCCGGGACGCTGGCCGAGCGTGGACCACAGGTCAACGCGCTACTCGTCGACGGCAACGCCTTGTTGGGAGAACTGGATCGGCGACAGGCGGCGCTGGGGGAAGTGATCACGAACATCTCGGCGTTGTCGACCCAGCTGAGCGGACTCGTCCACGACAACGAGGCGCAATTGCAACCGGTCCTCGGCAAACTCGACACGGTTGTCGGCATTCTGCAGAACAACAAGGACAACCTTTCTCAGGGAATCGACGGTCTCGGTACGTACGTGGGCACGCTCGGCGACACCGTGGCCAGCGGTCCCTTCTATTACGCCTACGTCCAGAACCTGGTACCGGCGCAATACACCCAACCGTTGATCAACGCGATGTTCGGGCTACCATCTGCGCCGCTACCGATTCCGGAGGTTCGATGATGGGTGCCTTACGAGTTCGCAAACCGGTGAACTGGCGTCGAATCGGCGTAGTCGGTGGAAGCGTCGTCGGCGCGGCGATCGTCGTCGTGTCGGGATACCTTGCGGTGCAACATCTGCGCTACTACAACGTGACGGCCTACTTCACCTCGACGACCGGCCTGTATGTCGGTGACGACGTTCGTGTCGTGGGGGTCGACGTCGGCCGCGTCACCGAGATCGCCCCACAGGGAGATCGAATGCGCGTCGAACTGAAATTGGCGCGCGAGGTTCCCGTCGCCGAGGACGCGAAAGCGGTGATCGTTGCCCAGTCGCTGGTCTCGGCCCGCTTCGTGCAGTTGACGCCGGCGGTGACGGACGGCGCCGACGCACTGAATGACGGTGCGGAGATCGGGCTCGACCGAACAGCCGTCCCGGTCGAGTGGGACCAGATCAAGGAACAGCTGGGCCGGGCTGCCGATGCTTTGGGTCCCGACGGGGACGATCGCGGTCCCGCCGCCAACTTCCTCGACGGTGCCGGATCCGCACTGGCCGGCAACGGGGAAGCGCTGGGGCGCTCGGTGACCGAACTCTCGGAGGCTATGAGCACACTCGACGAAGGCGGAGCCGATCTGTTCGGCACCATCCGCGGCCTGCAGACCTTCACGACCGCACTCGCCGCAAGCGACGAACAGATCGTTCAGTTCCAAGGACGACTGGCAAATGTCTCGAGTGTGCTCGCCGAGAGCCGGACGCAATTGGCTCCGGCTCTCGCCGATCTGGACGCCGCCGTCATCGACGTACAGCGGTTTGTCGAACAGAACCGAACCGGCTTGACGGAGCAGATCGCGAAGTTGGCCGACGTGTCCCAGGTATTGGTCGACAAGCGCGCAGGTCTCGAGAAGGTACTGCATCTGGCTCCGACAGCGTTGTCGAACTACTACAACGTCTACCGGCCGGCCCAAGGAGCGATGGTGGGTGTGCCCGCATTCCAGAACGTCGGCAACCCGATCGACTTGATCTGCGGCGGAATCGCCGGCCTGGCCAACGACACCTCGAAGAAGGGCGCGGATTTGTGCATCGAATACCTCGGCCCGTTGCTCAACACGATCAAGGCGAACTACCCGGACCTGAGCATCAACCCGACCCGGGCGCTCGGCGCTCTTCCGGACCAACTGGTGTACAGCGAGCCTGATCTGGAACCGACTGGCGCCTTGAGTTTTCCGACGGTACCGGTGGCGTCTGATCTGACCGGCTTGCTCATGCCGTCGACAGGATCACGATGACTGGCCGCCGGTGGGGAACAGTGTGTGTGGCGGCGAGCGCCGTGCTCGTTCTGACGGGTTGTCAATGGAGCGGGCTGAATTCGGTGTCGCTGCCGGGCGCGGCCGGCCGCGGTGAGGGAAGTTTCTCGGTCGTGATCGAGATGCCGGACGTCACGTCGATCAGTCCCAACTCTCCGGTCATGGTCAACGACGTGACAGTCGGAAGTATCAGTGCGATCGAGACCGACAACTGGCACGCCCGGGTGACGGTTGCGCTCGACGGTTCGGTGTCGCTGCCCGCCAACGCGACTGCCAAGATCGGCCAAACCAGTCTGCTCGGATCCAAACACGTCGCGCTCGCGCCGCCCACCGAGGTGGCGCCGGAAGGGCGGTTGTCGGAGGGATCCGTGATTCCCCTTGCATCGGCCAGTGTCTATCCCACCACCGAGGAAGCGTTGACGGCACTGTCCTTGGTGCTCAACGGCGGTGGGCTGGCCCAGATTCACAGCATCACCACGGAACTGAACACCGCTCTCGGCGGGCGGACCGATGCGGCGCGCGACCTGCTGAGCCAGATGGACAGCGTGACCGAGACACTCGACCGTCAACGCGAGGCGATAGTCACGACCATGGAGAATCTCGACGTGTTCGCCGGTGAGATCACGGCTCAGCGAGACGTTCTCGGTGAGGCGTTGGAGACCCTTGATCCGGCCTTGGCGGAACTGAGCGCCCAACGCGTCGACCTGACCACCGCCCTCGATGCGGTCGGCAGGTTCGGGGACGTCGGGACCGATCTGGTCGACCGGACCCGCGACGATTTGAAAGCCAATTTGAGCGCCTTGGAATCGACGCTGCAGAAGGTGGTCGAAACAGGACCGGACCTGATCAACAATTTGGGCAATCTGAGTACCTTCCCCTTCCCTCAGACGACCATCGACGACGGAATGCGCGGTGATTACACCAATTTGTGGGCGCTGATCGACCTCACGAGTAATCGCCTTCAGTCAGGTCTGGGCTTCGGTACTCCGTTCGGGGCGCCGCAAACTCCGGTGGAGAACGGAATACTGGTCGATCCTTTGACCGCGCCTCTGGGTACCGGGCGGGCCGCCCCAAGTGACACCGGGCGGGCCGCCCCAAGTGGTACCGGGCGGGCCGCCCCAAGTGGTACAGGGCGGACCGACCAGGACGGTGGACGATGATTCTCACGAAGTTGGTGCGAAGGCAATTGACGATCTTCGCGATCCTGGCGGTGATAGGCATGAGCGCAGCGGCTATCTCGTACCTGAGAGTTCCGACCATGCTCGGCATCGGGCGCTATTCGGTGACAGTCGAACTGCCCGACGCCGGCGGCCTGTATCGGAACGCGAACGTGACCTATCGCGGCGACACCATCGGTCAGGTCAGGTCGGTGCGTCTCTCTCCGGGAGTGGTACGCGCCGAATTATCCTTGGAGAGTGCGGTTCCCGTTCCCTCCAGCGGGCTCACAGTAGCGGTGCGAAGCGTGTCGGCAATCGGTGAGCAATACGTCGACATGCAACCGAGCACCGCGGACGGACCCTTTCTGGCCGACGGAGACGTGATCGGCCCCGACGCTGTCACGATCCCGACCGAGATCGGACCGGTCCTCGATCAGGCGCAGGCGATGCTCGCATCCGTACCGCAGGACAAGTTGCGATCGGTGATCGACGAGTCCGCGGCAGCTTTCGGAGGCAGGGGAGAGGATCTGGCTCGTCTGCTGGATTCGACCACCTCGTTCGTCGATCAGATGGCCGCTGCCACAACGCCGGCTACGACGCTCGTACAGCAGTTGGATCCGCTCCTGCAGACACAGGTGGTGACGGGCGATCAGATTCGCCAGTGGGCGTCCAGTGTCGCTCAGCTCAGTGGACAGTTGGAGGTCGCCGACGGGTCCGTGCGCAATATCCTCGAGACCGGACCGGGCTTCGCGACTGAAGCCGACCTGCTGTTTCAAGGCCTCAAACCCACTTTGCCTGTGCTGCTTGCCAATTTCACCAGCACCGCTCAGGTGGCTTTGACGTACAACGCCGGGTTGGAACAGGTGCTCGTCATCTTGCCGCCACTGGTCGCGGCACAGGAAACCGTCGTACAACGCGGGCAGGTGGACGGCGCCGCGAACGTCAACTTCCACCTCCAAGCGCAGGACCCTGCGGCGTGCTCGACCGGTTACCTTCCTGCCGATCAGCGACGGGACCCGACCCAGACGAGTGTGCCGGACACCCCGGCTGATCTGTACTGCAAAGTGCCACAGAACTCGGTCTTCGCCGTTCGTGGATCTCGGAACATTCCCTGCATGGAGGTACCGGGCAAACGAGCACCGAGCCCGGAGATCTGCCGGAGCCCCGAAGCGTACGTGCCGTCGGGGACCAATGCGCCCGGCGAGTTGTACACCGGGCCTGACGGAGTCGACTATCAACACACGGAGTTGGCTCCGGCTGACTCCGGTCCGGGGGAGGGGGAGCCGTGGCAACAGTTGCTGACGCCGACGAATCGCTGAGAGGTGAGGTGCTGGATCCGGTCCGAGGGAAGCGCGGTGTACTCACTGCCCTGGTCTGGATTGCACTCGCGGCTCTGAGCGTCGTTGTCGTCTTCGGTTGTCTGGCAGTTCGATCGGACCGCGTGCGAGAGTCCCAGCGTCAAGGGTTCGTCGACGGTGCTGTCGCAGGAACCCTTGCTCTGATCGACGTTCACTCTGCCACGCTCGACGAGGATCTCGCGGAGCTGAAGTCGCTGACTACGGGAACTTTTGCAGACGAACTGAAGTCCGGTGAATCTGCGTTCGTCGCATCGATCCGTGATTTCGCCGTCGATTCCGACGGTCATGTCGACACCGCCGCCCTGGCATCGGAATCCGGAACCTCGGGGGTGGTACTGATCGCGGCATCGGCTCAGGTCGGCAATTCGGCGGGAGAGTCTTCGGCGCGAACCTACCGTCTTCGCGTCGGTGTCGAAGAGGTCGACGGTCGGGTACTGATGTCGAGTGTGGAGTTCGTCCCGTGAAGCGCGTGGTCTTGGCGTTTGCAGCGCTGATCTTGGTGGGAGCCGGCGGGACTCTGCTCTGGAGTCACCACCGTTCGGCAGCCGCTGAAACCGCACGTGTCGAGGTGATCGGTGTGGCGCCGATGCTCGTCGAGAATCTCTTGACCTACAACAGCGACACGGTGGACGAGGATCTTGCACATGCTGCCGAGGGCGCAAGTGGAACATTTCAGGACCGCTTCGCCGAATTCGGATCGAAAACCGTTGCACCCCAGTCGAAGGAGCAAGGAATCAGCACGAAGGCGCGAGTAGTCGACGTCGGAGTGCTCTCCGCTGCTGCAGACCGAGCAGAATTGCTCCTGTTCGTCGATCAGATCACGACGAGTATCGCGCGGCCGGCACCAGCGTCGACGTCGAGCCGAGTCGAGGTGACACTCGATCGAGTCGACGGCACATGGCTGGTGAGTGCCATGACCCCCGTCTAGTGAAGGTTGTCGCGGCCCGCCATGATCAGCCTGGCAGTGACTTCGAGCCGGTCTGCGATCTGCGAATAGGACTCGTAACCCATGCCGGCTCGGACAAGCGCTCCGGACCAGGAGATTTCGAGTGCTTCGAGTACGTCGGGATCGTATGACGGCCCCAGCGCCTCGATGAGCCGCTCGCGGATGTTCTTGCCGATACGTCCCCGAAGGTGTTCGACGTCGGGATCATTGCCCATCATCGCCGTGGTCACGGCCGCGGCCAGCTCCGGTTCGTCGGAAACGAGGAGTGCGACGCTTCGAAGGACCGAGCAGACCTGCGCTTCTCGTTCCGCCTCGGGGGAGGGCTCGTGCGGTACCGCGTCGAGTCGGCGCCAGAACAGTTCTGCCACAAGGTGACTCTTGGACGAAAAATAGGTGTACGCCGTGGCTGCGGCGACACCGGCTTCCGCTGCCACCATTCGCACAGTCAGATCGGCAAACCCTTTGTCGCGCAGGACCGTGATCGCTGCCGCGGTCAATCGATCGACGGTTTCGGCTTGCTGCTGTGTGAGCCGTCGACGAGTGGACTCGAACTTGGTCTTACCAGACATGTGTCCAGACACTACGGGATCAGACCCATGCGAGCAAAGTGTGCGCTATCGCCGCTCATTCTCGCTCCCCGCTCGGTGTCATGTCTCGCTCCCGCTCGGTGTCATGTCTCGCTCCCGCTCGGCGTCATGTCTCGCTCCCGCTCGGTGGGACAGAATTTCGATCCCCCGCGATCGCTAAGTCCATGTGTTAGAACGATTTCTAGAACACGTTCGGAAATGTGCCCAGGATCGGAGAGGCTGATTATGACGAAGTGGGACGAGACATGCGACGTACTCGCTGTGGGATCGGGCGGCGGACTCGCCGGCGCGTACACGGCAGCACGCGAAGGCCTCGACGTCATTGTGATCGAAGCGACCGACAAGTACGGCGGAACAACGGCGTACTCGGGCGGCGGCGGAATGTGGTTCCCGTGCAACGCCGTTCTTCGCCGGGGTGGGGACGACGACACCATCGAAGATGCGCTGGAGTACTACCGTTCGGTGGTGGGTGATCGGACACCTGCCGACGTCCAGGAGGCATACGTTCGAGGCGGCGCCGGGTTGATCGACTATCTCGAAGAGGACTCGAATTTCGAGTTCCAGATACTGCCGTGGCCCGACTACTTCGGGGAAAAACCCAAGGCTCGCGCGAGCGGTCGACACATCGTTCCCAAACCGATGAACGCTAAGAAGCTTGGTGTGCTTCGTGATTCACTTCGATCGCCGCTCGCGACGGAGCGGTTGGGAGAAGAGTTGCCGGCGTACCTCGTCGGCGGGCAGTCGTTGATCGGTCGATTCTTGCTGGCACTTTCGACATTCGCCAACGCCGCCATGCACCTGAACACCACTCTCGAAGAATTGGTCGTCGAGGACGGATCGGTCGTCGGCGCGGTCGTCGAACAAGGTGGTCGGCGTCGAACCATCCGAGCCCGCAGAGGAGTGATTCTGGCCGCGGGCGGATTCGAACAGAACGAGACCCTGCGTGCCGAATTCGGTGTTCCCGGCTCTGCGCTCGACACGATGGGTTGTCCCGGCAATCTCGGCAAGGCGCATCAGGCGGCTATCGCCGTGGGCGCCGATACCGACCTCATGGGGGAGGCCTGGTGGTCGCCGGGGCTCACCCATCCGGATGGCCGCTCCGCGTTTGCGCTGTGGTTCACCGGCGGAATCTTCGTGGACGACAACGGTCGTCGATTCGTCAACGAGTCTGCGCCGTACGACCGCTTGGGTCGCTCCGTCATAGAACACATGCGGGCACGAAAAGTAACCACACCGTATTGGATGATCTACGACAACAGGGAAGGTGCAGTGCCGCCGGTGAAGGCGCCCAACGTGCCCATGGTGCAGACGGAGCAGTATGTGGATGCTGGGTTGTGGAAGAGTGCCCAGACGCTCGAAGACCTCGCCGCCCAGATCGATGTTCCCGCAGCGGAACTGGTGCAGACCGTGAAGCGATTCAACGAGTCTGCGGCGACCGGCGTCGACACGGACTTCGGCCGAGGAGACACTGCGTACGACCGTGCCTTTTCGGAGGGGGCTTCACCGCTCGTACCGATCGACCAAGGACCGTTTCACGCTGCCGCTTTCGGTATCTCCGACCTCGGGACCAAAGGTGGTCTACGTACCGACGCAACCGGGCGGGTGCTCAAAGCCGACGGTACGGCGATTGCCGGATTGTACGCGGCGGGCAACACGATGGCAGCGGCCAGCGGGACTACGTATCCCGGCGGTGGAAACCCGATCGGAGCGAGCATGCTGTTCAGTCACCTGGCTGCACTCGACCTCACGAAGCCGCCGTCGTAAGGATCAGACCGCTGGTGTCGGGAAAGGGGTCAGGCCTTGCCGAGTCCGGCGGCGATTCCCTTGTCCAGTTGGCTGAGCATTGCAGTCCCCAAGGACGAAAGCTGGGCGACCTGGCGATCATCGAGGCCCTCGAAGAGGAGACCTTGAACCGAGGCGACGTGTGGCGGCGCGGCCGCGACGACCTTTGTCATTCCTTCGTCGGTGAGTACTGCGTTGGAGCCGCGGCTGCCGCGAATGACTTCCCGTTTCACCCAGCCGGCTTTCTCCATCTTCGTGACGACGTGCGAGAGGCGGGACAGGGAAGCGTTCGCGCGCTGGGCCAGTACCGACAACTGGAGCTTGTGGTCGGGGGCGTCCGAGAGTGCGGCGAGCACGAAATACTCGAAGTGGGTGAGTGCCGAATCGCGTTGCAGTTGAGTGTCGAGTGCGGCAGGCAACCGTGTCACGAGAGCGATCAGTGTCAGCCAGGCTTCCTGCTGCTCGGCTGTGAGCCACTTCGTCTGAGACTGCGCGTCGGGCTGCGCGGTCGGTTCACTCATCGGTGACTTCTCCTTCGGGTCGAGCATTCTTCGTGCACGGAGCGTGCTGGTGTACAGCGTCTCAGACGCATGTCCAGAAGAATATTGCGGGGAATAGTTGCGGGACGCAAGTGTTGAGTCCTATATTAGGTTGAACCTTCAACTTAACGACGAATGTCTATCCCGAGGAGCCCATATGTCCACCACAACCATGCCTGCGCTGTATCTCAGCCACGGTGCTCCGCCGCTGGTGGACAGCGCGTTGTGGGTCGACCAATTGGGGGCGTGGGCCGGCGATCTTCCGCGGCCGACGGCAATCCTCGTCGTCTCGGCGCACTGGGAATCAGCACCGCTGACGATCGGTTCGACGACCACGGGCACCCCGCTCATCTACGACTTCGGTGGTTTTCCCGAGAGGTTCTACCGCGCGAAGTACAACTCTCCCGGCGCTCCGGAACTCGCCGCTCAGGTCGCCGCGTTGATGCCGGACAACGAACGAGTGGTTCAGCAGCCGAATCGAGGACTGGATCACGGTGCCTACGTGCCGCTCACGGTGATGTACCCGGACGCAGACATCCCGGTACTGCAAATTTCGCTGCCAACCCTCGATCCCGAGCGTTTGCTCCATCTCGGAGAACGCCTACGGCCACTCCGTGAGCAAGGTGTGCTGATCGTGGGATCCGGATTCACCACGCACGGGCTGCCGTTCCTGCGCGATCCGTCACCGGAGGCGCAGGCCCCGGGATGGTCGGCGGAATTCGACGCGTGGGCAGGGGAGAGGTTCGCTGCCGGAGACGTCGATTCGTTGATCGACTTCCGCGCCCAAGCTCCCGGGATGCCGTACGCGCATCCGACCATCGAGCACTTCGCCCCTTTGTTCGTCACGCTCGGTGCGTCGTCCGATCCGGAGCAGGTGCCCACCCAGGTGATCGACGGATTCTGGATGGGACTTGCGAAGCGCTCGATTCAGGTCGCCTAGAGAATCAGGTTGCTCAGAGAATCATTTCGCCCAGGTGAGTCAGCTTCGATTGCGAAGGAACTCGAGTGCCTGGTCGCCGTGCGTGTTGGCGCGAAGTTCACTCGAGATGACTTTGAGAACGGTGCGGTCGGTGTCGATCACGAAGGTCGAGCGTTTGACCGGAGCCAGCTTGCCCAGGAGTCCGCGCTTGACGCCGAACTGTTCGGCTACCTTGCCGTCGGTGTCGGCGAGCAGGGGGTAGTCGAAGGATTGTGCGGTGGCAAAGGTGGACTGAGCTTCGACCGTATCGGTGCTGATACCTGCCCGCGAAGCGCCCACCGCGGCGAATTCGCTGCCCAGGTCACGGAAGTGGCACGCCTCGGCGGTGCACACCGGCGTCGAGGCTGCCGGGTAGAAGAAGAGGACCAAGGGGCCGTTCGCGAGCAGGCTCGTCAGCGAGCGCGGAGTTCCGTCCTGGTCGGGCAGCGAGAAATCGGGGGCGAGTTGGCCTGGTTTCATTCGGCCGAGGTTACCCGCGCACGACGACCGTGTGGGGGAGCCTGGGATGATGGAGGCATGCACGGCGAGCCCACCTCCATGTCCGCACGGTCGTCCGACACCGCGATCGTCGGTGACGCGTCCGATTCCACCACCACTCGGGAGCAGTTCCGTGCCCTCGCAGTTGAGCACCGGGTCGTTCCGGTCACTCGGAAAGTGTTGGCGGACTCCGAAACTCCGCTCTCGGCGTACGAGAAGTTGGCCGGCAATCGTCCAGGCACCTTCTTGCTCGAGTCGGCCGAGAACGGTCGTTCGTGGTCGCGGTGGTCGTTCATCGGCGTCGGGAGTCCGGCTGCACTGACCGTCGTGGACGGAGAGGCGGCTTGGTACGGCAATGTTCCGGCCGGTGCTCCGGCCGGCGGTGACCCGATCGATGCACTCGGTGCCACCCTCGAACTACTTCGTTCGGAGCGACTTCCCGACCTACCCCCGCTGACCGGCGGAATGGTCGGGTTCCTCGGTTACGACGCGGTGCGGCGCCTCGAGAGATTGGGTGACTCCGCGGTCGACGACCTGCAGATACCCGAGATGGTCATGCTGCTTGCTGCCGACATCGCCGCTGTCGATCACCACGAAGGGGCGATCACCCTCATCGCCAATGCGGTCAACTGGGACGGCACCGACGAGCGTGTCGACACGGCGTACGACGACGCGGTCGCCAGGTTGGACGCGATGACTCGCGCTCTCGCGGCGCCGGCGAAATCGACGGTGTCGACATTCTCGAAAGCGACTCCGAACTACCGTCGTCAACGCACCACCGAGAGCTTCGGTGTCGACGTCAAAAAGTTGATCGGCGACATCGAAGCGGGCGAGGCATTCCAGGTAGTTCTCTCGCAGCGATTCGAGATCGATTGCACTGCAGCACCGATCGACGTGTACCGGATGCTGCGCGCGTCGAACCCCAGCCCGTACATGTATCTGCTCAACGTGCCGAACGGTGATGGAGAGACGGCGTTTTCGATCGTCGGTTCGAGCCCTGAGGCACTGGTCACCGTCGCCGAGGGCATCGCGACAACACACCCGATCGCTGGAACCAGATGGCGCGGTGCCACAGAGGAGGACGACATCCTGCTCGAGAAGGACCTCCTCGCCGACGAGAAGGAGAACTCCGAGCACCTCATGCTCGTCGATCTGGGGCGAAACGATCTGGGTCGTGTCTGTCGCCCGGGCACGGTGAAGGTGCACGACTACCGGCACATCGAGCGGTACAGCCACGTGATGCATCTCGTATCGACCGTCACCGGTCATCTGGCCGAGGGAAAGCACGCTCTCGACGCGGTCACGGCTTGCTTCCCCGCTGGAACCCTGTCAGGGGCACCCAAGGTGCGTGCGATGCAGCTGATCGAAGAACTCGAGCCCACCAGGCGGGGTATCTACGGCGGCATCGTCGGCTACCTCGACTTCGCCGGCGACGCCGACACCGCGATCGCGATCCGAACGGCATTGATCAAGGACGGGATTGGATATGTCCAGGCGGGGGCCGGCGTCGTCGCCGACTCGGATCCGGTCTACGAGGACACCGAGGCCCGCAACAAGGCGATGGCAGTGCTGAGCGCCATCGCGTCGGCACACACCCTGCGCACCATCGGAGGTGACGATCAGTGAGTGAGAACGAGTCGATTGCAGCGGAGCAGCCTACAAGGGCTTCTCGTGGCACCGCTGTGCCGAGAACGCTTTTGCTTGCACTGTCGGCAGCAGCTCTGTGGGGCAGCTCACGGATGACGTGGGTTCATCTGACCTCGAGCGACGGCAAGACGCTGGAGCGGACGACGGACCTCGACGGCAGCACCTGGGCGGCGGCGATGACTCCGCTCGCGCTCGCGCTTCTGGCGGCGATCGCGGCGTCGTTCGCGGTGCGAGGTTGGGCCCTTCGTGTGGTCGGACTGTTGGTGGCACTCGTCGCCGTCGCGGTAGCGGTTCCGGCGGTGCAGTTGTTGGTGTCCGGAGCCTCTGCGGACCGAGCGGTGGAGTTGGCCGAGTTGTCCGGTCACCCGGAAGATCTCTCGACGACTGTTTCGGTACTGCCTGCCTTGCTTGCGTTGCTCGGAGCGCTGGCGGCGCTCGGCGCAGCAGTACTTCTGATGCGCAAACCTCCAGTGCGAGGCGGGTTGTCGTCGAAGTACGACAACCCTGCCGCCCGCCGCGAAGCTGCAGCCAAGCTCGGTCAGGGAGACACACCCGCGTCGGACGAGCCTGTGACACAACGGATGTTGTGGGACGCGCTCGATGCCGGCGAGGACCCGACAGTGGCTGACGGGGACGACGGAGCAGGGGGAGGCAACGGTGCGAGACCGGGGTCGTCGCACTGAGTAAGACTGAACCCTCACCTGCGTGGGTACCCCGACGGAGTAGCAAAATTTCGTCCCACTAGGCTGAGACCACCCTGATGACGTATCTCACATCGGGCTCTTGCCCAGAAAGGATTCGGGCCACGATGACCGTACTCGACTCGATTCTCGACGGGGTGCGCGCTGATGTCGCCGCCCGCGAAGCCGTACTCGACTTCGCTGCAGTCAAGGCTGCTGCGGCCGCTGCACCGCCTGCACTCGATGCTGCAGCAGCACTTCTGGAATCGAGCATCGGCGTCATCGCCGAGGTCAAGCGAGCGAGCCCGTCAAAGGGTGCGCTGGCCGACATTGCCGATCCCGCAGAGCTTGCCGCGGCTTACCAAGCCGGCGGCGCACGCATCATCAGTGTTCTCACCGAAGAGCGCCGTTTTCACGGCTCGTTGGCCGACCTCGACGCAGTCCGTAAAGCGGTCACCATTCCGGTGCTGCGCAAGGACTTCATCGTGGGGCCGTACCAGATTCACGAGGCTCGCGCTCACGGCGCCGACGTCATCTTGCTGATCGTCGCGGCACTCGAACAGCAGGCGCTCGCCTCGCTGATCGATCGCACCGAATCTCTGGGAATGACTGCCCTCGTCGAGGTGCACACCGAGGAAGAAGCCAACCGCGCGCTCGAAGCCGGCGCCAAGGTGATCGGTGTCAACGCGCGCAATCTCAAGACCCTCGAGGTGGACAAGAACACCTTCGGTCGCATTGCTCCCGGTCTGCCGACCGAGACGATCAAGATCGCCGAATCGGGTGTTCGCGGAACTGCCGATCTGTTGGCGTACGCCGGTGCGGGCGCCGACGCAGTGCTCGTCGGTGAAGGCCTCGTGACCAGCGGCGACCCTCGCAAGGCCGTCGCAGATCTGGTCAATGCCGGTGCACACCCGTCCTGCCCCAAACCGTCTCGATAAAGCGCTTCACCCGCCCGGCGTGCTTTGATGCACCCGGGCGGTGACCAGCGACACCGTTGGGGCAGACTGGTGGGGTGACTTCACGTACTCAGGAACCAGGCTCCGGTGCAGTATTCAAGGGCGGCAATCTGCCGCCGGCCAGCGCGGGACTCACCGAGCGCTCTCACGACCCGGATGCCGGAGGGCATTTCGGCGTCTATGGCGGACGGCATGTGCCGGAAGCCCTCATGGCGGTTATCGAGGAAGTCACTGCGGAGTACGAAAAGGCTCGCGCGGACGACACGTTCTTGAACGAACTCGATCGCTTGCAGCGCGATTACACCGGGCGTCCGTCGCCGATTTTCGAGGCAACGCGAATGAGCGAGTTCGCCGGTGGTGCGCGCATCATTCTCAAGCGTGAAGATCTGAACCACACCGGTTCTCACAAGATCAACAACGTTCTCGGTCAGGTTCTGCTGGCGAAGCGTATGGGCAAGACTCGCATCATCGCCGAGACCGGAGCGGGCCAGCACGGTGTGGCATCGGCCACCGCCTGTGCACTGCTCGGTCTCGAGTGCGTCATCTACATGGGTGCTGTCGACACCGAACGTCAAGCACTGAACGTCGCACGCATGCGCCTGCTCGGCGCGGAGGTCGTCTCGGTCGAGACCGGTTCGCGCACGCTCAAGGACGCGATCAACGAAGCCTTGCGCGACTGGGTTTCCCACGCGGACAACACCTATTACTGCTTCGGTACCGCGGCAGGTCCGCACCCGTTCCCCACCATCGTTCGCGACTTCCAGCGAGTGGTCGGCCTCGAAACACGCGTCCAGGTTCAGGCACTGACCGGCCGCCTGCCCGATGCAGTCACAGCCTGCGTCGGAGGCGGCTCCAACGCAATCGGAATCTTCCACCCGTTCATCGACGATTTGTCGGTACGGCTGGTTGGCTACGAAGCGGCCGGCGACGGTGTCGAAACCGGAAGGCATGCAGCAACGTTCGCCGGCGGTACACCTGGCGCATTCCAGGGTGCCTACTCCTACCTGCTCCAGGACGAAGACGGTCAGACCATCGAATCGCACTCGATCTCGGCTGGTCTGGACTACCCGGGCGTCGGACCCGAGCACGCTTACCTGAGCGATATCGGGCGTGCCACCTACGAACCCGTCACCGACAGCGAAGCGATGGATGCTCTACTGCTGCTCTCGCGCCGCGAAGGCATCATCCCGGCCATCGAATCCGCCCACGCCGTTGCCGGCGCGCTCCGACTGGGCAAGGAACTCGGCGAGGGCGCGATCATCGTCGTCAATCTCTCCGGTCGCGGTGACAAGGACATGGACACCGCCGCAAGCTGGTTCGGTCTCTTCGACGGCGCCTCGAGTCAGGCAACCGCTCCGGCTGATGCAGCAGACCAGAACGACAACACGGAAGGCTCGGACAAGTGAGCGAACGACCATCACGCCTCGCACCCACCTTTGCAGCGTGCAAGGCTGACAAGCGTGCCGCCCTCGTCGGTTACCTGCCTGCCGGTTATCCGACCGTTCCCGAATCGATCGACGTGTTCAAGGCGATGGTCGACGGTGGCTGCGACATCATCGAAGTCGGTGTCGCGTATTCCGATCCGGTCATGGACGGTCCGACCATCCAGCGTGCAGCCGAAACCGCACTCACCAACGGCGTTCGCCTTCGCGACATCTTCACCGTGATCGAGCAGATCAGTTCGGTCGGCGGCAAGGCCGTCGTGATGACCTACTGGAACCCGGTACTGCAGTACGGCGTCGACAAGTTCGCACGAGACCTCGCTTCCGCCGGCGGGCTCGGACTCATCACCCCCAACCTCATTCCGGAAGAAGCAGGCGCCTGGATGGAAGCATCCGAGGAGCACCACCTCGACCGGATCTTCCTTGTCGCCCCGTCCTCGACGGAAGAACGGCTCGCGATGACACTCGACGCGAGTAGTGGATTCATCTACGCGGCCTCGACAATGGGTGTCACCGGCGCTCGCGACGCCGTGTCGTCGATGGCTCCGGAACTGACCGCACGAATCCGCGCGCATTCCGACATTCCCGTCGGCGTCGGATTGGGCGTTCGGTCCGGCGCACAAGCTGCCGAAATCGCGGCATACGCCGATGCCGTCATCGTCGGCTCGGCTCTGGTCTCCGCGGTCGAGAACGGCTTGGGAGCGGTTCGCTCGCTCACCGAAGAACTCGCCGAGGGCGTCCGCTCGGCTACCGTGGCGTCGTGACCTCAACTGTGGACCTACTGGCCTATATCCCCAGCCCGCCCCAAGGCGTCTGGTACGTCGGACCGGTAGCGCTGCGCGCCTACGCGCTCTTCATCATCCTCGGCATCATCGTCGCGATCGTGTGGGGAGATCGTCGTTGGGTCGCCCGCGGCGGCGAGAAGGGGACCGTTCTCGACATCGCGATCTGGGCTGTTCCGTTCGGTCTGATCGGTGGCAGGCTCTATCACGTATTGACCGACTGGCCCGCCTATTTCGGCGAGAACGGTCAGCCTCTCGATGCACTCAAGGTGTGGCAGGGAGGCCTCGGAATCTGGGGAGCTGTGTTCCTCGGCGGCATCGGTGCGTGGATCGGCTGCCGTCGACGCGGCATTCCGGTTTCCGCGCTCGGTGATGCGATTGCGCCCGGAATCCTGCTCGCGCAGGCCATCGGTCGTATCGGCAACTACTTCAACCAGGAGTTGTACGGTCGCGAGACCACCGTCCCATGGGGCCTCGAGATCTTCGAGCGTGTGAACTCCTCCGGCCAGCTCGATCAACTGGCAGGTGTCTCCAACGGAGAAGTCATTCGGGTCGTTCACCCGACGTTCCTCTACGAAGCTGTGTGGAACGTCCTGATCGTGATCCTGCTGGTCCTCGTCGACCGCCGATTCAAGATCGGTCACGGACGCCTGTTTGCTCTGTACGTCGCGGGTTATTGCCTGGGCCGGTTTGTCGTCGAACTGATGCGCGACGATTTCGCATACGAGATCGCCGGCATTCGAGTCAACACATTCACTTCGGGGATCGTGTTCTTCGCCGCACTGGCCTACTTCTTCCTGGCGAAGAAGGGTCGTGAGGATCCGGCTGATTTGAAGTCGAAGGACTACGTCGCTGCGGTAGCTGCCGGCGAAGCAGGAGTCGCGGCGCCAGTTACCGAAACTGATTCGGCGAAGGCCGACGCGAAAGGCGCCGACGCTGAAGATTCTGAATCCGATGCTGCTGAATCCGCTTCCAGTGAGGCAAGCGCCTCCACGGCAGCGTCGGATGAGTCGTCGGACGCGGTGAAGCTGTCGAAGAAAGACAAGCCGTGACAGGTCCCTATTCGCAAGGGGGATTCCCCGAGGATCAGGGACCGGTCTACGGCGCGCCCAATCCGTACGGATATCAGCATCCACCGCCCGCTCCATCGATGTACGGGTTCGGAGATCCCTATGCGCCGTACGGTCGGCACCCGGTAACGGGGGAACCGTATTCCGACAAGTCGAAAGCTACAGCTGGACTGTTGCAGATCTTGCTGGGCTTCTTCGGAATCTGTGGAGTCGGTCGTCTTTACATCGGGAGCGTCGGCATCGGACTGTGCCAACTGCTCGGCATGTTCTTCGCGCTGTTCATGTCCGCGTTCCTCATCGGAATTCCATTTGCCATCGGAATTTGGATCTGGGCGTTCGTCGACGGCATCGTGATACTTTCGGGCAATGCGCGGGACGGTGTTCGCCGGCCGTTACGAGGATGATCCGGGAGCACGAACCGAGGAAAGATCTGTGGGGGACCGGCCACGCGAAGGCCGAACCCTTCTCGTGGCCCGATAACAAAAGCTATTACGTACCGTCGTCGAATCGAAGGAAAGTACGTTGCCTAACTTGAACAAGAATCCGGAACCGTCCGAGTCGGGGGACTCGTCAGGATCGCAGCCGCCGGTTCCACCCCAGTTCGGGTCGCCGTTCGACTACGACGCGACGGCGGATGCGTCGTTGACGGAAACCTCGGCGCCAACGGAGAAGACTCCGTCGACGGAGACCACCGGCACCGGTCCAGGATGGGACACGTATTCGGGAGTCGGGAACGGCCCGGGCTGGGGAAACCACCCCATCTACCCGCCGCCGACCGGAACCGAATCGACGACAGCGTTTCCCACTGCCGATTCTGATTCCACCCCGAATCAGCCCACGGCGCCATACACGTCGCAGGAAAGCTACGCCGCCCAGAACTATCCGGCGACCGACTATCCGGCGCCGGACTACTCGAGGCCGACCCAAACCCCGACGGACGGTCCCGTCTACGGTGCGCCGGCAGACCAGACTCCGAATCCCTACGCGGCTCCGCCGCAGGGCTACCCCGCCGCTCCGCCGCAGGGAAGCCAGAATTACGGTCAGCAGCAGGGCTACCCCCCGCCTGGATATTCGCAGCCCGGTTACGGTCAGGCGCAGGGATACCCGCAAGGTCAGGGTTATCCTCAGCCTGGCTTCGGCCTTGTCGACCCGTCCGCACCGTACGGACGTGACCCGATGACCGGCGAACCGTATTCGGACAAGTCGAAGACGACCGCCGGATTGCTGGGCATTCTGCTCGGCGGTTTCGGAGCAGGACGTTTTTACCTCAACCAGCCCGGCATGGCTGTCGCACAGATCGCGGTCACTTGGTTGACGTGTGGAATCGGCGGCATCTGGCCGCTCATCGACGGAATCATGATGTTGACCGGCAGTGTGCGCGATCAGTACAACCGACCTTTGCGTAGCTGATCGAAAACGATGTTCGGAACTGTGGCCCCCTGACGCTCGTCGTCAGGGGGTCACACTTTTCTCTCGCGACCTGCGGTTATGTGCTGATAAACTAACGAACGTCGGCTGCATGACCGTGTGGAGGTCGCCGAGTGCCGTTTTCTCGAATACCTGATCCTCGAGGCCTGTACGACCCCGATCAGGAAACCGATTCATGTGGTGTAGCCGTAGTAGCAGACACCTCTGGACGTCACCTGCATTCCATTGTCGACGAGGCGCTCGCGGTCCTGGCCAATCTCACCCACCGTGGCGCGGTCGGGCGCGAGTGCAACAGTGGTGACGGCGCGGGCATCCTTCTTCAGCTGCCGACGGAATTCTTCGACGCGGTGACCGCGTTCGAGCTTCCACCACCCAACGCGATGGGTGAGAACACCTACGCAGCCGGAAACTGCTTTCTCCCGGTGGATCAGGAAGCACGTGGGCGCGCGGTAGTTCGGATACACCGGTACGCAGCGGCAGAAGGACTGCGGATTATCGGGTGGCGGGAGGTCCCAGTCGACCGTGACTGCGTCGGAACCGTTGCCGCGCAGTGCGCTCCGTACATCAGTCAATGTTTTGTGACGTGCGCCGAGCCAAGAGATCGCAGTGTGGGCGGAATTGCCTTGGACCGACGAGTGTTCGCGCTCAGGAGACAAGTCGAGCGAATTCATTCGGCCGATGATGCGGTGTATTTCCCCTCGTTGTCCGCCCGAACCATCGTGTACAAGGGCATGCTCACGCCGACGCAGTTACCCGGTTACTTCACCGACCTATGCGACGCCCGAATGCGAACTGCCTTGGCGGTCGTGCACAGTCGGTACTCCACGAACACTTTTCCGTCGTGGTCACTTGCTCAGCCGTATCGCTGCATCGCTCACAACGGCGAGATCAATACGATTGTGGGAAACAGGAATTGGATGCGCGCTCGCGAGCCGATGTTGCGGAGCGCACTTTTGGGTGGGGACATCGATCGCATGTTTCCGATCTGTACCCCGGGTGGATCCGACTCTTCGTCGTTCGACGAAGTGCTCGAGTTTCTGACGCTCGGGGGCCGCAGTGTGCAGCACGCCATCGCGATGATGATTCCCGGTGCCTGGGAGAACGATTCTTCGATGCCAGACGAGATGAGGGCCTTCTACCAATTTCACGCTTGCCTGATGGAACCATGGGACGGTCCGGCGTCCGTGACGTTCAGCGACGGCACTGTTGTCGGGGCGGTGTTGGATCGTAACGGTCTTCGCCCCGGGCGATGGTGGCGGATGAGGAACGGCCGTATCGTGTTGGCGAGTGAGAGCGGTGTGTTCGACGCTCCGACGTCCGAGGTGTTGGAGAAGGGGCGCCTCGAACCGGGTCGAATGTTCCTCGTCGACACCGCTCGTCGTGGCATCGTTTCCGATGCGGAGATCAAATCCGAACTCGCGAGCACAGCCCCCTACCGGGAATGGGTCGAGGGGGGATTGGTCGATCTCGAGGAAATCCCCGAGTCGGCGCCTGCCCGAGGCGATCCGGCTCCGCTGTTGCAAAGGCAGGTGCTCTTCGGATACCAGGCAGAGGACTTGCAGGAAGTTCTCCTTCCAATGGCTCGCTCAGGATCGGAGCCGTTGGGATCGATGGGAGTCGACACACCTCTCGCCGTTCTCTCGGATCGGCCGAAGCTGTTGTACGACTACTTCGTCCAGCTCTTTGCTCAGGTGACGAACCCGCCTTTGGACGCGATTCGCGAGGAAGTCGTCACTACGCTTGGTGTCACCCTCGGCGCTGAGCAGAACTTGTTCGAAGCGTCGGCGCTGTCGTGCCGAAGGATTGTTCTCGATAAACCGGTGATCGGACCGGGGAAGATGGCGAAGGTCGCCGAACTGTGCGGCGCAAGAACTCCGAGAAGCGCTGTCCTACGGGGAGGTTTCGATCCGAGAGGCAGTCTCGGCGAAGGCGTCGAGAGGCTTCGTGAGTCCGCCCGAACGGCCGCCGCAGCCGGAATCGAGATTCTGGTGATCTCCGACCGTGGATCGGGCCCTGAGCAGGCTCCCATTCCGTCATTGCTCGCAGTATCTGCCGTGCATCACGATCTGGTTCGGCATGGCCTGCGAACCAAGGTTTCCCTCGTCGTCGAGTCGGGTGACGCGCGCGAAGTTCATCACATCGCGCTGCTGATCGGCTACGGTGCTGCGGCTGTCCACCCCTATCTTGCTCTCGAATCGGTAGAAGCACTCAGCGAGCAAGACGAGCTTCCCGGAATAGATTCGAAAATGGCATCGGACAACTATCTGAGAGCGGCAAATTCCGGCGTGCTCAAAGTGATGTCGAAGATGGGAATCGCTACGGTTCACTCCTATACGGGCGCACAGGTATTCGAGGCAGTGGGCTTGGGCCGAGAATTGGTCGACGAATACTTCTGCAACACACGAAGCAGGATCGGCGGGATCGGTATCACCGAAGTCGCGCGAGAAGTTCTGATGCGTCACGCGGCCACGTATCGTACGGTGCGGCATCGTCAGTTGAGCAGCAGTGGAGAGTTCCGGTATCGCCGCGGTGGTGAATTGCATGTGTTCACACCCGAGTCCGTGTTCTTCCTTCAGCATGCGACCCGGACGGGGCGAAGTGAGATGTTTCGTCGCTACAGCGATGAAGTCGATCGACTGAGTGCGCAGGGCGGAACACTTCGGGGGCTGTTTCGATTTCGGCGTGGGATTCGTCCGCCGATTCCGCTCCGTCAGGTCGAACCCGTCGAGTTGATTCTCGCTCGATTCAACACCGGTGCGATGAGCTACGGCTCCCTCTCTGCCGAGGCGCACGAGACGATGGCGGTCGCGATGAATGCTCTCGGCGGACGTTCCAACACCGGTGAGGGCGGAGAGTCACCGGAGCGGTTGCGTGACAACAAGCGTCGAAGCGCAGTCAAGCAGGTCGCGAGTGGTCGCTTCGGGGTGACCAGCGATTACCTGGTCGATGCCACTGACATTCAGATCAAGATGGCCCAGGGCGCCAAGCCCGGTGAAGGAGGGCAGCTTCCGGGGTCCAAGGTGTACCCGTGGATCGCGGAAACCCGGTACTCGACACCTGGAGTCGGCCTCATTTCTCCGCCCCCGCACCACGACATCTATTCGATCGAGGATCTCGCCCAATTGATCTACGACCTCAGATGCGCAAACGATCGTGCGCGGATACACGTGAAGTTGGTCAGCGCAGTCGGAGTCGGGACAGTTGCGGCAGGTGTGGCCAAAGCGCACGCCGACGTGGTGCTGATCTCCGGTCACGACGGCGGGACGGGCGCGGCGGCACTCTCGTCCATCCACCACGCTGGTACGCCCTGGGAGATCGGGCTGGCCGAAACTCAGCAGACCTTGGTGCTCAACGGGTTACGCGATCGGATCGTCGTCCAGTGTGACGGGGGTTTGCGCACGGCGCGGGACGTCGTCGTCGCCGCGTTGCTGGGGGCGCAGGAGTACGGTTTTTCCACGGCGCCACTGATCGCGGCCGGCTGCGTCATGATGCGGGTATGTCACCTCGACACCTGCCCCGTCGGAGTAGCGACGCAGAATCCCGAACTGCGCGAGCGATTCACCGGCCGGCCGGAGTACGTCGAGAACTTCTTCCGCTTCATCGCCGACGACGTACGACGTTTGTTGGCAGAACTGGGGTTTCGAAGTATCGACGACGCTCTGGGCCACGCAGACGTATTGGAAATGTCTCCGGCGGTGGCGCATTGGAAGAGTCGCACGTTGGACCTCTCACCACTCTTCGACGTTCCGGCCGCGCCGACCGGCGCGGCCTACCCGCCGTGTGTACCTGTTTCGAGCGAACTCGAACGCACCCTGATCGAGTGCGCCGCGAACTCACTCGAGGACGCTCGACCCGTGCATATCGAACTGCCAGTACACAATACGGATCGGGCGGTGGGAACGAGGCTGGGCGCAGAGGTGACCAGACGCTACGGCGCCGTCGGGCTACCTCAAGGCACTATCGACGTCGTGCTCAGTGGAACGGCAGGCCAGTCACTCGGTGCGTTCCTGCCGCCCGGCATCTCGCTGGTCGTCGTCGGCGATGCAAACGATTACGTGGGGAAGGGGCTCTCCGGTGGACGAATCGCGCTTCGGCCGAGTGAGGACGCGCCCTTCGTGGCGGAGGATCAGGTGATTGCCGGCAATACGCTGCTGTACGGCGCTACGAGCGGTGCGCTCTATGCCAGGGGGCGTGTCGGGGAACGATTCGCAGTGCGCAACTCGGGCGCGGTCGCTGTGGTGGAAGGCGTCGGAGACCATGCGTGCGAGTACATGACCGGGGGTCGCGTCGTCATCATCGGCCCAACTGGTAGGAACCTTGCTGCGGGAATGTCGGGCGGAATTGCCTTCGTACTCGACGTGAAGGCAGAGAAGGTCAACGGCGACATGGTCGTTCTGGAGCGGCCTTCGGCGGAAGACTGCAGTCAGCTGGTCGAAATTCTCGGCGAGCATTTGGCTGCGACCGGCTCGCCCGTGGCGGCAAAACTTCTCGACGACTGGGTTGGCCAGAGTCCGAGATTCACCAAAGTTTTGCCTGTCGACTACCGGAAGGTCGTGGAAGAGAACGAACTGGTGGAACCGGCTCATGCCTGACGCACGCGGGTTCCTCAACGTGAAACGATCCGGCTCACCGACCAGATCGACCGATGTGCGTGTCGGCGACTGGGCGTCGGTATACGAGTCGCTGGATCCCGTCGTGCGAAATCGAGACGTATCTGCACAGGCCTCGCGTTGCATGGACTGCGCTGTGCCGTACTGCCATTCGGCCGACGTGGGGTGTCCGCTCGGCAATCTCATTCCGGAATGGAACGACCTGGTTCGGCGTGGACGGTGGTCCGAAGCCTCGGAGAATCTGCATTCCACCAACAATTTCCCCGAGTTCACCGGACATCTGTGCCCCGCACCGTGCGAAACGGCGTGCGTTCTCGCACTCGACGGCGAGCACACGTCGGGGGGTGTCACCATCAAGCGCATCGAACAGGCAATCGTCGACAACGCCTGGGAGTCGGGTTGGTTGGGGCCGCAGGCACCGGTAGTTCACAGCGGAAACCGTGTTGCGGTTGTCGGTTCGGGACCGGCGGGACTGGCCGCGGCTCAACAACTGACACGAGCCGGACACAGTGTCACGGTGTTCGAGCGGAGCGATCGGATCGGGGGACTGCTTCGCTACGGAATTCCGGAATTCAAGTTGCCCAAGGCCCTCATCAACCGGCGGCTGGACCAACTGACCGCCGAGGGGACCAGATTCGTCACCGACTGCGCCGTCGGAGTGAACGTGAGCGCGCACGACCTCTCGACGGAATTCGAGGCGGTAGTCCTGGCGGTCGGGGCTGATCGTGCCAGAGACACCGAAGTACCGGGTCGTAGTCTTCGCGGAATCCATCGTGCGATGACGTACCTGCGTGCGGCCAACCGCGAATGCGAGGGTGACGGTGCGTCGAGCATCTCGGCGCGAGGTAAGAACGTCGTGATCATCGGTGGCGGTGACACGGCCGCCGACTGCCTCGGCACGGTGCATCGCCAAGGCGCCCTCTCGGTGACGGAATTGGATTACCACGTCCCACCTCCGGCACGCCGCGATCGAGATCGCGACCCATGGCCGTTGTGGCCGCGGGTCCTACGCAGCTCGCCGGCAGACGAGGAGGGCAGTGACAAACGATTCCGATGGGCGGCGCAGGAATTTCTAGACGACGGTGGGGGTGCGGTCCGCGCAATCCGGATGGTTCCGGTAGCCGTGTCACGAGCGAAGGACGGACAACGGACCCTGGTGGAGACCGGCGACGCGACGGATCTGGTGTGCGAGATGGTCCTGCTCGCTCTGGGTTTCGACGGCGTCGAAACCGCCCCACTGCTCACCGACCTTGATGTCGGCACCGATCCACTCGGCAGAATCGAGTGTGATGTCGGGTGGCAGACCGGGACACCCGGCGTATTCGTCTGCGGCGACGCGCATCGCGGGGCGTCGCTGGTCGTTTGGGCGATTGCCGAGGGACGGTCGGCCGCACGTGCCGTCGACGTGTTTCTCACAGGCGAGTCGGCGCTTCCGGCTCCGGTTCATCCAAAGGCATTTCCGCTGTTCGTGAGCTGACCAACTGAATCGAGTAAGTACAGAAAGTGCAGGTCGCAAATGCCGGATAGAAGTGCGGTGGGGTAGCGACTAGGCTCGAGCCGTGAACCGACGGACAAAAATTGTATGCACACTTGGACCTGCGACAGCTTCTGGCGACCGCATCCGTGAGCTCGTGGAGAGCGGCATGGACGTGGCGCGCCTCAACTTCAGCCACGGCGAGCATGCCGATCACGAAGAAAACTACATTCGCGTCCGCGCCGCGTCGGACGCCACCGGAAAGGCCGTCGGTGTTCTCGCCGACCTTCAGGGGCCCAAGATTCGCCTCGGCCGATTCAAGGACGAGCGGACCACCTGGGCCAACGGTGAAGAGGTTCGTATCACCGTCGACGACGTCGAGGGAACGCACGATCGCGTCGGGACCACGTACAAGGAATTGGCGCGCGACGCCAAGGCCGGCGATCGACTGCTGGTCGACGACGGAAAGGTCGGCCTGGTCGTCACGTCCATCGACGGCAACGACGTCGTCTGTCGGGTCACCGAAGGCGGTCCGGTCAGCAACAACAAGGGCCTCTCACTGCCCGGTATGAACGTCTCCGTTCCAGCCCTGTCGGGCAAGGACATCGCCGACCTCGAGTTCGCTCTCAAGCTGGGTGTCGACTTCATTGCACTCTCCTTCGTTCGCTCACCGGCGGACGTCGAATTGGTTCACGCCATCATGGATCGAGTCGGGCGCCGCGTTCCCGTCATCGCGAAGCTCGAGAAGCCCGAGGCCATCGACAATCTCGAAGCCATCGTGCTCGCGTTCGACGCCGTCATGGTCGCCCGCGGTGACCTCGGTGTCGAGTTGCCGCTCGAGCAGGTCCCGCTCGTTCAGAAGCGCGCAATCCAGATTGCTCGTGAGAACGCGAAGCCGGTCATCGTCGCGACGCAGATGCTCGAGTCGATGATCGAGAACTCACGTCCCACTCGCGCAGAGGCATCCGATGTCGCCAACGCCGTTCTCGACGGCGCCGACGCAGTCATGCTCTCGGGCGAGACTTCGGTGGGCAAGTACGTCATGGAAACCGTTCGCACCATGGCCCGCATCGTCGAGGCCGTCGAGAACGAATCAACCCGTGTCCCACCGTTGACCCATGTCCCGCGCACCAAGCGCGGAGTCATCTCGTACGCAGCACGCGACATCGGCGAACGTCTCGACGCCAAGGCCTTGGTTGCGTTCACTCAGTCCGGTGACACGGTGCGTCGACTGGCTCGTCTGCACACGCCGCTGCCGTTGCTCGCCTTCACACCGCTGCCTGCGGTGCGCAGTCAGCTGACGCTGACGTGGGGAACCGAGACGTTCCTGGTCGATGCGGTGGCCACCACTGACGAGATGGTGCGTCAGGTGGACAGTGCGTTGCTCTCCCTCGGGCGGTACGTCAAGGGTGACCTCGTGGTCATCGTTGCCGGATCCCCTCCGGGAACTGTCGGTTCCACAAACCTCATTCACGTCCACCGTATCGGCGAAGAGGACCACTGAGTGACCCACGCGAACGCGTCCACCGACCTCGGTACTCTTCTCGGTCTGTTGGATCTGGAGCAGATCGGTGACGACGCGTTCCGTGGATACCACCCGAAGCAGGTAGGTTCGCGGACGTTCGGCGGTCAATTGGTGTCTCAGGCACTGATGGCCGCCGGACGGACTGTCGACGGTGATCGCCCCATCCATGCCGTGAACGCCCATTTCATTCGAGGCGGAGATGTGAAGGCGCCTATCGAGTACCGGGTGGAGCGTCATCGTGACGGGAGGGCATTCGCCAACCGTCAGGTGGCTGCCTATCAGGGTGAGAACGAATTGTTCGTGATGCTCGCGGCGTTCCAGGACTCCGGCAAGGGGCTCGACCATGCTGTCGAGATCCCGGATGTTCCACTTCCGGAGTCGTTGCCTCCCATCGGCGATCATCTGGTGGGGTACGAGGAAAAACTGCCGCATTTCAGCGCGGCGCTCAAGCCGATCGACATGCGGTACGCCAACGATCCGGCGTGGATCCTCAAGGGCACCGGCGAGAAACTCAACCACAATCGGGTGTGGATGCGCCCCGACGGTGATCTGCCGGACGATTCGCTCATTCACGCTGCGACGCTGGCATATTCGTCCGACACCACCGTGCTCGATTCGATTCTGACCACTCATGGTTTGTCCTGGGGTCATGATCGTATCGTCGCGGCGACGGTCAATCATTCGATCTGGTTCCATCGCCCGTTCCGGTTCACCGACTGGGTTCTGTACGCCACCGAATCGCCGGTCGCCGCAGGTTCGCGCGGTCTGGCAACCGGACGGTACTTCTCGGTGGAAGGACTGCTGTTGGCGACGGTGGTCCAAGAAGGAATGATCAGGCATTTCCCGCGTAAAGGGGAATGAGATGCGGGCCCGAGACTGAACTCGGGCCCAGAATCAAGCAGACTTGCGATATTGCGGTGAGAGTTCGTCGGCGCGGTCCCACGGAGACCAGTCGACTTCGCGTCCATCGAGTTGGGCCGCAACAACTTCCAAGCCCGCGTGCCAGCCGGCAGCGTGGGCGTACGCGGACTCTTCGTCTTCCATCGTGTGGGTGAGGGTCAGCCAGCAGCCGCCGGTGCCGTCCGGTGCCAGTTCCCAATGCAGAGTATCTGCGTCCCAGAGGAATTCGAGAATTCGGTGCGGGTGGACGCTGATGACCGTCCCGCCCGTCACGTGATCTGCGGGCAGTCCGAATCGCTCGACTTGTTCCGGGGTCACCTTGAACAGCAGATCCGCGCCTGGAGTGAGATTGAAATCGACGTCCGCCGGGAACCAGGCGTCGAGGTACTCGCGTTCCGTTATCACTTTCCAGACCTTGTCCGGTGCGTGCGGAATTGCCAGTTGGAAGCTCAGTGACACCCGACCGTCATAGGTCAGGTTTATCTTGCCGTTGTCCATCGGTGCCTCCAATGCTTGGTGCCCGTGCGGTTGCCCCCATCGTGCCATCTAATTGCTTAGGATGGAATAACTGCAGGTCAGATCGTTACCTATTGATAGGTTATGTCGATTTGTCTCGTTTTGAGAGCGGCGTTCCGGATGCGTTTCGTGGCAGTGAGACAAACGCGCGGTACGCTGACCACGCACGACTGGCGCGGGTGGGAATTACCACCGGGGAGTGCACATCGCGAGGCATCGACCGCCTGGGTGCTTCACACATCTTGTGTGAAGGGGGATTCATGTCTACCGAAAATCTGCCCAGCCAGAACGTGGCCGCTCGAATAATCGACGGACGCGCAATTGCCGATGCTGCGCTCGCGGACCTGTCAGTGCGCACGAGGCAGTTTCGTGATGAGACAGGGCACGTTCCTTGCCTGGCCGCCGTCATCGTGGGAGCGGACCCGGCCTCGAAGGCGTATGTACAGATGAAGGCCAAACGGTCTGTCGCCGTCGGAATGACGTCGCGGACGGTCGAACTCCCGGTGAGTACAACCACCGAAGAACTAGTCAACGTGCTGAGAGCGTTGTCGGCGGACCCTTCGATCGACGGCATACTGCTGCAACACCCGGTGCCAGGCCACATCGACGAACGGGCTGCGTTCGATGCCATCTCGGCCGACAAAGACGTCGACGGCGTTACCTCGGCAGCGTTCGCGGCAATGGCGTTGACCGGTGGGGGATTCGAATCATGTACACCGAGTGGCATCCTGCGCCTCCTCGACGCCACAGGCGTCGAACTCTCCGGAAAGCATGCTGTCGTGGTCGGCCGGAGCCCGATACTCGGATTGCCGATGGGAATGCTCCTCCTGCGTCGAGGCGCAACGGTGACGTACTGCCATTCGCGAACCGTCGACCTGGCCGCCCACGTCGCCTCGGCAGACGTCGTTATCGCGGCCGTCGGTGTTCCGGAACTGATCGAAGGGGCGTGGATCAAGCCTGGGGCAGTGGTGATCGATGCGGGGTACAACGAGGGCAACGTCGGAGACGTGGAGTACGTCGCCGCACTCGCACATGCCGGTGCGATCACACCGGTGCCGGGTGGCGTCGGCCCCATGACGGTTGCCGTCCTGCTGGAACAAACACTGGCAGCAGCAGTTCGAGCAGCGGAAGTTCGGGCATGTAGTGAGAATCATGACAGTCGTGTTGGACCGGACCCAGCAATCGCCTCGGATCGATTGTGAGACCTCGGTTTCGAGACGGAGTATTCATCCGCCCCTCGATAACCGAATTACCGCGTCGAGCACCGCTGCGCTGGAATGGCTGAGCTGAGCGCGCAATTGGGTATTCGACAGTCAGCTGTCTGCCGTGGGGATGTCGATCATCAACTGGGACGGTGAATCGGATGTCGATACGGTGTATGCCGGACGGATGTCGACCGTGCCGACAAACGACTGCAGGATCGCACTGTTCCTGGCCGCACTGTCTATGCGCGTGATGTTTTCGCCCTCGTGAGATACGGAGTTGAGCGACGAATCCGATTGGACTCCCATCAGGTCGACTTGAAGTATCGATCGACTTCCGACGTCCACGACTGTGCTGTCACCCGCTCGGATTGCTTCGCTGACATATTCGGTTTTCCAGAACACTGATCCATTTCCGTCGAATCGGTAGGTGATTCGGGTGAAACCATCGTGATCGGTCACGTCGATCTCGGTCACGTCGACGCGCGGATTCGGTGAAGGGATCTCCGTGTCGTTCGGGAACGGAGCAAGCGTGGAGATTTCGGTTGGTGGGGCATCGATCGGGGGAGTGCCGACCTGAAGGGTGCCTGTCTGTGTTGCAGCATCGAGGACGGTCTGGGTGGAAGATTCGCCGGCAGTGTTGGATTCGCCGGCAGTGTCGGATTGGTCGTCAGTCTGACACCCGGTGAGCAGTGCGAAAACAGATATGGCTCCGAGCAGAGCAATCAGGCGACGACCGTTCATGGATCGAATCTAACTGCGGTCGATCTGGGGTACAGCCGAATACCGAAACCTTGCGGTACGGCCAACTGCGGCAGGTGGTGCCCTCGGTGAGACTCGAACTCACACTGGACGGGTTTTGAATCCGTTTCCTCTGCCAATTGGGATACGAGGGCTTGTTGCGATGACTACATTAGAAGATGCGATTTCAATGTCAAACACCGGTACCCTCTAATCGTTCGCGTCTCGTGTCGGGGCGGTTCGATGGAGGAGGATGGTGGCCATGAATTCGCCGCAGCCGCAAGGCAATCAGCTCGCACCCCGTCGTGTTGTCGTCGCTGAAGACGAGGCGTTGATCCGCATGGATCTGGTCGAGATGCTCCGCGAAGAGGGCTACGACGTCGTCGGTGAGGCCGGTGACGGGCAGGTTGCGGTGGAGTTGGCCGAGTCGCTCAAGCCTGATCTGGTCATCATGGACGTGAAGATGCCCAGGAGAGACGGCATCGACGCCGCTTCGGAGATTGCCGCCAAGCGGATCGCTCCTGTTGTCATTCTCACAGCGTTCAGTCAGCGCGAGTTGGTCGAGCGCGCACGCGATGCCGGCGCCATGGCTTACTTGGTCAAGCCGTTCTCGATCAGTGACCTCGTTCCCGCTGTCGAATTGGCGGTCAGTCGTTTCCGCGAGGTGACGGCGCTCGAGCGTGAGGTCGCTGATCTTTCCGACCGGCTCGAAGCACGCAAGCTGATCGAGCGAGCCAAGAGTGTTCTGATGGTTCGCCAAGCGCTCACCGAACCTGAGGCGTTCAAGTGGATTCAGCGCGCCGCGATGGATCGGCGCTCCACGATGAAGGCGGTCGCACAGGTCGTACTGGAAACTCTGGGCGGTGAACCGGACGCTTGAGCAAAGTGTCCGGGTTATCCGGCTGCACTGAGTGGCTGCGTCGACCGTCGAAACGTCGCGCAGCGCTACAGCCGTGTAAACACTGTGCGCCTTCAGATAACAGTCAGGTCACAGGGCTTTCTTGAAGGATCGCGAAACGGTTCCAAGGTCTAGCGTCTGATCCCACAGCGAGCGCCAGTTCGGGTGGCGCGAGCACCGGCTGATCTTAGGAGCGTGGGATGGCTAGACGAACACTTGTGCGTACTGCTGCAGTTCTCGGCGCGGCATCACTGGCACTTGCAGGCTGTAGCTCGAACAAGTCGGATGACTCGTCTTCGAGTGGCTCTACGTCCGGCGCTTCCGCCGCGACGACATCCGTCACGACTGATTGCACCCCGGAGCAGGCCAAGGCCGGCGCCACCCCGTCCACGGAAGCGCTGCGTATCGGTACGCTTCTTCCTGATACAGGCAGCTTGTCGTTTCTCGGGCCGCCGATGGTCGCGGGCACCCAGCTGGGAGTCAACGACGTCAATGCAGCCGGAGGCGTTCTCGGCCAACCGGTCCAGCTGATTCCCGGCGATTCGGGTGACACCACAACGGACACCGCCAACACCACCGTCGACCGCGAATTGGCTGCAGGCACTCAGGTCATCGTCGGCGCCGCGTCGTCCTCGGTTTCGCTCAAGGTGATCGACAAGATCGCCAGCGCAGGCGTCGTGATGTTCTCGCCTGCCAACACCTCGGACCAATTCGTCTGCTACCCCGACAAGGGCATGTACTTCCGCACCGCTCCGACGGACGTACTACAGGCTCAGGCCGTCGCACAGCTCATTTCGGACGACGGTGGTCAGCGCGTAGCGATCATGGCCCTCAACGACCCGTACGGGACGGGTCTGGCGGACAACATCGAAAAGAATCTGATCGATTCGGGCGTCCCCTCCGATCAGATCGAGAAGATCATCTACGACCCGAACGCGCAGTCGTTCAACTCCGAAGTCGATCAAGTCAAGAACTTCAATCCGGATGCAGTGGCATTGGTGGGCTTCGAGGAGTCGGCGAAGATCATCACGCGCATGCACGAAGTGGGCATCGGCCCGTCGGACGGAATGGCGATGTACGGCGTCGACGGCAACATGGGTAACGCGCTCGGCGAATCCGTGGCGAAGCCGTTGCTCGACACCATGCAGGGAACCACGCCCCTGACGGACGTCGGAGCTGCCTTCCAGGATCGTCTGAAGGCTGTGAACCCCTCTCTGATCGACTTCAACTACGCCGGAGAGTCGTACGACGCGGTGGTGATCTCAGCTCTCGCTGCCGAGCAGGCGAAGTCGACGGCCGGTACCGACATCGCGGCCAACATCAACAGCGTCACCGAAGGCGGCACCAAGTGCACGTCCTACGTCGAGTGCCTGCCGTTGGTGAAGGCGGGAACCGACATCGACTACGACGGCATCACCGGTGAGTTGGACTTCAACGATTCGGGAGAACCGTCCATCGGTTCGTACGGAAAGCTCAAGTTCGGCCCTGAGAACACGCTGACCACAGAAGGATTCGTGGTCGTGGGCAAGTAAGCAGCCAACGAGAATGGGCCAGGGTCGCAAGACCCTGGCCCATTCTCGTGTCTGTCCTACTTCTCTTTGCTTCCGGCGAGCGTTCCCAAGTACAACTCGATCACCTTGGGGTCGTTCATCAGATTGGCGCCGGTGTCGGTGTACGCGTTCTTACCCTGATCGAGTACGTAGCCGCGGTCGCAGATCTGAAGGCAGCGGCGCGCGTTCTGCTCGACCATGATGACCGAGACACCCGCAGCATTGATCTTCTTGCAGCGGATGAACACCTCGTCCTGGAACATGGGGGACAGGCCCGCAGACGGTTCGTCGAGCAGCAGCACCGACGGATCCATCATCAGGGCCCGGCCCATCGCGACCATCTGGCGTTCGCCGCCGGAGAGTGCGCCGGCCTTCACCTTTCGCCGTTCACTCAGAAGAGGGAACAGTTCACTCACGAAGGCGAATCGTTCCGCGAATGCCTTGGGACGCAGATAAATGCCCATTTCGAGGTTTTCTTCGATGGTCAGAGTCTGAAAGACGTTCTGTGTCTGAGGGACGTACCCGACTCCCTTCTGAACGAGGACGTGAGCGGGCGCAGACGTGATGTTGTCCTCGCGTAGGGTGACCGACCCTTCGCGTACCGGTATCAGTCCGAACAGTGATTTCAGGAGTGTCGATTTGCCTGCGCCGTTCGGTCCGATGATCCCGACGATTTCCCCTTCCTTCAGGAAGAAGTTGCATTCACGCAGGATGTTGACGCCGGGAATGTAGCCCGCGACGAGGCTGTCGGCGCGGAGCAGGGCACCTGCCGACAGTCGCTGATGCTCCTCGGCCGTCGCGGCGAACTCTGCAGGCGTGAGTGAACGTGCGTGGTTCTCGCTCATGGCTTCTCGTGCCTTCCGCGCGGTTCCTCGGGACTCGATTCCAGCGTCGCGGCGAGATCGGCCGGAAGGTTGTCGACGTCGGGTTCCGACAGGTCCCCGCCCGACTCGAGGGTTTCGACCTCGGCTTCAGCCAGGGCGGCGGCCAGAACGGCCGTCTCGCCCACCGGATTTCCGTTGTCGTCGAACTCGAGGGCCTGGTCATGGTGGCTGCCCAGATATGCGTCGACGACGGCTGTGTTGGACGAGAGTTCGTCCGGGGTGGATTCGGCGATGACGCTGCCCTGCGCCATGACCACCACCCAATCGCTGATATCTCGGATCACGTCCATGTCGTGCTCGACGAACACGACCGTCATTCCGTCGTCGCGCAATGATTTGATGTGTCCGAGCAGGCTTTGCGTCAGAGCAGGATTGACCCCCGCCATCGGTTCGTCGAGCATCACCACCGAGGGCGAGGTCATGAGTGCGCGAGCCATTTCGAGCAATTTGCGCTGCCCACCGGAGAGTGAACCGGCGAGGTCGTCTGCCTTGGTGTCGAGTTTGAATCGTGCGAGGAGTTCGTTGGCGCGTTCGGTGATCTCGCGTTCCTGCCCTTTCCAGATCCACGGAACGAGGGATGCAAAAATGCGTTCACCTCGTTGGCCGGTGGCGCCGAGTCGTACGTTGTCCAGCACGGTGAGTTTGGAGAGCGCCTTGGTCAACTGGAACGTCCGTACCACTCCCTTCCTGGCTACCTGGTGGGGATACATGCGGCCCAGCGATTGACCGTCCATCGACCACGTACCGGTGTCCGGCCGGTCGAAACCGGTAAGAAGGTTGAAGAGCGTCGTTTTTCCGGCACCGTTTGGACCGATCAGACCCGTGATGCACCCTCGTTGAATCTCGAGGTGATCGACGTCGACGGCCTTGAGACCGCCGAACGTCCGCGAGACGTTGTCAGCGACCAACACCGGGTCGGGTTTCGCCGATCCGGGAAGGTGAGGAACGTCGGCAAAGATCTGTGCTCTGGTATCGGCGTCAAGCATTGAGTTGCACCTCCCGCTTGTTACCCAGTATTCCCTGCGGTCTGAAGACCATCAGGAGAGCAATCATCAATCCGAGCAGGACATACCTAGTGGCCCCGACTTGCTGTTCCGTGAGTGAAAGCAGCGGATTTTCGCCGGAGATCGCCTGACGCAGCAAGGCATCAGGTATGGCGAGGAGGAACCAGAACAACATTGCGCCGACCACCGGGCCGAATACCGTTGCCGCCCCGCCCAGAATCAGTGCGCCGAACGCGAAGAACGTCTGCGCGGTCGAGTAGAAGTCCGGGTTGATGGACTTGGTCTGCAAAGCGTTGAACACACCGGCCAGACCACCGATCACGCCGCCGAGAACCAGCGCCTGCATCTTGTACACGAAGACGTTCTTGCCCAACGATCGCGCTGCGTCCTCGTCTTCGCGAACCGCCTTGAGGACGCGCCCCCACGGACTGTGCGTCAACAAGTAGACAAATCCGCACAAGATCAAGACCAGCGTCCACCCCACGACCATCGACCAGAGGTCGTCTCCGTAGAACTTCACGCCGAGAAATGAGTACTGCTTGGCCGAGTCGAAGGGGCTCAGTGCGGTGAACGGGTCTGCGAAACCGAACAGGCCATTGGTGGAACCGGTCACCGAATCCGACGCGGTCGAGCGGAAGATCAGACGCAGGATCTCCGAAGCGGCGATGGTCACGATGGCGAGATAGTCGGCGCGCAGACGCAGCGTCGGGATACCGAGCACGAGCGCGAGGAGCCCGGCTGCGGTGAGTCCGACGAGGATGCCGAGCCACAACGGCTGGTCGTAGGTCACGGTCATGATGCCGACGCCGTAGCCGCCGAGGAGGGCAAAACCGATCTGACCGAAGTTGAGCAGTCCGGCGTAGCCGAAGTGCAGGTTCAGCCCGATTGCCAGCAGTGCGTAGAAGATTGCCGACGGCCCGATCAACTGGGCGAAGGAAACCTGGAAAGCTCCCATGATGTCCATGTTCGTCACCCGATCCTTTGTCTGGATCCGAGGATGCCCTGGGGGCGAACCACGAGGATCACGATCAAGACGAGAAGTCCGCCGATGTATTTGAGATCGGGGTTGATGATGAGCGTCGAGAGTTGGACCAGAAGTCCCACGATGACGCAGCCGAGTAGCGCCCCGTACGCGGTTCCCAGACCACCGAGGGTGATTCCGGCGAACATGAGCAGCAACAGTTTGAAGCCCATTTCCCACTGGACGCGTCCGCCGAGTTCGGAGATACCGAACAGCACACCGCCGAGGGCGGCCAATCCGCCGCCGAGCCCCCAGACGAACATGATCACGCGCTCGACGTTGATACCGGACGAAGCGGCGAGGTCACGATTGTCGGAGACGGCACGCATGGCCTTTCCGATGCGAGTCTTCTGCAGAAGCAGTGCGACGCCGACCAGGACGACCAGACTGACGATCATGACTATCGCGTTGGCGTCGGTCAGTGCGATCGGGCCCCAGTTCTTCTCGACCTGGCCCTGGTAGTCGTCGAACGGTTCGGCGCGGTCGGAGAAGAAGATCAGGATCAAGTAGCGCAATGAAATCGCGAGACCGATCGAAACCACCAATTGCGCGATCAACCCGGTCTTGCGCTTACGCAGTGGTTTCCAGACGATTCCGTTGGTCAGCAGGCCGATGCCGATGCCGACGAAGATCGCGAGGATCGTGGCGGGAATCAGCGGAACGCCGAAGGACGTGTTGATCACCCAGGCAGCAACGGCTCCTAACGTCACCATCTCGCCGTGAGCGAAGTTGGTCAGGCCAGTGGTGCCGTAGATCAGGCTCAAACCCACACCGGCGATCGCGATCACGAGGCCGAACCGCAGACCGTCGACCGTCGTGCGGATCAGCTTCTCGCCGAAGCTGACATTCGAGGCGGTACGTACCTCGCCGAACGAGAAGATCACGGTGTTCGCGCGGCCGGCCACCACCTCGCGTTCGACAGCGGCTTGCACACTGACCCCGTCGGGAAGTGTGTCGGCAACGATCTCGAAGGTGTAGGTGCCCGGTGCCACGGCCAGTTCCCAACGGCCGTTCGATGCCGATTCTCCGGTGGCGACTTCCGTACCGGAAGAATCGAGCGCACGGACGGTGACGCCCTCGAGGCGTGTGCCGCCGTTGTTGAGATTGCCGCTGACGGGGACAGCGTTGTCGGGAACCGGTGCTGTCGGTGTTGCGGATGCTGTCGGGGTCGGCGGTGTAGGGGAAGTGGTCGGTTCCTGAGCCGAAGCAGTTCCGGCCAGGCTGAGTAATGCGAAGAACGTCAGTAATGCAAAGGCCAGTAGTCGGCTGAGTGTCGCGAGGGTCTGCCGTTTCACTACGGGTGGGGCCACGTACGTCCTCCGAGCGGGTCGGGAATAGCGCGTCTGGACAAAGGTGCCGCGCAGCACAGGGATTGTTTCGTTGCTGCGATTTCCGGACTCTAACGGCTCCGTTCGCTTCAGATGGGGTTCTGAGATTTCCGGGATGTTTCGGTTCCGTATCGAAGGCCGAAGGCTGCATCAATTGTCCGATTCTTATGTTTGTTCCTGCGTAAACAACGGCGAAGGCGTCGATGTCGGTCGCGATCCCTAGACTGATGAACCGTGAGCCCCGCAACCACAACTCGGTCCAGCACGTCCACCGCTTCAGCCGGCACCACCGGCAAGGCGGACGATCGCCCTCTTCTGATGCTTCTCGACGGGCATTCGTTGGCATTTCGCGCCTTCTATGCGCTGCCTGCAGAGAACTTCAAGACACACAGTGGGCAGGCCACCAACGCGGTGTACGGCTTCACGTCGATGTTGATCAACCTTCTTCGTGACGAGCAGCCCACCCACTTGGCCGCGGCTTTCGACGTGTCGCGTCAGACGTTTCGCGCCGACCTGTTCCCCGAATACAAGGCGCAGCGCGCGAAGGCTCCGGACGAATTCAAGGGCCAGATCGACATCACCAAGGACGTTCTCGGCGCGCTGGGCATCCCGGTCATGGCCGAGGAAGGTTTCGAGGCCGACGACGTGATTGCCACGTTGACCACGCAGGCGGAGGCACTCGGATACCGGGTTCTCGTCGTGACCGGCGACCGCGACTCGCTGCAGCTGGTGACCGACAACGTCACTGTGCTCTACCCGAAGAAGGGTGTCTCGGAGCTCACCCGATTCACGCCGACGGCCGTCGAGGAGAAGTACAGCCTCACTCCGTCGCAGTATCCGGATTTTGCTGCCCTGCGCGGCGACCCGAGTGACAACCTCCCCGGTATCCCCGGCGTCGGCGAGAAAACCGCTACCAAGTGGATCCGTGAGTACGGTGACCTGCAGGGACTGGTAGACAACGTGGACAAGGTCCGCGGCAAGGTGGGCGACTCACTACGAGAGAACCTCGCAAACGTCCTGCTCAATCGTCAGCTCACCGAGATGGTTCGCGACGTTCCGTTGCCGTACACGCCCGAGCAGTTGGTCTTGGCCCCGTGGGACCGCGAGAAGATTCATGCGTTGTTCGACGATCTCGAGTTCAAGGTTCTCCGCGATCGACTGTTCGCGACCCTGTCGTCGTCCGAGCCCGAAGCAGAGGAAGGGTTCGAGGTCAGCGGCGATGCACTCGCCCCGGGTGCGGTTGCCGCGTGGCTCGATGCCCACGCGCGAACCGGTGAGCGTCACGGCGTCACAGTGCTCGGAACCAGAACTCCGTTTGCCGGCGACGTCACTGCACTCGCGATCGCGGCCTCCGACGGTGAATGTGCATACATCGCGGCGTCGACGGCAACACCGGAAGACGAAGCAGCTCTCGGTGATTGGCTCGCCGACGCATCGCAGCCGAAGGCGCTGCACGAAGCCAAGTGGGCGATCCACGCTCTGCGTGGGCGTGGTTGGACGCTCGGTGGACTGACCAGCGACACTGCTCTGGCCGCATACCTCGTCCGGCCGGGCCAGCGCAGCTTCAATCTCGACGATCTCTCGCTTCGCTACCTCAAGCGTGAACTGCGCGCCGAAACATCCGGCCAGGAACAGCTTTCACTGCTCGACGACACCGAACAGCTCGATGCCGAAGCAGCCGAGACCGCGATGCTCAGCGCTCAGGCCGTTCTCGACTTGGCAGCTGCACTGGACACCGAGTTGGAGTCGATCGAGTCCAAGTCGCTCCTCTCCGACATGGAACTGCCGTTGACGATCGAGCTCGCTCAGATCGAGGCCACCGGCATCGCCGTCGACAGCGCGCATCTGCACGATCTTCAGAGCCGTTTCGCCTCCCAGGTCGCCGACGCCGCAAACTCCGCGTACGAGGTGATCGACAAGCAGATCAACCTGGGTTCGCCGAAGCAGCTGCAGGTGGTCTTGTTCGAAGAACTCGACATGCCCAAGACGAAGAAGACGAAGACGGGCTACACCACCGACGCCGAGGCGTTGCAGGGTCTGTTCGACAAGACAGGACACCCGTTCCTCGAACACCTTCTCGCGCACCGTGATGCGACGCGCATGAAGGTGACCGTCGACGGTCTTCTCAAGGCCGTGGCCGAAGACGGTCGCATCCACACGACGTTCAACCAGACGGTTGCCGCGACCGGGCGTCTGTCGTCGACCGATCCGAACTTGCAGAACATCCCGGTGCGAAACGACGCGGGGCGCGAGATTCGCGACGGATTCGTAGTCGGGCAAGGGTTCGACGTTCTGCTCACTGCCGACTACAGCCAGATCGAAATGCGCATCATGGCGCACGTGTCAGGCGACGAGGGACTGATCGAGGCATTCAACACCGGTGAGGACCTGCACAGCTTTGTCGGCTCGCGCGCATTCGGAGTTCCGATCGAAGAGGTCACTCCTGAACTGCGTCGCCGGGTCAAGGCGATGTCCTACGGTCTGGCCTACGGGCTCAGTGCCTACGGATTGGCGTCGCAGCTGAAGATTTCGACCGAAGAAGCGAAGCAGCAGATGGATGCGTACTTCGCTCGTTTCGGCGGCGTGCGGGATTACCTCCACGCGGTGGTCGAGCAGGCACGTAAGGACGGCTACACCTCGACGCTCTACGGCCGTCGTCGCTACCTGCCGGACCTCAACAGCGACAACCGTCAGCGTCGTGAGGTGGCCGAACGTGCTGCCCTGAATGCGCCGATCCAGGGCACCGCAGCCGACATCATCAAGGTCGCGATGATCAATGTTCAGAAGGCTCTCGCCGAAGCCGGATTGAAGTCGCGCATGCTGTTGCAGGTGCACGACGAATTGGTGCTCGAAGTGGTCGCCTCCGAGTTGGAGGAAGTCACCGCACTGGTCAAGGACAAGATGGCCACAGCCATCGAGTTGTCGGTACCCCTGGATGTTTCGGTGGGAACCGGTCGAAGCTGGGACAGCGCGGCTCACTGAGTCGGCGTCAAGACAGTCTGGCTACGAAAAGAGCGCGCTCCGAATCGAATTCGATTCGGAGCGCGCTCTTTTCGCTATTCAGCTGAAGCGGTCTGCTCTGCGATCTGCTTGCGGACCTCGTCCATGTCGAGTGCCTTGACCTGAGTGACGAGCTCTTCGAGTTGAGCGGCGGGAAGAGCGCCGGCCTGGTTGAACACGAGTACGCCTTCGCGGAAGGCCATGATCGTGGGGATGGAGCGGATGTTCGCGGCCGCTGCGATTCCCTGCTCGGCCTCGGTGTCGACCTTGGCGTGAACGACGTCGGCGTGCTTCTCCGAAGAGGCTTCGAACGTCGGCGCGAACTGGCGGCACGGGCCGCACCAGGAGGCCCAGAAGTCCACGAGGACGACGTCGCTGCCGTTGATCGTTTCGTCGAAGTTCTGCTGGGTGAGTGTCTGGGTGGCCACAGGGGTCCTTTCCATTGTGCGGGCTGTTGGTGTGTGCAACGCCCCGGAACCGCTGATTCTTCCCTGAGCCGATTTCAGCTTGCGTTCTCGGTCGCCCGAAACGTCCGGCGGTAGGCCTGGGGCGTGGTGCAGCGAAGCCGGATGAAGTGCTGGCGAAGCACGGCGCCGCCGCCGAAACCAACGCGTTCCGCGATGACATCGACGGAGAGGTCCGAATTCTCCAGGAGTTGCTGGGCGGCCAGTACTCGCTGATCGCTGAGCCAGCGGGCGGGAGTCGTTCCCGTTTCCGCTTGGAAACGGCGGGCAAATGTGCGAGCGGACATGTTCGCTCGGGCCGCGACCATTCCGACAGTGAGGTCGAGGGCGAGATTCTCCGTCATCCAGTCGAGGAGTGGGGCAAGGGTTGCACTCGGCGTCGAGGTGAGGGGAGTGGCGACGTACTGGGCCTGCCCACCGTCACGGTGGGGTGGCACCACCATCCTTCTCGCGATGCCGTTGGCGACACGAGAACCCTGTTCCTTTCGCACGATGTGCAGGCACAGATCGATTCCTGCCGCGGTGCCTGCGCTGGTGAACACCGGATCTTCGTCCACGTACAACACGTCCGGATCGACCTTGGCTTCCGGATACGTCTGGGCAAGCCTCTCTGCGTGCCGCCAATGCGTCGTGCATCGCCTTCCGTCCAGTAGTCCAGCCGCGCCCAGGACAAACGCTCCGGTGCACAGGCTTGCCACCTTGGCGCCCCGGGCTACGGCCTCGTTGAGTTTGACCAGCAGGGGATCGACACTCGAGTCGGGACTCGGTGAGCACATGTACGCGTCGCCGGCGTCGTAGGTTCCGCCGGCGGAAACGACGATGAGGTCGGCGTCGTCGAGAGAATCGAGGTTGTACGGAACATCGATGTTGTAACCGAACCGCGTTCGGATCGGGCCCGGAACTGCGGCGATCAGCGAGAAGTCGTACGTGGGGAGGCCGCCGTCGGATCGGTCGAAGCCGAAGACTTCACATGCCACGCCGAGTTCGAACGCCTCGGTCATCGGCATCAGTGGGACCACCACTTTCGCGAGCATCTTTCGAGTGTGACAGAAAAACGGGAAAGTGGCAGAAAATCGTCCAAGTCTGGCTTTTCTGCCACTACTGCCACGTGGGACATTCCGTCAGGCTGGACACATGGCAATCATCGTCGTCAGCCTCTTGGTCCTACTGGTCCTGAACGTACTAGCTCTTGCCGGCCGAACGCCCGACACTCGTCACGACGTCAGTCCGCACGGAGACTTCACCCTTTGAGGGCAAGTCTGGCCTTTCAATACACCGCAGCTGCGGTGGTGTGGGGAGCCAGTTTCCTCTTCATGAAGATCGGGCTCGAAGGTCTGTCCTTCACGCAGGTAGTTCTGTGGCGCTTGGTCTTCGGTGCGCTCGCGCTGGTTCTCGTGTCAGCGGTCAGCCGGATCGGCCTACCGAGGGAATTTCGTGTTTGGAAGCACCTGGCTTTTCTCGCAGCGACGCAATGCATCGTTCCGTGGCTGCTGTTCAGTTGGGCGGAGCAGGACATGTCCTCGGGACTCGCGAGCATCTACAACGCCACCACGCCACTGATGACTATGGCTGTCTCCCTTGCCTTTCTGCCGGGGGAGACGCTGACGCGATACAAGTCGCTGGGGTTGCTTCTCGGATTCGGTGGAGTGCTGATCGTGTTGGCGCCGTGGAATCTCGGCGTCGGCGGAACCCTCAGTGCGCAGGTGGCTTGCCTGGGAGCGACTGCGTCGTACGGGATTTCGTTTGTCTACCTCAGGCGTTTCGTGCTTCCTCTCGGCGTCGACACTCGTACGGTCGCGCTTGTGCAAATCAGTATCGGTGCTTTCGTGATGGTTCTGGCCTCTCCGGTCGTCGCAAACACGCCGATGCACCTCACGCCGGCAGTTGTCCTGTCGATGATCGCTCTGGGCGCACTGGGGACCGGGCTCGCATTTATCTGGAACACCAACGTCGTTCAGGGGTGGGGGCCGACTGCGGCGTCCACCGTCACTTATCTCAGTCCAGTGGTGGGCGTCGCTCTCGGCGCAATAGTCTTGGACGAAAGCGTTGGCTGGAATCAGCCGGTTGGTGCGCTGGCGGTGATCGCGGGAATCCTGGTGACCCGACGTGCAACCCGCTCTGTCACACCGGCGGTGTCAGTAACCATTCCGTCTTCTGTTCGCCGTCCCAGCGCCTGATCCCGCCGCTGCGCCCGTGAATCACGTCGGTGCCGAGCAGGGCGATGGCTTCACCCAGACGTGCAGGTTCGACGCGTCGGGCGAGCGTCACGTGAGGCGTCCACGCGCCGGGCTCGACGTGGGCGGGAAGTGCCGTCGAGCCAACCGTTGACTCGCCTATTTCTCGGTGCAGGTGAAGGAGTGCACGCGAAGGAACAACCGAGCGCGCCAAGACCATCTGCTTGCCGCCGAACACGACGTAGCCACCCAGTCGGACCTCGAAGTCCGGGGCCGAGAAGCGCCGCACCAACAGTTCGTCGATCTCCGCGGGGATCTCACGGGCGACGAACAGCGTGATGTGCGGACGGTTGGACGGGCTGTGATGAGAGGCCTGACTCGGTAATCCGGCGTCGGCGAGTAGCTGCCATTGTGCTCGCACTGCCGACTCACTCACCGGATCGAGGAGCAATTCCACCGACTGGACCATGGTGAGCAATGATTGCCTGATGACAGGTGCGAGCGCAATCGGTACTCCGGCCATGCGGCTGGGACTCATGCACGGCGACGGAATCGGCCACGAAATCGTCCCGGCGACACGGCAGATCGTGGATGCGGCGCTGTCATCGGTTCACGCTCCGCCCGTCGAGTGGGTCGAGCTTCCGCTCGGGAGTACGGCCATCGACACTCACGGCACGCCAATTCCCGACGAAACCATCGATGGGTTGGGGCAGCTGCAAGGCTGGATCCTCGGACCCCATGACAGCGCGTCGTATCCCGAGAGGTTTCGCGGACAACTCACCCCCGGCGGCGTCATCCGGAAAAAGTTCGAGTTGTTCGCGAACATCCGACCGGCAGCAGCGTTCCCCGGCGTCAAGGCGATGGTCCCCGACATGGATCTGGTGATCGTCCGCGAGAACACCGAGGGGTTGTACGCGGATCGGAACATGGCAGTCGGCAGCGGCGAATTCATGCCGACGCCAGACATCGCCCTGGCCGTCGGTGTGTTCACCCGCGCTGCATGCGAACGGATCGCACGCACTGCCTTCGCGTTGGCGTCGCGTCGGCGCAATCACGTCACGATCGTCCACAAGGCCAACGTCCTGACACTGACCACCGGCCTCTTCCGCGACGCCTGCCGAACCGTCGCCGCGGAGTACCCCCACGTAGTCGTCGACGACGAGCACGTCGACGCGATGGCGGCGCACCTCGTTCGACGCGGCGGAGACTTCGACGTCGTGGTGACCGAAAACATGTTCGGCGACATTTTGTCGGATCTGGCGGGCGAGCTGTCCGGTTCACTCGGAACCGCGCCGTCGATCAACGCTTCCGAGACGCAGGTCATGGCTCAGGCTGCGCACGGTGCAGCACCCGACATTGCCGGGAAGAACCGGGCGAACCCGACGGCACTGTTCCTCTCGAGTGCGATGATGCTCGACTGGCTCGGTGATGCGCGCGGAGATCGGTTGTTGTCTGCGGCGGCACGCCGCATTTCAGACGCGGTTCGTACGACCATCGCGTCGGGTATCGCGACCGCCGACCTCGGCGGTTTGGCATCGACCAGCGAATTTTCCGAAGTCGTGTACGCACACACTCTGCGTCGCTGATTCTTGTACGACAGGCCGGAATCTTGCGAAGTCGGCGACGGTGGAACTCCTGCCGTAACCTACCGTTCGACTGAATTTCGGATGGACGTTGCAAGTGCGGCGATCGACGAGTGGAGAGCAGAGTCGTGGTCGATGAAAACGCACGGGCACCAAGGCCACGTGGCGTGGGTTATGGCTCGAGCAGTGGCGGGCGTATCCGCACCAACGTGGTGCGAGTCCTGTTGGTGGGCTTGATCGTCGCACTGTGCGGCGGATGTGTCACCAACAACGAGGGTCTCGTTCCGGAAGGGCCGCCACTTGATGTCCAGAAGGTGCCCGAGATCGCCGCTCTTCTGCCGTCCAAGGTCACGGATTCGGGCAAGCTGCAGGTCGGCGTCAACATTCCGTACGCGCCAAACGAATTCAAGGACGCGGACGGCAACATCGTCGGTTTCGACGTCGACCTGATGAATGCCGTTGCCGCCGTGCTCGGTGTCGAAGCTGTCTTCAACCAAGCCGACTTCGACAAGATCATCCCCGCTATCCAGTCGGGAAGCTACGACCTCGGCATGTCTTCGTTCACCGACTCCAAGGAACGCGAGAAGACGGTCGACTTCGTCACGTACTACAGCGCAGGGATCCAGTGGGCGCAACGGCCGGACAAGCCAGTCGATCCGAACAACGCATGCGGGCTTCGGGTGGCGGTGCAGACCACGACCACCGAGGACATCGACGAGGTGCCTGCCAAGAGCGAGGCATGCGTGGCCGAGGGCAAGCCCCCGATCGACAAGATCAAGTACGACAGCCAGGACGACGCGGCCAACGCGCTCATCCTCGGTCGAGTCGACGCGCTGTCCGCTGATTCGCCAGTGACCGGCTATGCGATCAAACGGAGCAAGGGCCGGATGGAAGCTGCGGGAGAACCGTTTGATTCGGCGCCGTACGGCTGGCCGATCGTGAAGGGTTCCGCCCTTGGGCCCGCCCTGCAGCAGGCAATGCAGTACCTGATCGACAACGGCGTCTATCAACAGATCGCGCAGACCTGGAGTGTCGAGGCCGGCGTCATCGAAGTATCCAAGATCAACGGCGCGGAAAGCTGATGAACATGACAACAACTGAGACCGGCGATCCGGTGCCGATCAAGGCGATTCCACTACGCAGACCTGGTCGTTGGATTGCCGCGGTCGTCGTCGTGGTCCTCTTCGGACTGTTCGTTTACGGCGCGGCGACCAACGAAGCCTTTGCATGGGGGACTTACGGTCAGTATCTGTTCGACAAACGGATCTCCGCTGGTGCGTGGACAACGATCCAGCTGACGGTGCTGGCAATGGTGATCGCGATCGTCCTCGGTGTGATTTTGGCAGTCATGCGACTTTCTCCCAACCCGGTGCTTCGCGCCGCGGCCTGGGGCTATCTGTGGATCTTTCGAGGAACCCCTGTCTACGTGCAGTTGGTCTTCTGGGGCCTGTTCCCGTCGATCTACAAGAGCATCGATCTCGGTATTCCCTTCGTAGATCAGTTTGCGCACATCAATCTCCAGGACTTGCAGGCAGCGTTTCTGTTTGCGGTGATCGGTTTGGCACTGAACGAGGCTGCATACATGGCCGAGATCGTCCGTGCCGGCGTGAGTTCGGTCAACGAGGGCCAGACCGAAGCATCTGTTGCATTGGGTATGACGTGGAGTCAGACGATGCGCCGAACCGTACTACCGCAGGCGATGCGCGTCATCATTCCGCCGACCGGTAACGAAGTCATCAGCATGCTCAAGACCACCTCGCTCGTGACGGCGGTCCCTTACAGCTTCGAGTTGTACGGTCGAGCGCGCGATATCTCGGGCGCCAACTTCGAGCCGATTCCCCTGTTGATGGTGGCGGCAACGTGGTACCTCGCGATCACGAGTCTGCTCATGATCGGGCAGTACTACGTCGAGCGTCACTATTCGAAGGGCGCAACCCGAGCACTGACCACACGCCAGCTTCAGGCACTGGCCGACGCGCAAGGAAAAGCTACGGTAGTGGAAACGCTTCCGGATACCCCCGGAGGAGAACGCAAATGACACCCATGGTGAAAGCAGACCGAGTTTGTAAGAACTTCGGCGCACTGGAGGTTCTGAAAGGGATTTCGCTCGAAATCGACCCTGGCCAGGTCCTCTGCCTGGTCGGTCCGTCCGGGTCGGGCAAGTCGACGTTCTTGCGCTGCATCAATCACCTCGAGCAGGTCAACGCCGGCCGACTGTACGTCGACGGCGACCTGGTGGGTTACTCGGAGAAGAACGGCAAACTGTACGAACTCCACCCGCGAGCAGCGGCCAAACAACGCCGCGACATCGGGATGGTGTTTCAGCACTTCAACCTGTTCCCGCACCGCACCGCTCTCGAGAACATCATCGAAGCGCCGACGCAGGTGAAGCGCGTCAGTAAGAAGAAGGCTGTCGAACGAGCGAAGGACCTCCTCGATCAGGTCGGGTTGAGCGCCAAAGCCAACGCCTACCCGGCCCAGTTGTCGGGTGGTCAGCAGCAAAGAGTTGCCATCGCCCGCGCTCTCGCGATGGACCCGAAGCTCATGCTGTTCGACGAGCCGACGTCCGCGCTCGACCCCGAACTCGTCGGTGAAGTTCTCACTGTGATGAAGCAATTGGCCAAAGAAGGCATGACGATGGTGGTCGTCACCCACGAGATGGGTTTCGCCCGCGAGGTCGCAGATCAGTTGGTGTTCATGGACGGGGGAGTTGTGGTCGAGGCAGGCGAGCCCCGGGAACTCCTGGCCAATCCGCAGCACGATCGGACCAAGGCGTTCCTGTCGAAGCTGCTGTAGCCGTCAGGGTTTGACGGCGCTGAAAATTGCAGTGCCCGGAAAGAGTTGGCCGCGCAGGGGACTCCACTGTCCCCATTCGCGGTCCAACCACTCCGGCCATTCGGGCTCGATGATGTCGCGCACCTGAAGTCCGGCCGCGACGATCTCACGAACCCGGTCGCCGATGGTGCGGTGATGCTCGACGTAGGTGGGGACTCCGTTGTCATCGACCTCGACATACGGGGTGCGGTCGAAGTAGGGGAGGGTCGCGGTCAAGCCCTTCGGCCCGGGATCGTCGGGGAAGATCCATCGGATCGGATGGTTGACGGCAAAGACCCACGATCCGCCGGGACGCAGAACCCGGGCGACTTCGTTCATCACTCGCTGCGAATCGGCAACGAACGGGACGGCGCCGAACGCAGAACAGACGATGTCGAAACTCTCGTCGGCAAATGGCAGGAGTTCCGCACTTGCCTGAATCAACGGGACTGCCGGTCCGCCGGCATTCATCGCGTCCTGCCCGCGGGCGAGCATCCCCATCGAGATGTCGAGACCGACGGCCCGAGCACCGTGTCCGGCGAGCCATCGGGCACACGGCGCCGAGCCGCAACCCACTTCCAATATGTCTTTGTCGACTATGTCGCCGAGTAAGTGGTGATCGCCCTCGTGCAGCCCTTCGGGGCACCAGACGAATTCACCTTCCGCGCTGTTCACGCCCAGAAACTCGCCGTGGGTTCGGTGGTAATCGTCGGCGTCGGCGTCCCACCACGCACGGCTGGCACGGTCGCTGGCACTGGAATCGACACGGACCCGGCCGACACCGCTGGTGCCGAGAATGGAATTGGCGGCGGCATGGCGCTCGTCAGACATGAACAACACAGTAGAACGGGCGATGCGGGCGCAGGGTACCCGGGTTTGCCCGGCAAGATAGCCGACGCGTAGTCTTACTCACGCGAGTGTCTGTCATCCGACTGATTGTCTATACGGGATCTTTACCAAGGTCTCGGAATCAGTTGGACCGAGGGAGCTCGCGGTGCGCTTCCGTGGTGTGGGATGTGATCCGGTATTCGGTTGTTCGTTATTGATGCAGCTGGGTACTTCGATCTAGTACTTCACAAAAGTACTTCCAACATTTGTACGCCACAGTTGCGCATCTCGTCCGACAAAATCCATCAACCGACCACAACTCGTCCGGAGCAATTCAACATATGCCCTCCACAACCGTCACCTCGCCGCAGGTTGCCATTAACGACATTGGCTCCGCCGAGGACTTCCTCGCCGCCATCGATGCCACGATCAAGTACTTCAACGATGGTGACATCGTCGAAGGAACCATCGTCAAGGTCGACCGCGACGAGGTTCTGCTCGACATCGGTTACAAGACCGAAGGTGTCATCCCTTCTCGTGAGCTCTCCATCAAGCACGACGTCGACCCCAACGAGGTCGTCTCCGTGGGAGATGCGGTCGAGGCTCTCGTCCTCACCAAGGAGGACAAAGAAGGTCGACTGATCCTGTCGAAGAAGCGCGCTCAGTACGAGCGTGCCTGGGGCACCATCGAGGAGCTCAAGGAGAAGGACGAGGCCGTCAAGGGCACCGTCATCGAGGTCGTCAAGGGCGGCCTCATCCTTGACATCGGTCTTCGTGGCTTCCTCCCCGCTTCGCTCGTCGAAATGCGTCGCGTCCGCGACCTCCAGCCGTACGTCGGCAAGGAGATCGAGGCCAAGATCATCGAGCTCGACAAGAACCGCAACAACGTGGTCCTGTCGCGCCGCGCATGGCTCGAGCAGACTCAGTCCGAGGTTCGCAGCGAATTCCTGCACCAGCTCCAGAAGGGCCAGGTCCGCAAGGGCGTCGTGTCCTCCATCGTCAACTTCGGTGCATTCGTGGACCTGGGCGGCGTAGACGGTCTGGTTCACGTTTCCGAGCTGTCTTGGAAGCACATCGATCACCCGTCCGAGGTTGTCGAGGTCGGCACCGAGGTCACCGTCGAGGTTCTCGACGTCGACCTGGACCGCGAGCGCGTCTCCCTGTCGCTCAAGGCAACGCAGGAAGATCCGTGGCGTCAGTTCGCCCGCACGCACGCCATCGGCCAGATCGTGCCCGGCAAGGTCACGAAGCTGGTTCCGTTCGGTGCATTCGTGCGCGTCGAAGAGGGAATCGAAGGCCTCGTTCACATCTCGGAGCTCGCTGAGCGCCACGTCGAGGTTCCGGACCAGGTTGTCGGCGTCGGCGACGATGCACTCGTCAAGGTCATCGACATCGACCTCGAGCGTCGTCGTATCTCGCTGTCGCTGAAGCAGGCCAACGAGGATTACAACGCCGAGTTCGATCCGTCCAAGTACGGCATGGCCGACTCGTACGACGAGCAGGGCAACTACATCTTCCCCGAGGGCTTCGATCCCGAGACCAACGAATGGCTCGAGGGCTTCGACAAGCAGCGCGAAGAGTGGGAGAACCGCTACGCCGAGGCTGAGCGTCGTCACAAGATGCACACCACTCAGATGGAGAAGACCGCTGCAGACGAGGCCGCTGAGGCTGCCACCGCTGCTGCCGGCTACTCCTCGGAGACGGCTGCTGCAGACGATGCTGAGGCTCCGGCTGCTGCCGGCTCCGCTCCGGCAGAGTCCGCTGGTGGATCGCTTGCCAGCGATGCGCAGCTCGCCGCACTTCGCGAGAAGCTGTCGGGCAACGCATAAGGATTACCGCTTGATCTGATCAAGCGAGATCTTTGAAGAACCCCGCCCCTGCACTTGCAGGGGCGGGGTTCTTTTCTCGGTCAGGTACCACTGGCGCGCGAAGAACTCAGTGAGTGAACACAGAAATGACCGGCACCGTAGGGTTGCCGGTCATTTTGTACTTCGTGAAAAAACTCAGTTTGCGGGAGCAGGCACCCAGTAGGTGGCGGTCGCTTCGGCTGTGCGCTTACGCATCGATGCGAAGCTGTGTCGGCCTTGGCTCACGAGCATCGTGAACCACGTACGACGGTGCTCTGCCAGGGCAAAAGCAACTTCGGGAAACTCTATGCAGTGCACGCCGTTCGGCATTCCGAGGCGGTGCTGACCGTGATGGTCGCGATCTGCTCGCATGGCGTCCACTTTCTCGAGAAGGTGCAGGTACAGGTGCGTTCGCTAGAACATAACCGCACGGTCACCGAAATTGTGGTATTTGAGCCTCGAACGCCTCGGCGTGTTCGATCGGTAGGCGTGTCTCAATCTCTCGGGCGCGGAGATGAGAGACTGTCGAGTGTGTTGAGAGTAGGCCTCACTGGAGGCATCGGAGCCGGTAAGTCGACAGTGTCGAAAATCCTCAGCGAACTGGGAGCCGTCATCGTCGATGCCGACCTGATCGCCCGAGAAGTGGTCGAGCCCGGTACTCCTGGCCTTGCCGCTCTGGTCGATGCATTCGGCGACGGGATTCTGTCGGAGGACGGCAGCCTCAACCGCCCCGCGCTGGCCTCGTTGGCGTTTGCCGACGACACGTCACGCGGAACTCTCAATGGCATCCTTCACCCACTTATCGGTGCGCGGACGATGGAGCAGATCTCGTCTGCACCGTCGGATGCAGTGCTCGTTCAAGACATTCCGCTGTTGGTCGAGGGTTCGATGGCGCCGGCGTTCAACCTGGTCGTCATCGTCTACGTCGACGAGGAGGAACGAGTTCGACGCTTGGTGGGCTCACGCGGCATGCCGGAATCCGACGCTCGTGCGCGCATCGCAGCGCAGGCACATGACGATCAGCGTCGTGCGGTTGCCGACGTGTGGCTCGACAACAGCGGAGAGCCGGGTTCACTCGACGACGTGGTCCGCGACCTGTGGGCGAATCGACTTGTACCTTTCGAGAAGAACCTCCGCGAGCGCACGGTAGTACGTGCACTGCCGGAGCTGGCTCCAGCTGACCCGTCGTGGCCGGCACAGGCCGAACGGATCATCGGCCGGTTGTCGCTGGCGTCCGGCGACCGCGCGCGCCGTATCGATCACATCGGATCGACCGCGGTGCCTGGTCTCGATGCCAAGGACGTGATCGACATTCAGATCACTGTCGAGCACCTCGGCGTTGCCGACGACCTCGCGGAAGATCTGGCCGCTGCCGGGTTCCCCCGGATCGAGCACATCGCCGCCGACGACCCGAAACCGTCGTACCTCGGTGGTGAAACCGATCCGGCGGTGTGGGCAAAGCGGATTCACGGCAGTGCCGATCCAGGGCGCCGCGCGAATATTCACATTCGGGTGGACGGTTGGCCCGGTCAGCAGTTCGCGATCCTCTTCCGCGACTGGCTTCGCGCCGATGCGTCGGCGCGTGCCGAGTATGCCGAACTCAAGGTCAAGGCAGCCGAGAGTGCCGCAGGCATCGACGACTACGCCGCTGCGATCGACGCCTACCTGGGCGTCAAGACGCCGTGGTTCGACGCCGCTTTCCACCGGGCGTGGGAGTGGGCCGAGAAATCAGGCTGGTCCCTCTAACTGCTCAGCGCCACGTGACCGGCATGCCCACCGAGGTGAGCCAGGCTTCGAGATCGTGACCGTGGGCGGCGATGCCGTCGATAGCGCGGGCCGCGTTCAGCATCGCGCGCTCTGACGTCTTCGGGTCGAGAATCCCGGCGGTGTTCGCCTCGAGCAATTCGTCGACGTCGAGCAATTCGATGCTGCGTCCGGTCTGCACGATCAGGTCGAGGTAGTGGTCCTCGGATGTCCAGACCTGCTCACCGCGGGTGAAGTCGCCGATGTCGACATAGAAATCCCAGTCGCGGACATGCTCTGGTGTGAAGTGGAAAATCGATGCTCGAATTCCGAGTTCGGGAATGATCCAGGACTCCAGGTAGTGAAACCGGGGATGGTCGGCGTGGCGCGCCATGTACAGCCCCCACGGTTCTTCGCGGTAGTGCTCGACCGGGCGAACGAAACCCTTGGGATCGACGTTGGTGCGAGCTGCGATGTCGAAGGTTTCGACCTTCGGCCGGTGAATGTGGGGACGTTCCTCGCTCATGGTCGAAGAACCTACCGCCGAACTGCATTTTCGGCTGAACGCGGACGAGCAGGCATTGTGTCGGTGGGTGCGCCTACCCTGGTTTCATGGCGTTTGCTTCCGAACATCCCGTGGTCGCGCATTCCGAGTTTCGGCCGGTTGGTGACATCGAGCGCTCAGACGCGCGCTTCGAGGTCGTCAGCCCGTACGAACCGGCAGGCGATCAGCCGGCAGCTATCGCCGAGCTTGAAAAACGGATCAATGAGGGAGAGAAGGACGTTGTCCTCCTCGGTGCGACCGGTACCGGTAAGTCCGCGACAACAGCGTGGTTGATCGAAAAGCTGCAGCGCCCGGCTTTGGTGATGGCTCCGAACAAGACCTTGGCGGCTCAGCTCGCGAACGAGCTTCGGGAAATGCTTCCCAACAACGCGGTCGAGTACTTCGTCTCGTACTACGACTACTACCAACCCGAGGCGTACATCGCCCAGACGGACACTTACATCGAGAAGGATTCGTCGGTCAATGACGACGTCGAGCGGCTTCGCCACTCGGCAACGTCCAGCCTTCTGTCACGACGGGATGTGGTCGTGGTGGCCTCGGTGTCGTGCATCTACGGCCTCGGTACACCGCAGTCGTATCTCGATCGCTCGATTCAGCTCGACGTCGGTGTCGAGGTACCGCGCGACGCGTTCCTCCGTCTGCTCGTCGACGTTCAGTACAACCGCAACGACATGGCGTTCACGCGAGGTTCGTTCCGCGTGCGCGGCGACACGGTCGAGATCATTCCTTCCTACGAAGAGCTGGCGGTCCGCATCGAATTCTTCGGTGACGAGATCGAGGCGCTGTACTACCTACATCCACTGACCGGGGACATCGTTCGCCAGGTCGACACGGTTCGCATCTTCCCGGCGACGCACTACGTCGCCGGTCCTGAACGCATGGAGCGTGCAGCCAAGGACATCGAGGCGGAACTGGAAGAGCGGCTCGCGGAACTCGAGGGCAAGGGCAAGCTTCTCGAAGCTCAGCGTCTGCGCATGCGAACGCAGTACGACCTAGAGATGATCAAGCAGGTCGGATTCTGCTCCGGCATCGAGAACTACTCGCGCCACATCGACGGCCGTGGCCCCGGAACTGCCCCCGCAACTTTGATCGACTATTTCCCCGAAGATTTCCTGCTGGTCATCGACGAGTCACATGTGACCGTTCCGCAGATCGGCGCCATGTACGAGGGCGATATGTCGCGCAAGCGCAACCTGGTCGAATTCGGATTCCGGCTACCGTCGGCAACCGATAACCGCCCTCTGACTTGGGAAGAATTCAGTAAGCGGATCGGTCAGACCGTCTACCTGTCGGCGACGCCCGGTAAGTACGAGTTGGGTCAGTCCGGCGGTGAGTTCGTCGAGCAGGTGATTCGCCCGACCGGATTGATCGATCCCGAGGTCATCGTCAAACCCACCAAGGGGCAGATCGACGATCTCGTTCACGAGATCCGTGAGCGTGCCGAACGTGACGAGCGTGTGCTGGTCACGACGTTGACCAAGAAGATGTCGGAAGACCTGACCGACTACCTTCTCGAACTCGGAATTCGCGTCCGGTATCTGCACTCGGATATCGATACGCTCCGGCGAGTCGAGCTGCTCCGGCAGCTCCGCCTGGGCGAGTACGACGTGTTGGTCGGCATCAACCTCCTGCGTGAGGGACTCGACCTCCCCGAGGTGTCGCTGGTCGCGATCCTCGATGCCGACAAGGAAGGCTTCCTCCGTAGCTCCACCAGCCTCATTCAGACGATCGGTCGAGCGGCTCGAAATGTTTCCGGTCAAGTGCACATGTATGCGGACAAGATCACCGCATCCATGGCGCAGGCCATCGAGGAAACCGAGCGGCGGCGCGAGAAGCAGGTCGCCTACAACGAGAAGATGGGCGTCGACCCACAACCTCTACGCAAGAAGATCGCGGACATTCTCGATCAGGTGTACGAGGAGGCAGAGGACACTGCGGCGTCCGTGGACGTCGGTGGTTCGGGTCGCAATGCGACGCGTGGTCGGCGTGCGCAGGGTGAGGCCGGTCGTGCGGTCAGTGCGGGTGTGTACGAGGGGCGCGACACCAAATCGATGCCTCGGGCCGAATTGGCAGATCTGGTCAAGGAACTCACCGATCAGATGATGAACGCTGCACGCGATCTTCAGTTCGAGTTGGCTGGGCGATTGCGAGACGAAATCTCGGATTTGAAGAAGGAGCTCCGAGGGATGGACGCCGCGGGTCTCAAGTAGGTCGCCTCGCGTGGGTTCGTGCTCTCGACCGCTACGGTTTCAGGTATGGATGCACAGACTGCAGGCAAGACCGCGCGGACTCTCGAACTTCTCCACTCGTTGGCGTACTTCGTCCCGGAGACGGAGAAGGAGCTTGTCGGCGTCGGGTTGGAGCCCGGCCGGATGGTGTACTTCGCAGGGCGATCAGCACCGCTCGGCGCTCCACCGGCGACTGTCGTCACGGCCACCTTCTTCAACTTCAATCCCGAACTGATCGCCAGCGTCATCCCACGTGCCTGGGAATTGGCAAGGCCCACAGAAGTTGTCGCCGCGCGGTATCGGGCAATCGACGCGGCGTACGTCCGCCTGTTCGGTGCGGACGTGACAGGATCGGCAGACATGGCCGAGGCCGCCGAACTCGTGTCGATCGCGGCTCAGAACATCCCCGGAGTGGACGGCCGCCCCCTGTACGCAGGTTGGGCGTCGCTCGACTGGCCGACCGAACCGCACCTGCGTTTCTGGCACGCGCTGACACTGCTGCGTGAGTATCGCGGCGACGGCCACATTGCGGCTCTTCAGACCGCGGGATTGAACGGCCTGGACGCGTTGATCACGCACACCGCGACGGGAATCGGGTTTCAGCGTAAGTTCGCGCAGACTCGCCGCGGATGGTCGCAGGAACAGTGGGACGAGGCCGTCGAGAGTTTGAAGGACCGCGAACTGCTGGATCGTTCGTCCGGTGCACTGACCGAGGACGGGCAGGAACTGCGTGACGTCGTCGAAGACCTGACTGACGACCTCGCTTTGGCTCCGTGGGATGCGCTGGGTGAGGAGGGTGCCAAGCGGTTGCTGGAATTGGCGACGCCGTGGCGTACCGCCCTGGTCGAGCAGGAAGTTTTTCCGGCGGCGCTGTTCGGGCCCCGCTTCGGCAAACTTCGCTGAGTGGTCACCGCCGCACAAATGTGTCTGTGACGAAGAATCACATTCATTGTGGGCTTGTGGCGTGTACTGCAAATAACACTATCCGCGGCACAATCCCGCTAATGTCAGCGCAGCGGTTGTCGAGCGGGCGCAACAGCGTTGCGCCCGGTGCCGGCCGTACCGTCCGTCCCGTAACCATGGAGGAATGAATGAGTGCCTACCGGACCGTTGTCGTAGGAACCGATGGCTCCGAGTCGTCACTGAAGGCAGTCGACAGAGCTGCCGCCATTGCCAGTGGCTCGGACGCTCAGCTCGTCATCGCGTGTGCGTACTACCCGGCTGATCCCAAGGACGTGAGCGCTGCCGCTGATGCGTTGGGTAACGAGGCCTACCAGGTCACCGGTTCCGCTCCGACCTACGAGATCCTTCGCACCGCTCGTGAGCGCGCACATGCCCAGGGTGCAAAGGATGTTGTCGAGCGCGCTATCGTCGGCGCTCCCGTCGAATCGCTTCTCGCTTTGCTCGACGAGGTCAAGGGTGACTTGCTGGTCGTCGGAAATCGCGGATTGAACACACTGACCGGGCGTCTGCTCGGATCGGTGCCTTCCGATGCGGCGCGCAAGGCGACATCCGATGTCCTGATCGTGCACACCGTTCGCTGACCTAGCGGCAGTAGTCGGCCTCGGCCGCATCGACGAACACTTCAGCCAGCTGATCGGCGCTGGGGGGCGTTGTCGATGCGGCCGAGTCGTTTCCGGTGGTGACCATCGGTTCGCTCGCGCCGTTCAGCGATACCGTCCGCAGATTCGCGATGATCATCTCTCGATCCGTGCCGGCCGCGAGTTGCTGGCAGACGCCGTCACCGAGCGCCTGCAACATGTCGTCGGAAAAGGCTGGCTTGACCCCGGTAGATGCAAGCGCCGCCCGCAGCCGTTGTGCATCGTCTACCGGTTTTTCGGTCGGTGCGGCAGCAACAGCAGCGATGTCGTCGCTGCCTGCAGCAGCCGTTGAACTCGAATCATCCTCTGAACAACCGGCTGTCACCGCCGCAAGCATCCCAACACCGATCACCACGCGAGCGATCTTGTGGAAGGGTGCGGCGGAACTTGCGGGCAGGCCAAGCACGAGGGGTCATTCCTTCAGTCGTCGACACAAATTGGGGTGACACCACGATTCGTGGTGTCACGCACGAACCTACTCCGTGAGGCTCACGAATCGAAGGCCAACTCTGCTGCCGCGACGCCGTCGAGAACCGCGGGGAGCGACTCGACGTGAATGATGCCGAGCCTCTGGGTAGCGCGGGTCAACGCGACGTAGAGGTCGTTCATTCCGCGTGGTGACTCGTCGAGAATGTCGGCAGGTTCGACGATCAACACGGTGTCGAACTCGAGTCCCTTGACGTCCTTGACCGACAGGACACTTACGGTCTCACTCGCAATGCCCGCCAGATCGGCAACGACCTCGGAACCGGCGATCACTGCGGTGATACCGGGATGCGACTCGGACTCGATGCAACGGCGCACGGTCGATTCCAATTCTTCGGTCGTGGTCTTGAGTGCCCACGGCGCGAATCCGCTGTCGCGTACCGACCGGGGCACGGATTGCTCCGGGTCGATCTCTTCGAGCACACGGTGCGCGACATCCATGATCTCCGAGGGAGTTCGGTAGTTGACGGTCAGTTCGGTGAGCTTCCAGCGCTTGGCGACGTAAGGCTCGAGAATCTTCTGCCAGGACGAGGTTCCCGCGGGATCACCGGTCTGAGCTGTATCGCCGACCAACGTCATCCAGCGATTCGGTATGCGCCGCATCAGCATTCGCCACGCCATTTCGGAGAGCTCTTGGGCTTCGTCGACGATCACGTGACCGTAGGTCCAGGTTCGGTCGCCGGCAGCGCGTTCTGCCGTGGTCTGGCGCTGGCCCTGATCGTGGCGCTGGGCGAGTTGGCTGGCGTCGATCAAGTCGTACGCCATCAAGATCTCGGGGTCCATCTCGTCTTCGAGATCCTGTGGTGCAGAGCCGGTGAGGATGTCGAGGGCGCCCTGGGCGTCGGCGATCTGCGCGCGCCATTCACGTTGTGCGCGTTCGCGTTCCGCGGCATCGTCGACTCCGAGGATCTCGGCCAGTTCATCGAGGAGGGGAGCGTCTGCCGCACTGAAACCCGGTCCGACGCTCTGCAGAAGCTCGTCGCGTTGGGCGTCGTCGAGTTGCGGCGCTGCCTTGGCCAACCTTGCCGGAGAGGTCCACAGTTCCGCGAGGATTTGCTGCGGCGACAATTCAGGCCACAGCTTTCCGATGGCGGACATGATGTCCGCGTCCTCACGCATCTCGTCGCGAATGTCGGCGATGTCGTCCCGACTGAGGAGTGAGCCGCCGTCGACGAGGTTGCCGCCGATGAGTTCGGCCATCTGCAGTGCCAACGCCTCGATGACTGCTGCCACGAAGATCGGGCGCGCCAGGTTGTGTGGGCGACGCGACGACCGAGCACGTCCGCGAGCCTTCGTGACAGTCTTGCGATCCAGCTTCAAGTCGTACGTGTCGAATCGAAGGGTGATCGGCTTCGACGGGACTTCCTGCCGATCCCGGACGGCGTTCTTGAGTACGTCGAGGATCGCGAGGGAACCCTTGATCTCACCGGCGGCGAGGGAATCCGTACGAGTCGCACGCACTCCGGGGTACAGGTCCCCGATCGTCGAGAGCAGAACTCCGGTCTCACCGAGTGAAGGAAGGACCTGGCTGATGTAGTCGAGGAACGTCGCGTTCGGCCCGATGATGAGAACACCGGCCTTGGCCAGTTGCTGGCGGTAGGTGTAGAGCAGGAACGCGGCACGGTGAAGGGCGACTGCGGTTTTGCCGGTACCCGGACCGCCCTGGACCACCAGAACGCTTTTGTGCTCGGAGCGGATGATGGCATCCTGCTCACTCTGAATGGTCTCGACGATGTCGTTCATCTGACCCGTACGCGCTGCGTTCAGCGCGTCCAGGAGTGCGCTCTCACCGGCGACGCCGCCGGCTTCGGTCACCACGCCGGCGGCTCGGGCAGCGTCGAGGTCCAGGTATTCGTCGTTGATTCCGGTGACTGTTCGGCTCCGACTGCGGATATGGCGTCGTCGCTTGACGCCCTCAGGTGCCGCGGGCGTCGCCAGATAGAACGGTCGTGCCATCGGAGCTCGCCAGTCGAGCAGTAGCGTTTCGTAGTCATTGTCGGTGTCCAGAATTCCGAGTCGGCCGACGTAGCGTCGCTCGTCGTCGAAGTCGATGCGTCCGAAACACATTCCGTTCTCGGCTGCGTCGTACTTGGCGAGATCCTCGGTGTACATGGCATTGAAGGATTCGCGTTCACTGCGTGCTTGCGGGGTTCCGCCGGTCTCGAGGAGGACCGTGCTCAAGCGAGTTTGGGCATACTTTCGAAGATCGTCGAGACGGGAGTACAACATCGTCACGTACTGCTGCTCGAGCTCTTGCTCGTTCAGTGACGGGTCCGCGTCGGGCAAAGGATCTCCTAGGCTTGATGAGAAATTCACGCGCTGCAAAAGCGCCAAGACAGTCTAGTTCCCCCAGATGAACTGCCGCATAGATACAGGTCAGGCCACCCGAAGGTGGCCTGACCGTGTTTTTCGGTGCACTCAGTGCGTCAATTCGTCCTTCTTGGCGCGAGCCTTTTCGAGCGCCTTCTCGGCGCGCTTTCGGGCACGCTTACCCAGCACCTCGGTCTGCTCCGACGCCGTTTCGACCCACTCGTTGCTCTTTTCGAGCGCGAGTTCGGCGAACTCGGAGCTGCGCTTGCTCGCCAGCTCTGCCAGTTCGGCGCTGCGCTCGCGTGCGGTCTCGGCCAGTTCGGAGCCGCGCTTCTGCGCGACTTCGAGGATGTCCGGGCCGCGTTCTTTGGCGACCTCTCCGAATTCCGCGGCACGCTTGCTCGCGATCTCCGCGAACTCGGAGCTGCGCTCCTTGGCAAGTTCGAGCCAATCCGTGCCGTGTGCCTTCGCGGTTTCGGTAAGTTCGGAACCGCGTTCGGAAGCCACCGACAGAGCGTGTTCGACGCGATCGCTCGTGTGATCGGTCTGCGATGCGACCAACGGAAGTGCCGCGGCTATAGACGCCTGGGCCTTCTTCGCGGCGCGGCGGCCACGCCAGCCGAGCGACGGCTTGCCCTCGGTGTCGACGGACGCGATCATCAGTCCGCCGAGCAGGCTGACGTTCTTGATGAAGTTGGTCCGCTGCATCGCCCGCAGTGACGGATCGGTTTCGTTCCAGAAGTCGTGACCGGCAAGCGTGGTCGGTACCAGGCTCCCCGCGAGGACCAACGACGCGAGACGCGGTGCCTTGCCGGTGGCCAGCAGGGCACCGCCACCGATCTGGACGGCGGCGTTGATCTTGACGAGTGTTTCCGGATCAGCAGGCACCTTCTGCGTCACTGCTCCTGGCAGCGTCTCGACGGATTTGTCGATCAGCGGTGACGCTTTGGCTGCTCGCTGAGCGGGGTTGCGCAAAGCATCGATTCCCCCGGCGATGAAGATCGTGGAAAGCAGTGGACGAGCAATTCGACGTACCAGCATGTTTCAAGCCTCCCGATGTAGGTTCGTTTTCCACCCTAGCGATCTCACAAGGAATTGGTCCGGTTCGGCGATCCCGCGACGCCTGACCCGGTTGACGGATTCCTGGTCGCCGAAGCGCGCTGTACTGCGTCGATGACTTCTCCACCGATCCGGACACACCGTTCTGGAGTATCCGTTACCGCGTATCCGCATACGGCGTGTTCGAAGGTGTCACACAATGCGCACCGTTCGAGCACGATGGTGTTGTGACCACCAAGATGACTCAGAACTTCGGCTCGACCCTTCCTGCCGGCTGGGGACAGCTGTCGGATGAGGAGAACGAGAGAAACTGGGCGATCTTTCGTGTGCGCTTTGGGTTCACTCCCGGCATCGACGCACGATCTTGGCCCGCCATCGCCGAGCCCATCCCGTCCGTGGTCTTCGATTTGGGTGCGGCGCCAGCTGCGACTCCAGGGGCGTGGGCCGCTCGCGTGGATGCGATCAACGCCGAAGCGTTGCGCTGTTTTGTCACCGATTGGAACGACGATCCCAACTTTGTCGTTCTGGATTGGCAGCATCCGGGCTACACCTTCGACGCGGAGGCGCATGCTGCCGCGAAAGAGTTGGCGGAGTGGCGTGTCCCGATCTATCCGAACGGCGACTACTACATATTCAGTCGTGACGACTTCACGGAGGGGACCTTCGGCCATCCGTGGGAACGCACGCTGTGTGTGTTCGGGGAACGGATGGTCGAAGGACTCGGCCGGACTCTGTCGACCTGGCTTCCGCGACTTCGCGTCGACGGTGAACAGGTCGATAGTCAGGAAGTCGGTTAGCGGGGTCCAGTACGGAACAGGTGAAACGTCACCAACCGCGCTCGCGCCATTCCGCCAGGTGCGGGCGCTCGGTACCCAGCGTCGTGTCCTTGCCGTGCCCGGGGTAGACGACAGTCGCGTCGTCGTACCTTCCGAACAACTTGTTTTCCACGTCGTCGAGCAGGGAAGTGAACTTCTCGGGGTCGGCGGTCTTTCCGACGCCTCCGGGGAAGAGTGAGTCGCCGGTGAAGAGGTGAACCTGCCCATTCGGTTCGGTCAGAGCCAACGCAATGGAACCGGGCGTGTGGCCGGACAGGTGAATGACGTCGAGGCTCAGATTGCCAACTGTCACCTTGTCGCCGTCTTCGAGGAGTACGTCCGGGGTGACGGGAAGGACCTCCGCGTCGAGAGGATGAGCCGCGGTCGGCACCTTGGTGGCAGCGTGGACGTCCTGCAGAGCCAACCAGTGATCACCGTGTTGGTGGGTGGTGACGATGGAATCGAAAACAGGTGCTTCCTGTTCGATGAGCGCAATGATCTTCTCGGCCTCGTTGGCCGCATCGATCAGGAGAGATTTCCCGGTCGCGGAACAGACGACGAGGTAAGTGTTGTTGTCCATGGGGCCGACCGACATCTTCGTGATGACGGCGCCGTCGACTGTGCGCCGCTGAGGGGCAGAATCGGGGGAGACCTGACCGGTGTAGGAGTCGTCGATCACGATGGGCTGATTCGTCATGAAACGCAGGCTACCTTCGAATAGGGGCAGGTAGAGCGATGGGCTCGCCTGGTGAGAAAAACGTGTCGGTGGCTCGGCCTACGATGACGATCGCTCGAGGACTCGCGTTTGCGAGGCCACTCGAGACTTCTCCGGGGGGACGGCCCCGGACGATTGACAATGAAGGGAATTGGTGTGGCGGATCGCCTGATCGTGCGGGGTGCGCGTGAGCACAATCTGCGAGGAGTCGATCTCGACCTCCCGCGAGACAGCCTGATCGTCTTCACCGGGTTGTCCGGCTCCGGCAAGTCCAGCCTCGCGTTCGACACGATCTTTGCCGAAGGTCAGCGTCGCTACGTCGAGTCACTCTCGGCATACGCGCGTCAGTTCCTCGGTCAGATGGACAAGCCCGATGTCGATTTCATCGAGGGTTTGTCGCCGGCGGTGTCCATCGACCAGAAGTCGACCAACCGCAACCCCCGTTCGACGGTGGGCACGATCACCGAGGTCTATGACTACCTCCGGCTCCTTTATGCCCGCGCAGGTTCTGCGCACTGCCCGGTCTGTGGTGAGAAGATCGCACGTCAGACCCCGCAGCAGATCGTCGACCAGGTGCTCGAGATGGAAGAGGGCATCAAGTTCCAGGTCCTCGCACCGGTAGTCCGTACCCGTAAAGGCGAGTTCGTCGATCTCTTCGATCAGCTCAACACCCAGGGCTACTCGCGCGTGCGCGTCGACGGAGTCGTCCATTCACTCGCAGATCCGCCGAAGCTCAAGAAACAGGAAAAGCACGACATCGAAGTAGTGGTCGACCGATTGCAGGTCAAGGCGAGCTCGAAGCAGCGCCTGACCGACTCGGTCGAGACCGCACTTCGATTGGCCGAAGGCATCGTGGTCCTCGACTTCGTCGACCGCGAGGAAAATGCACCTGATCGCGAGCGTCGTTTCTCCGAGAAACTGGCCTGCCCGAATGGCCACGCACTCGCGATCGACGATCTCGAACCGCGCTCGTTCTCCTTCAACTCGCCCTACGGCGCCTGCCCGGAATGCACCGGCCTCGGTATCCGCAAGGAGGTCGACCCGGATCTGGTGGTTCCCGATCCTGACCTGAGTCTCGAAGACGGTGCAATCGCGCCGTGGTCGATGGGCCAGAGTTCCGAGTACTTCGGACGCCTGCTGTCCGGCCTCGGCGACATTCTCGGTTTCGACATGAAGACGCCGTGGAACAAGTTGCCGGCGAAGGCCCGCAAAGCAATCCTCGAAGGCAGCGAAGAGCAGGTGCACGTCCGGTACAAGAATCGGTACGGCCGTACCCGTTCTTACTACGCGGAGTTCGAAGGTGTGATGCCGTTCTTGCACCGCCGGCTCGAACAGACCGAATCCGATCAGATGAAGGAACGCTACGACGGGTACATGCGCGACACCCCGTGCCCGGCGTGTGGTGGTGCTCGCCTGCGCCCCGAAATCCTGTCGGTGACTATCGCGGCGGGAGACTTCGGCAGTAAGTCCATCGCCGAGGTCTGTGAACTGTCGATCTCCGATTGCGCGGATTTCCTGAACAGCCTCACTCTCGGTTCGCGTGAAGAGGCAATCGCGGGTCAGGTCCTCAAGGAAGTTCAGGCGCGCCTCGGCTTCCTGCTCGACGTCGGCCTGGAATACCTTTCCCTCTCGCGAGCCGCGGGCACGTTGTCCGGTGGCGAAGCCCAGCGAATTCGCTTGGCAACGCAGATCGGATCCGGACTCGTCGGTGTGTTGTACGTGCTCGACGAGCCGTCCATCGGCCTGCACCAGCGTGACAACCGGCGACTGATCGAAACCCTGACGCGCCTGCGCGACCTCGGCAACACGCTGATCGTCGTCGAACACGACGAAGACACGATCCGTACATCCGACTGGGTGGTCGACATCGGACCGTACGCCGGCGAGCACGGCGGCAAGGTCGTCCACAGCGGACCGTACGAAGAACTGCTGACGTGTGAAGAGTCTTTGACCGGGGCCTACCTGTCGGGTCGCAGCTTCATCGAGGTTCCGGCCATTCGTCGGCCGGTGGATCGCAAACGCCAGGTCACGGTCGTCGGAGCTCGCGAGCACAATCTCGACGGCATCGACGTGAGTTTCCCGCTGGGTGTTCTCACCGCTGTCACCGGCGTCTCCGGTTCGGGCAAGTCGACGTTGGTCAACGACATTCTCGCGACGGTCATGGCGAACAAGCTCAACGGCGCACGCCAGGTGCCTGGCCGTCACACACGAATCAACGGTCTCGATCAGCTGGACAAGCTCGTGCAGGTCGATCAGTCTCCGATCGGCCGGACTCCGCGATCGAATGCGGCGACGTACACCGGTGTGTTCGACAAGATCCGAACCCTGTTCGCGGCCACCACGGAAGCGAAAGTCCGCGGTTACCAGCCCGGCCGATTCTCGTTCAATGTCAAGGGGGGACGCTGCGAGGCGTGCTCCGGCGACGGAACCTTGAAGATCGAGATGAACTTCCTGCCGGACGTGTACGTGCCCTGCGAGGTATGCCACGGCGCTCGGTACAACCGCGAAACGCTCGAGGTCCACTACAAGGGCAAGTCGATCGCCGAGGTACTCGACATGCCCATCGAGGAAGCAGCCGAGTTCTTCCAGCCGGTGACGTCTATTCACCGGTACCTCAAGACGCTGGTCGACGTCGGACTGGGCTATGTCCGACTGGGTCAGCCGGCTCCGACCCTGTCCGGTGGTGAGGCGCAGCGCGTCAAGCTGGCCGCCGAGTTGCAGAAGCGGTCCACCGGTCGCACGGTGTACATCCTCGACGAGCCCACCACGGGTCTGCATTTCGAGGACATCCGAAAGCTCCTGATCGTGATCAACGGTCTGGTGGACAAGGGCAACAGCGTGATCGTGATCGAGCACAACCTCGACGTGATCAAGACGTCGGACTGGGTCGTCGACATGGGGCCCGAAGGTGGATCCGGCGGCGGAACCGTTGTGGCGCAAGGTACCCCGGAGGACGTTGCCGCGGTCCCCGAGAGCTACACGGGCAAGTTCCTCAGTGAGGTTCTCACCGCACAGCACGCGCCCGTCAAGGCCAAGCCGATCACCAAGAAGCGTGCAACGAAGGCAGTTGCCGCAAAGAAGGCGGCGCCACGGAAGAAAGCTGCTTCCGTGAGCTAGTAGAAGGTGAGCAAGTAGCAGTCGGTCAGTGATGCCGGGTCGGAATCCGATCCGGCATCACTGCTTTGTCGATCAGGAAGCGGCGGCCTCGAGGATCACCTGGGCGACGTCTTCGGGGCGCGACCACATCGGCCAATGGCCCGTCGGGAGGTCGACGTACGTCACGGGGAGTTTCGCCAGTTCGGCGGCCATCGGATGACCTCCGTCGGCCATCTGGGCAATCACCGCGGACGGGAACGTGCTGCAAACGACGGTTGACGGCACCTGGTAGCGCTTTTCGTTCGTGAGGACAATCGGCTCACGCGCCGGCCCGGCCGGTTCGGGGACGGCGTTGGCGCGAAACGCCTCGAGAGCCTTCTCGTCGAGTCCTTCGAGGCTGCTGCCGTCTGCTTCAAGTTCTGCCCACGTCGGCAGCGGTATCTCGACGACGTCAGCGGCCAGATCCGGTCGCAGCGCCGCGCCGTCGGGCATGGGGCCTGAATCGACGTAGACGATCCGCGCGACTCGATCCGGGATGCGATCGGTTACCGCGTATCCCACCGGGCCGGCGCCGCTGTGTACGACCAGGACCGTACGTTCGTCTGAATCCGATACAGCGTCGATGACTGCGCGGACGTGGGCGTCGAAGGTGACCGCTGATCTATCTGCATCGACGGCGTCGAGTCCGGGCAGCGTCAGGCTGGTCACGCGGGTGGTGTCGGAGCGCTCGAGGTGGGGGAGGACTGCGTCCCAAGCCCATGAGCCGAGCCAGAATCCGGGAACAAGAACGATGTGAGTTTTCATGGACTCACTGTGCAATCAGGTTGGTGACAACAGAGTGTCACCAATTATGTCACTGTTTGGTATCGAAATCTGCGACACTGGTGAACGTGAATCGAGCTGCGAGATTGCACGCTCTCGTCGAAGAGCTTCGGCGACAGGGCGATCGAGGGGCTACGTGTTCCCGATTGTCCGAGGAATTCGGTGTCACCACCCGGACGATCAAGCGGGATATCGAGACTCTGATGATGTCGGGCGCGGCGATCGAGGCGCGCTCGGGCCCCGGGGGTGGATACCGACTTGTAGGTCGCGCCACGCTACCGCCGGTCAATTTCACTGTTCCGCAAGCAGTTTCAATCGCGTTGGCCTTGACGGCGGCCGGTGACGCCCCGTTTGCGCCGGACGGACGAGCAGCTCTGGCGAAACTGCTCGACGTGATGGACGAGGAGAGTCGTCGTAAGGTCGCCGAACTCGGTGGCCGTGTGTGGATTCGCGGCGACGGCGGGGTAGTAGCGGATTCGCGCACGAACCGGCGGGCCGTCGAGCAGGGGCTCGAACAGAGTCGCGTCGTGTCGTTGCACTACGTGGATGGGGACGGTGCGGAGACGGTGCGGGCAGTTGAGCCACACATTCTGGCGCAGGACCGTGGGCAGTGGTTTCTCATCGGCTGGTGTCGCCAGCGCGACGCGGTGCGGTGGTTTCGACTCGATCGAATGCGTCGGGCCACGCTCACGAACGATCACTTCACACCACGGGATTCGACCCTGTTCGGCCAACCGCCCGAAGACGCTCGGCCTGTAGCCCCACGAAGGTGACCTGTTCAGTCGATCATGTTGCGGGCTGCGGCAACGGAATCCGCGATCAGTTCGGTCAGGACTGCCATGTCGACGTCGCTCAGCCGTTTGACGTACAGGCAGCCCTTGCCGATCTTGTGCTTGCCGAGGCGCGCCAGTGTGTCGGTGTAGTCGTCGAAGTTCAGCGACAAATACAACGTGAGCGCGGTGGCCCTGGGGGAGAACCCGATCAGTGGGGTGTCACCTTCGTGGCCACTCGCATACCGGTAGTGCCGTGCCCCGAAACCGATGATGCTCGAGCCCCACATGACGGCAGGCTCGCCGGTCGCGGCCGACAGCAAGGAGATCAACTCCACGCTGTCGGCACGCTTGCGGTCGTCGACGCGTGAAATGAATGCGTCGACGTCCTCGGGCGTCGGTTGAGTCTTGTTGGCGGTTGCCAACTCAGTAGACCGGACCGGTGAACTTCTCGCCCGGTCCCTTTCCTGGCTCGTCCGGGTGCGAGGAGGCCTCACGGAATGCGCGCTGCAGGGCTTGAAGGCCTTCACGGATGGGTCCGGCGTGGGGGCCGAGGTATTCGACCGACGCAGTCACGAGTCCGGCAAGCGCCGTGATGACTCGACGAGCTTCGTCGAGGTCCAGATAGGGACTGGAAGACGGATCGGCGTCGGAGAGGCCGAGTTTTTCGGCAGCCGAACTCATCAGCATCACTGCGGCGCGGCTGATGACCTCGACCGCGGGAACTTCGGAGAGTTCGCGGACGTCGGGGTTCGCGCCGTCGGTGTTCTGATCTGCCTCGAAGTTCTCACTCATGGTTGTAAGGATTCCATCAGGCTGTGGTCGTGTTGAATCGGGCCTCTCCCGGCAGCACTGGGAGCGGCACCGATTTCTTTCATCTGTGGCGACCTGTTACTCTTGTTGCAACGACCGCCTCCGACTTGTTCGGGGGCAGCAAGTGGAGTCCGACTCCCACCTCTGCGCGGCAGGTAAAACTGCGGTTCAGTGGTTCCGGTCACCTGTTATCGGAGATCAATTCTTCGTCAGGTTCCTCGCTCAGTCGAGGAGATAGGTTTCGGCGTGAGCTGGATCTTATGTGATCGGTCGACATCGGGCCCCGCGGATGAGCAATCATCACAGCGGGGCTTTTTTGTTGGGGTGCGGGCGGTACGGGCTGCGTGCGGTCATGAAGACCGCACCGTTCAACCTAGGAGGCCCCATCAGCACTGAGACCCGCATCAACGATCGTATCCGCGTTCCCGAGGTTCGTTTGGTCGGACCTGGCGGGGAACAGGTAGGCATCGTGCGTGTTGAAGATGCACTCCGCTTGGCCCTTGAGGCCGACCTCGACCTGGTCGAGGTAGCTCCTGATGCCCGTCCACCGGTCTGCAAGATCATGGACTACGGCAAGTTCAAGTACGAGGCTGCACAGAAGGCACGTGAGTCACGTAAGAACCAGCAGCTGACGGTCATCAAGGAGCAGAAGCTCCGACCCAAGATCGACGACCACGACTACGAGACCAAGAAGCGCAACGTCGTTCGCTTCCTCGAAGCCGGTTCCAAGGTCAAGGTCACGATCATGTTCCGCGGACGTGAGCAGTCACGCCCCGAACTCGGCTACCGCCTTCTGCAGCGTCTGGGAGCAGACGTCGCAGATCTCGGATTCGTCGAAACCTCGGCAAAGCAGGACGGCCGAAACATGACGATGGTCCTGGCACCGCACAAGGGCGCCAAGACTCGCGTCAAGGCGCAGGAGAGCGCTCAGGCGCCAGTGGCTCAGGCTGCTCCGCGTCCGGCTCCGGCCGCACCGGCTTCCAGTGAAGCAGCTCCGGAAGCACCGGCGACCGGCGATGCCGCTCCCGAGGCTCCGGCCAGCTAGTCGATTTCCCAAGATCCACCACGTAACAAGAACTGAGGACTCCATGCCCAAGATGAAGAGCCACAGCGGCGCCTCGAAGCGATTCAAGGTGTCCGGCAGCGGAAAGCTCATGCGCCAGAAGGCCGGCCGTCGCCACCTTCTCGAGCACAAGTCCAGCAGGGTTACCCGTCGTCTCGACGGTGTCGCTGTTGTCAGCCCTGACGACGCTCCGCGCATCAAGCGCATGCTCGGCATCTGAGTCGCCCCCTTACTGACCACCCGGGGCCGTACTTTCAGCCCCTAGATTGACAGGATTTTTCAAGTGGCACGCGTAAAGAGGGCGGTCAACGCCCAGAAGAAGCGTCGTTCAATTCTTGCTGCATCCAGCGGCTACCGTGGACAGCGTTCGCGTCTGTACACCAAGGCCAAGGAGCAGCAGCTCCACTCGCTCACCTACGCGTACCGCGACCGTCGTGCGCGCAAGGGCGAGTTCCGCAAGCTGTGGATCACGCGTATCAACGCTGCAGCTCGCGCAAACGACATCACGTACAACCGCCTCATCCAGGGCCTGCGTCTGGCAGAGGTCGAGGTCGACCGCAAGATCCTGGCCGAGCTCGCTGTCTCCGATGCCGAGGCCTTTGCCGGCCTGGTCGCACTCGCGAAGGCCGCTCTGCCGGCTGACGTGAACGCTCCTGCCGGAGAAGCAGCCTGATTCACGCATCACAGCAACGGCCCGTGGACCCGCTCACCGAGCGGACTCCGCGGGTCGTTTCTGCTGTCAAGCTCCTGCGCACAGCAGAACGACGCAAAGCAGGACGTTTCCTCGTCGAGGGCGAGAACTCGGTCACCGAACTGTTGAACGGTGCACTCTCGAACGGCGAGGCCCGCCCGGTACACGACCTCTTCTACACCGAGGACGCAGCCGAGCGCTATCAGCACGTCATCGATCGGGCGCTGACCGCTGGAGTTCGTGTTGCTCTTGTGACCGATCGAGCAATCAAAGCTCTGAGCGATACCGTCACGCCGCCCGGTCTCGTTGCCGTCAGCGATCTACTGGATGTACCGCTGAGCGCAGCCGTCCATCAGGAGACCCGACTGCTCGCAGTGCCGGTCGAGGTCAACGAACCAGGTAACGCGGGCACCGTCATTCGCATCGCCGACGCAGTGGGTGCCGATGCGGCAATCCTCGCCGGTGACAGCGTCGATCCGCACAACGGCAAGGTCGTTCGTTCGTCGGCGGGCAGCCTCTTTCACCTGCCAGTCGTCCGCGATCGAGACACGGTGTCGGTGATCGAGCAGATTCGCGCAGCGGGCATTCAGATTCTCGCGACTGCAGCTGACGGCGAGGTCGATCTCGACGAGGCCGACGAGTTGCTGAGCAAGCCGACGGCCTGGCTGTTCGGTAACGAAGCTCACGGTCTCGATCCGGCGATCGCCGCACAGGCTGATCATCGGGTCAGGATTCCGATCCATGGCCGCGCCGAAAGCTTGAACCTCGCGACAGCGGCGGCAATTTGCCTGTACGCAAGCGCGCGGGTGCAAAATCGCGCCACCGATCACGGCTGAAAACGCACGCGAAGACCTCACGGAATCCCATTTGCGGAAGCCTGAGACAATACAAGAGCAGAGACAATGCTCGAGCGAGTTCGAATGCTCGCTCGCAGTACAAGAAGTAAGCAGTACAAGAAGCACGCAGTACGAGAAGTAAACCGAGAAGCGACAGGAGCGTCACAGCCGTGGCCAAAAATGAGGGCGCGACACCGCCGGAGGTCGACGCGAGTGTACTCACCGAAGAGGCGTTGACCGCTGCGGCTGAGAACGCCGAGAAGGCGCTGGCGGACGCCGCTGACCTGGACGCGCTGGCGCACGTCAAGGTAGAGCACCTGGGGGACAAGTCCCCGATCGCCCTCGCGCGCCGGGGACTCGGCAGCCTTCCGGGCAAGGAAAAGGCGGACGCCGGTAAGCGCGTCAACATCTTCCGCACTCGGATCAACAACGCGTACGACGCTCGTCGTGAGGTCCTCCTCGCCGAGCGTGACGCCGCGGTGTTGGTTGCCGAGGCGATCGACGTCACTTTGCCCTCCGATCGCCACCCCGTCGGGGCGCGTCACCCGATCAGCCTGATTTCCGAGCAGGTCGCCGACGTATTCGTCGCGATGGGTTGGGAAGTTGCCGAGGGTCCGGAGGTGGAGACCGAGCACTTCAACTTCGACGCACTCAACTTCTTGCCGGATCACCCTGCGCGCACGATGCAGGACACCTTCCACCTGGCACCCGAGAACTCTCGCCAGGTGCTGCGTACCCACACCTCGCCGGTGCAGGTCCGCACCATGCTCTCGCGTGAGGTGCCGATCTACGTGGTGTGCCCGGGCCGCACGTTCCGCACCGATGAACTCGATGCGACCCACACGCCTGTCTTCTCGCAGGTCGAAGGCCTGGCCGTCGACAAGGGCCTGACCATGGCCAACCTGCGCGGGACTCTCGACGCGTTCGCTCGTGCCCTTTTCGGCCCCGAGACGCGTACCCGTATGCGCCCCAACTACTTCCCGTTCACGGAACCGTCGGCCGAGGTCGACGTCTGGTTCGCGAACAAGAAGGGCGGCGCCGGCTGGGTCGAGTGGGGCGGCTGCGGCATGGTCAACCCGAACGTTCTGCGCGCCAGCGGTATCGATCCCGACGAGTACTCGGGTTTCGCATTCGGCATGGGCCTCGAGCGGACCCTGCAGTTCCGCAACGGTATCCCGGACATGCGCGACATCGTCGAAGGTGACGTGCGTTTCACGCTGCCCTTCGGTGTCGCAGGCTGACCGATCCGGTCCGCGGAACCTTCACAAAGACTTATCGACAAACGAGAGAGCTGAGCAGACGTGCGAGTAGCGCAATCCTGGCTGACCGAGATCCTGCAGCGGGCAACTCCGGACTGGGAGGTGACCCCGGAAGAGCTGGACGCCGGGTTCGTCCGGGTGGGACTCGAAGTCGAGGAACTCGACACACTCGAGGCGATCGACGGCCCGTTGGTCGTCGGCAAGGTCGTCTCCATCACCGAACTGACCGAGTTCAAGAAGCCGATCCGCTTCTGCCAGGTCGAGGTCGGCGAACCCGAGCCTCGCGGCATCGTCTGTGGCGCACGCAATTTCAACGAGGGTGACCTCGTCGTCGTTGCGCTGCCCGGCGCGGTGCTGCCCGGCGGATTCGAAATCGCCACTCGCAAGACGTACGGCCAGGTGTCCGACGGCATGATCTGCTCCGTCTCGGAACTCGGTATCGGCAAAGACCATTCGGGCATCTTGGTGCTCGAGCCTGGTACCGCCGAACCCGGCGCCGACGGCAACGAGTTGCTCGGTCTCGGTGACACGATCATCGAACTGAACATCACCCCGGACCGTGGCTACTGCTTCTCGGTCCGTGGTCTTACGCGAGAGCTCGCGTGCGGCTTCGATCTCGAATACGCCGATCCCGCTTCGGTTCCCGCGCACCCGGCTGAGGGTGAAGCCTGGCCGGTGCGCCTCGAACCGGAGTCCAAGGCTTCGCGTTTCGTGATGCGGAAGATCACGGGTATCGATCCGCAGGCAGTGAGCCCGTGGTGGCTGCAGCGTCGACTTCTGCTCTCGGGTGTTCGCCCGATCTCGCCGGCCGTCGACGTCACCAACTACGTGATGCTCGAACTCGGCCAACCTCTGCACGCGTTCGATGCGACCTCGGTGCAGGGCGACCTGGTGGTCCGTCGCGCCAAGGCGGGGGAGAAGCTGACGACGCTCGACGACGTCGAACGCACGCTCGATCCCGAAGACGTTGTCATCGCTGACGATTCCGGAGTCATCTCGCTGGCTGCCGTCATGGGCGGCGCAACCACCGAGGTGGGAACGGCAACGACGGACATCCTCCTCGAAGGAGCTACTTGGGATCCGCTCGCAGTCTTCAAGACGGCGCGCCGGCACAAGCTGCCGAGTGAGGCGAGCAAGCGTTTCGAGCGCGTCGTCGATCCGGCGATTCCGCTCGCGGCCGTCGACCGCGCAGCCGCTCTGCTGGTCGAGATTGCCGGCGGACGGATCGAGCCGGTCCTGACCGACGTGGGCGATGTTGCCCCTAGCGCTGCCATTCGCATGGATATCGACCTGCCCGATCGTGTCGCCGGAGTCACGTACCCCAACGGCACCGCAGCTCGCCGCCTCACCCAGGTTGGCTGCAACGTCGAGGTCGGCGTCAGCGAAGAGGGACACGGCCAGTTGGTCGCGACGCCGCCGTCGTGGCGTCCGGACCTGGTGCAGCCTGCGGACCTCGTCGAGGAAGTTCTTCGCCTCGAAGGTCTCGAGCAGATCCCGTCGGTGCTTCCCGCCGCTCCGGCCGGACGCGGATTGACTCAGTCGCAGCGGCGTAAGCGCACGGTGTCGAAGGCCGTGGCTCACGCCGGTTACGTCGAGGTACTTCCTCCGGTCTTCCTGCCCACCAACGTCTTCGACGTCTGGGGCCTCGACGCGGATGATCCGCGCCGCAACACCAGCGAGGTCCTCAACCCGCTCGAAGCCGATCGTCCGGAGTTGGCGACCACGCTGCTCCCGGGTCTGCTGGAGATCCTGGCTCGCAACGCTTCTCGCGGTCAGCGTGATCTTTCGCTGTACGGCATCGCGCAGGTTGTCCTGCCGGGCCCCGATACCAAGCCGGTGGATGCATTGCCGGTGGATCGTCGCCCGACGGACGAGCAGATCGCGAACCTGATCGCGTCGTTGCCGGCTCAGCCCGTGCACATCGCTGCAGTGTTGAGTGGTTTGCGTGAGCCGAGCGGCCCCTGGGGTCCTGGCCGTCAGGCCGAGGCTTCGGACACTTTTGCAGCAGTGCGGGTCATTGCAGCTGCAGCAGGCGTCGAGGTGGAACTGCGTGCGGCGCAGTACCTGCCGTGGCATCCCGGCCGTTGCGCCGAGGTTGTCGTTGACGGCAACGTAGTCGGTCATGCGGGCGAACTGCATCCGGCTGTTCTCGAGCGTGCGGGATTGCCTGCGCGCACTTGTGCACTGGAGATCGACCTCGACGCTTTGCCGTTGGTCGAGAACCTGCCGGCGCCGCGCATTTCGCCCTTCCCCGCAGTGCTCCAGGACGTGGCGGTTGTTGTCGATCGCGATATTCCTGCGGCGAAGGTCCAGGAAGCTCTGCGTTCCGGCGGCGGCGAACTTCTCGAAGACATTCGCCTCTTCGACGTCTTCGAGGGCGAGCAGGTCGGTGAAGGCCGCAAGTCGCTCGCGTTCGCGTTGCGATTCCGTGGTGTCGACCGGACACTGACCGAGGACGAGGCAAGCGCGGCTCGCGATGCCGCGGTCGAGGCTGCCTCCAAGGCCGTCGGTGCGCAGATGCGCGGCTGATCTACTCAACTGATCACAGAGCCCACGTCCACTCCCGGTGGTCGTGGGCTCTGTCGTGTTATCGGTTTTCCGGTGAATCGGTGCGGCTCGGCAACCACACATCCGGGGCGATCGTCGAGGTTCTGCGCCCGTCCTGATCGAGTACGTGACCGAGCAGTTTGCGCAGGTGCAGCACGATGGATCGTTCGGTGACGTAAAGCCCCGAAATCTCCTTGCGCAGACGAATTTCGAATGCATCGAGTTCTGCAGGAGAATGCAGCCACAACTGCACCACCAGGTTGTCGGCGCCCACCACCGCGAAACAGTTTCGGACTTCCGGCGCTCGGCTCAGTAATCGGCCCGCCGTATCGAGAAGTTCGGGTTCGACGCGGCACCACAGTGTGGCGAGCACGGGAAGCCCGGCCAGCGGCCGGGCAAATTCACACCGCAGCGCCACCAACCCCGAAGACGTGAGCCGGTCGATCTGGCGTTTGCACGCAGCCGGACTGACACCGATCGCGTCGGCCAACTCCTTCATGGGAGTGCGCCCGTCGTAGGCGAGGATCGTGAGAACCTTGCGATCCTTTTCGGAAATGCCGGTCGACCGAGCGCGCACGGCAGTACGGTTTTCGCTGGTGGTCAGCACACCCTTCTCGGACGGTGCCAGCGCATTGAGTCTCCATCGCCCACCTTCGGTGAACCAGCGTGTGATGATCGAGGTTCGTGTCGCGAGTACGCCGTCGATGGTTGCGATCTCTTCCGAGATGAAGCGCGACATCGACGCCAAGTCCGCAGTACCGGCTGTGACGAGCAGATCGGCTCTACCTGTTGATACTTCGATGGTCACGGCGTGGGCCAAGATGGTGAGACGTGCCGCGACGGTGTCGAGAAGTTCTGGTGAGCAATCGATTTCGATGATCGCTGTGACGATGGTGCCCAGCACCTGTGGCCCCGGAGTAACCGTGACCCAGGCCAACGACGATTCGGACAGTCGATTCCAACGCCGGGCCAGAGTCGCGGCGTCGAGTTCGAGTGGGCCGGCCAACGAAAGCCACTTCGATCGCGGTGCGAGCTGCAGCGCATTGATTATCCTCAGATCGATTTCATCTATCCCGCGATCGTTGTCGGCATCGAGTGCGCTCATAACGTCATTATCCTGCACATTGCCGCAAGATTCGAACTATCTGCGACGCTCGACCCATGAGCACCGAGGGCAAGTACGCGCTGATCGGAGCGGGTCCGTCTGGATTGGCCGGCGCGCGAAACCTCGATCGAGCCGGCATAGCGTTCGACGGCTTCGAGAGCCACGACGACGTCGGTGGGCTCTGGGACATCGATAACCCGCACAGCACCGTCTACGAGTCGGCGCACCTCATTTCGTCGAAGGGCACTACCGCATTCGCGGAGTTCCCGATGGCGGATTCGGTTGCCGACTACCCGAGCCACGTCGAACTTGCCGAGTATTTCCGCGACTACGCCGATACCCACGATCTTCGCAGGCACTTTGCCTTCGGCACTACCGTCATCGACGTTTCGCTGGTCGATTCGCTGTGGCAGGTCACCACGCGTAGTCGCAGCGGTGAGACGACAGTCGCGCGGTATCGAGGCGTGATCATCGCGAACGGAACGCTGTCGAAGCCGAACGTACCGACGTTCCGGGGCAACTTCACCGGCACGTTGATGCACACGAGCGAGTACCGCAGCGCCGAGATCTTCCGCGAAAGGCGGGTACTGGTCATCGGAGCGGGCAACAGTGGATGCGACATCGCCGTCGATGCCGTCCACCAGGCCGAGTGCGTCGATTTAAGCGTTCGGCGAGGCTACTACTTCGTCCCCAAGTATCTGTTCGGACGACCCTCGGACACCTTGAATCAGGGAAAGCCGTTGCCGCCGTGGATCAAACAACGCGTCGACACCTTGGTACTCAAGCAGTTCACGGGAGATCCGGTGCGGTTCGGATTTCCGGCACCGGACTACAAGATCTACGAATCGCATCCGGTCGTGAACTCGTTGATCCTGCACCACATCGGGCACGGTGACGTGCACGTGCGCGCCGACGTCGACCGGTTCGAGGGGAAGACGGTGCGGTTTGTCGACGGATCGTCTGCCGACTACGACCTCGTTCTCTGCGCCACGGGGTATCACCTCGACTATCCCTTCATCGCGCGCGAGGACCTGGACTGGTCGGGCGCTGCCCCGGACCTGTTCCTCAACGTCGCGAGTCGCCGCCACGACAATCTCTTTGTGCTCGGCATGGTCGAAGCATCCGGTCTCGGGTGGCAGGGCCGTTTCGAGCAGGCCGAGTTGGTGGCCAAATTGATCACCGCACGCACCGAAGCCCCCGCCGCGGCGCGCGAATTCTCGGCAGCGGCGGCCGGCCCTCCTCCCGATCTGTCCGGGGGATACAAGTACCTGAAGCTGGGACGAATGGCCTACTACGTGAACAAGGACGCCTACCGATCAACGATCAGGCGGCACATCGGACTGCTCGATGCCGCTCTGACGAAGGGAGGACAGTGATGCCGATCGATGACGTGGTGCTCAACTTCAACCCGGGATCGTTGATGATCCTCAACGTGGTGCTGGCCGCGATCATGCTGGGGATCGCCCTCGACACCTCGGTCGACGACTTCCGTCGTGCGCTCACCAAACCCAAGGCGATGGCGGTGGGTATCGCTGCCCAGTTCCTGCTGCTACCGGCAGTGACTTTTCTGCTGACGCTGATTCTCTCGCCCGCTCCCTCGGTAGCGCTCGGCATGATCCTGGTGGCGTGCTGCCCGCCGGGCAATATCTCGAATGTCCTGACTCACCGGGCGGGCGGCGACGTCGCACTCTCGGTGTCCATGACGGCGGTGTCGAACGTCTTCGCGATCTTCCTCATGCCGCTCAATCTCGCGTTCTGGGGGAGCCGACGCCCGGAGACCGACGCTCTGTTGCAGTCCGTGAACCTGAATGCGCTCGAGATGGTCGCGCAAATCGCCCTGATCATCGGTGTGCCGTTCGTTCTCGGCATCTGGGCGGCACAAAAGTTCCCGGAGATCGCCGCGAAAGCGCAGCCGTGGGTGAAAAACGGTTCGTTGGTGGCGTTGTTGATCTTCATCGTCGCGGGGGTGTCAGGGAATGCGTCGTACTTCGTCGACTACATCGGGGTGGTACTGCTTGCGGTCTTCCTGCACGACACGGTTGCCCTCGCACTGGGATACTTCTGCGGCGCCGTCACCGGGTTGAACGAATACAGCCGTCGCGCCGTCTCTTTCGAGGTCGGCATCCGCAATGCCGGACTGGGGCTTGGCCTGGTGTTCACGTTCTTCGACGGGCTCGGTGGCATGGCCGTCGTGGTCGGCTGGTGGGGAATCTGGGACATCATCGCCGGGTTGGCTCTGGCGACGATCTGGTCCAAGCGACGCGCCCGAAAGGCGGTACCGGCATGACCGTCGCACTCGTCACGGGCGGGAACGGGTTCCTGGGTACCGCTGTCATCGACGCACTGATCGCGCAGGGCATCACCGTTGTCTGTGCCGACCTCACGGTCAAGGACACGCCGGACGATCGCATCCGCCGCGTTAGGGCGGACGTCTGCGACCCCACAGAATTGGGGCGGGTGTTCGGTCAGTACCGACCGAACGTCGTGATCCACCTTGCGTCCATCGTGAATCCCGGCAAGAACACGACAGCAGAGCAGGAGTACCGCGTCGACGTCGACGGGACACGAAACGTGCTCGCGGCCTGCGTCGAACACGGGGTTGGACGGCTCGTCGTGTCTTCGTCCGGAGCGGCGTACGGCTACCACTCCGACAACCCACCGTGGATCACCGAGGACGTACCTGTCCGAGGCAACGACGAATTCACTTACAGTCGCCACAAACGCCTGGTCGAAGAGATGCTCGCCGAATATCGCGTCGAACACCCGGAGTTGGAACAAGTTGTCTTCCGGATCGGCACGATCTTGGGTGAGAGCGTCGACAATCAGATCACCGCGTTGTTCGATCGCCGCAAGCTGCTCAAGGTTGCCGGGAGCGACAGCCCCTTCGTGTTTGTCTGGCACACCGATGTCGCGGGCGCTTTTGCGGAGGCCGTGACCGGAAACCAAGTGGGCATCTTCAATGTCGCGGGCGACGGCGCGTTGACCGTCGACGAGTTGGCTTCCCGGATGGGCAAGCGCACGGTGACGCTTCCTGCATGGCTGTTGCGAGGCGTTCTACGCGTCGGACGGCGATTGGGCGTAACGGAACACGGTCCGGAGCGCGTCGGATTTCTCCAGTACCGACCCGTTCTCGACAATCGGCGGCTCAAGGAACAGTTCGGGTACGTCCCCGCATATTCGAGCGAGGACGCGTTTGCCGCTTACCTCGCCTCACGCTGACCCCTTCGGCAGACAGTCGTGGAAGGATCGGAGTTGTCCGTCGGCATTTCGAGAAGGGACTGACAGTGTCACGAAATGATGGGCCCGAACATGATGGGTCCGAGCACGATGGTTCCGTGCACCAGGTAGTCGAGGCCGCCAGTGCACTCGACGACAAGGACTTCCTCGCGGTCGTTCGCGCAGTGGTCGAGCGTCGTCCGAGCTTGTCGGTCCTTCTTTCCGTGGTGGACACCGCTGCCGCGAGCCTCGAGTCGCACCGTGTAGAGGACGACAACACGATCACCGACGCCGAAGAAGTCGAACTGCCCGACACCGTTGTGGAGGTCGACGAGATCATCGACGTCCCGGTGGTACTTGCGACCGACCCGAGAATTCCCGAACCCGACTACACCGAAGGGGGAGTCCCCACTTTCGACCGTGTTCGGGAGAAGATAGAGGGGCGCTTCGGTACTTCCATAGGTTCGGCCGAATTGGCACACAAGAGTCCTGCCGGAAAATCCGTCGACGAGCAGTGGGACGAGCGCCAGAAGGCCGCAAAAGCCAAGCTCGAGGAGATCCGGCGATCCATGGGTAAGTAATTATGCATTCCGATGCACAATGATGCATACTGTGTGACATGACTGAAGGTGGTACGACCGAGAACGCACGCAAGCCGATCAGAGTCGCCGTTGCCGGCGCCAGTGGGTACGCCGGTGGTGAGGTTCTGCGTCTGCTCCTCGGGCACCCGTCCTACGCCGACGGCAGTCTGGTGATCGGTTCGCTGACCGCCGGTGGCAACGCCGGTTCGACGCTCGGTGAGCATCATCCGCACTTGCTCCCACTCTCTTCGCGGGTACTCGAAGAGACCACTGTCGAAATCCTCTCGGGTCACGACGTCGTCTTCCTCGGTCTCCCACACGGAAATTCGGCTCAGTACGCCAAGTTGCTGCCCGAGTCGACGGTCATCATCGACTGCGGCGCGGACTTCCGGCTGCAGGATCCCGCAGCCTGGGAGAAGTACTACAAGAGCACTCATGCCGGTACCTGGCCATACGGTCTTCCTGAATTGCCCGGTGCCCGTGAGAAATTGGTAGGCGCAACCCGCATTGCCGTTCCGGGCTGCTACCCGACGGCAGCGAGCCTCGCGCTGGCCCCCGCCGTTGCCGCGGGGATCGTGGACTCACACGTGAACGTGGTTGCGGTCAGTGGCACTTCGGGCGCCGGCCGGGCGCCGAAGGCCGATCTGCTGGGTTCCGAGGTCATGGGCTCCGTCCGCGCATACGGTGTCGGAGGTGTCCATCGCCACACCCCTGAGATCATTCAGAATCTCTCGGCCGCAGGCGGCAAGGACATCAGTGTTTCTTTCACTCCAGTCCTCGCGCCCATGCCGCGCGGCATCCTCGCGACCTGCACGGCAGCCACCACGGCCACCGAAGAGCAAGCGCGCGAAATCTACGAAAAGGCATACAACGACGAGCCGTTCATTCACGTGCTGCCTGCCGGAGTCTTTCCGCAGACCGGTGCCGTGATCGGATCCAATGCCGTGCAGATCGGGGTCACCGTTGACGCCGACGCCGGTCAGCTCGTTGTCATCTCGGCAATCGACAATCTCACCAAGGGCACCGCCGGTGGCGCGGTGCAATCGATGAATCTCGCCCTTGGCCTACCCGAGACCGCAGGTCTCTCTACCGTGGGAGTAGCTCCGTGAGCACCGACAATCCGCAGCAGATCGACAACGCAACCGAGCCTGACGCGACCGTTGCAGACGTGGTTCACGTCGCCGGGGGACGGCTGCTCCGCACACAGGGCGTCACCGCACCTGCCGGATTCCGCGGTGCCGGAATTGCTGCCGGTATCAAGAAGAGTGGCAAGTCGGACCTCGCATTGGTGCTCAACGAGGGACCCGATCTGGCCGCTGCCGGTGTCTTCACCCTGAACAAGGTCAAGGCCGCTCCGGTGCTGTGGTCTCAGCAGGTTTTGACGACGGGCAAGCTGCGCGCGGTCGTGCTCAACTCGGGCGGCGCAAACGCGTGTACCGGTGCAGGCGGATTCCAGGATGCGCACAAGACTGCCGAGGAAGTTGCCTCGGCACTGAGCAATTGGGGAACCGAGACGGGCGCGATCGAGGTCGCCGTCTGTTCGACCGGCCTGATCGGTGACCGCTTGCCCATGGACAAGCTGATCCCCGGTGTCACCGAGGTAGTGCACGAACTGGCCGGCGGAATCTCCGGCGGCACCGACGCGGCATACGCGATCATGACCACCGATACCGTGCCGAAGCAGGCGTCGCTGCACCACGCGAACAAGTGGAACGTCGGCGGAATGGCCAAGGGTGCAGGCATGCTCGCGCCCGCACTGGCGACGATGCTGTGCGTCGTCACGACCGATGCTGTCGCAACGGCCGAGCAGCTCGATACCGCTCTGCGCGCCGCCACCCACCTGAGCTTCGATCGCCTCGACGTCGACGGCGCCACGTCCACCAACGACACGGTGCTCCTGTTGGCCTCCGGCGCCAGCGGTGTCACACCGACCCAGGACGAACTCAACGCCGCGGTCTTCGCAGTGTGCGACGATCTCGCGGATCAGTTGATGGCAGACGCCGAGGGCGTCACCAAGCGGGTCAAGGTGACGGTGCGCGGCGCAGCGTCCGAGTCCGATGCGTTGATCGGCGCCCGCACCATCGCCCGCGACAGCCTGGTCAAGACGGCACTGTTCGGATCCGATCCGAACTGGGGCCGCGTCCTCGCAGCAGTGGGTATCGCTCCCATCGAGCTCGATCCCGATCGAATCAGTGTGTCCTTCAACGGGAGTCCCGTCTGCATCGACGGCGTCGGCGCTCCGGGAGCGCGTGAGGTGGACCTGAGCGGGATCGACATCGAACTCGACATCGACCTGGGAATCGGCAACGAGTCCGTGAGCATTCGCACCACGGACCTCTCGCACGCGTACGTCGAAGAGAACTCGGCGTACTCGTCATGACCGAGACGTATCCCGTGATCAGCGAGCATCAGAAGGCGCATGTCCTCGCCGACGCGCTGCCGTGGCTGCAGCGATTCCGAGACAAGGTGGTCGTGGTCAAGTACGGCGGAAACGCCATGATCGACGAGACACTCAAGACCGCCTTCGCCGCGGACATGGCGTTCCTGCGGACTGTCGGCATCCACCCCGTCGTCGTGCACGGCGGCGGCCCGCAGATCAACGCGATGCTGGCACGCCTTGGCATGAAGGGTGAGTTCCGCGGTGGTTTCCGGGTCACGACGCCCGAGGTGATGGACGTCGTCCGGATGGTGCTCTTCGGTCAGGTGGGCCGTGAACTCGTCGGCCTGATCAACGCGCACGGTCCGTACGCGGTCGGTATCTCCGGTGAAGATGCGCACCTGTTCACCGCTACTCGACGCACTGTTGCGGTCGAGGGGGAGCAGACCGACATCGGCCTGGTCGGAGACGTCACCACCGTGAACCCAGACGCGGTACTCGATCTCATTGCGGCAGGACGCATTCCGGTGGTCTCGACCATCGCGCCCGATGCCGACGGCGTCGTCCACAACATCAACGCCGATACCGCCGCTGCCGCACTGGCCGAGGCGATCGGTGCCGAGAAGCTCGTTGTCCTCACCGACGTCGAAGGCCTGTACACCGATTGGCCGGACCGATCCTCGCTGGCCACCGAAATCGACACCGACGCCCTGGCCCAGTTGTTGCCGAGTCTCGATGCCGGCATGGTGCCCAAGATGGAGGCCTGCCTTCGCGCGGTGCGCGGAGGTGTGCCGTCGGCGCACGTGATCGACGGCCGGCTCGAACATTCAGTCCTACTCGAACTTTTCACCGGTGAAGGAATCGGCACGATGGTCGTGCCCGGCTCCTCGGTCGCCGGTCCCCAGCAGGGAGCTACTTCATGAGCACGATCGATCTGCAGCAGCGGTGGTCCGCTTCGCTGATGAACAATTACGGCGTACCCCGGGTTGCTCTCGTCCGCGGTGACGGCGCCGTACTCACCGACGCCGACGGCAAGCAGTACGTCGACTTCCTTGCCGGAATCGCCGTCAACATCCTCGGGCACGGACATCCGGCCGTCGTCGAAGCCGTCACTACTCAGTTGTCGACACTCGGCCATGTTTCCAACCTGTACGCCAGCGAGCCGGTCGTCGAGTTGGCGGAGCAGTTGCTCGCTCATCTCGGCAACGTCACCGGGCGCGCGTTCTTCTGCAACTCCGGTACCGAGGCGAACGAGGCTGCCTTCAAGCTCGCTCGCGCCACTGGCCGGAAGAAGATCATCGCGGCCGAGGGCTCTTTCCACGGTCGCACGATGGGGGCACTCGCTCTGACGGGTCAGCCGGCCAAGCGGGCGCCGTTCGAACCGATGCCCGCCGGTGTCGAGTTCGTGCCGTACGGCGATGTCGAGGCACTGGAGCGGGCAGTCGATTCCGACACCGCTGCTGTGTTCCTCGAACCGATCATGGGTGAGGGCGGCGTCGTGGTGCCACCCGAGGGATACCTAGTCGAGGCTCGGCGGATCACCGCCGAACGTGGTGCGCTGCTCGTACTCGACGAAGTTCAGACCGGCATCGGCCGGACCGGCTGGTTCTACGCACATCAGGCAGTCGGCATCGTGCCGGACGTCATCACTCTTGCGAAGGGACTCGGCGGCGGAATGCCGATCGGCGCCTGCATCGCGACCGGAGCAACGGCAGAGTTGTTCGGACCGGGCAAGCACGGTACGACGTTCGGTGGCAATCCGGTGTGCGCTGCGGCGGCGCTCGCCGTGCTGAAAACCATTGCAGCGGAAGACCTGATCTCACGCGCCGACAGCTTGGGCAAATCGATCTCGGCGGGCATCGAAGATCTGGGCCATCCGTTGGTCGACTACGTGCGGGGATCAGGACTGTTGCTGGGTGTCGTGCTGACCGAGGACGTCGCGCCGGCGGTGGAAAATGCCGCGCGCGAAGCCGGGTACCTTGTGAATGCAGCGCAACCCGGAGTGATCCGGTTGGCGCCGCCGCTCATCCTCACGGATGAGCAGGCCGAAACCTTCGTGGCAGCACTACCTGCCATCTTCGACAGTGCACTATCGGCTGACCAGCCGGGGGAGAAGTGACTACCGTGGTGAAACACTTTCTCAGGGACGACGATCTGACTCCGGCGCAGCAGGCCGAAGTTCTGGAACTCGCTGCGATTCTCAAGAAGGACCCGTTCGCTCGGCGTCCACTCGAGGGTCCTCGCGGAGTCGGCGTCATCTTCGAGAAGAACTCGACGCGTACACGTTTCTCGTTCGAGATGGGTATCGCGCAGATGGGCGGCCACGCCGTCGTCGTCGACGGGCGCAGTACCCAACTCGGTCGTGAAGAGACGTTGGCGGACACCGGACGCGTACTCTCCCGCTATGTCGACGCCGTCGTGTGGCGCACGTTCGGCCAGAAGCGCTTGGAGCAAATGGCAACGGGTGCAACGATTCCCATCGTCAATGCGTTGTCCGACGAATTTCATCCCTGTCAGGTTCTGGCCGATCTGCAAACGCTGATCGAGCAGAAGGGTGAGCTCAAGGGACTGAAGCTGACCTACCTGGGCGACGGCGCCAACAACATGGCTCACTCGCTGATGCTCGGCGGAGTCACCGCAGGCATCGACGTCACCATCGCAAGTCCCGCGGGTTTCGAACCGGCGGACTGGGTAGTGGCAGCAGCGCGCACACGCGCCGCGGAAACCGGTGCAACCATCACGCTGACGCAGGACCCGCAGGCCGGCGTCGTCGGTGCCGACGCGTTGGTCACCGATACCTGGACCTCGATGGGTCAGGAGAACGACGGGCTCGATCGGGTCGGACCTTTCCGCCCGTTCCAGATCAACAAGGAACTGCTCGCCAAAGCAGATCCGAAGGCTGTCGTCCTGCACTGCCTGCCGGCCCATCGCGGCGAAGAGGTCACCGACGAGGTTCTCGACGGACCCCAGAGCGTCGTCTGGGACGAGGCGGAGAACCGTCTGCACGCCCAGAAGGCGTTGCTCGTGTGGCTGCTGGAACAGCGAACCCAACTGGACCAGGCGTGAGCGTCGCTCCCACTCGGGCCGGTCGCCAGTCGCGCATCATCGCGCTGCTGGCGGCGCATCCCGTCCGAAGTCAGACGGAGTTGGCGGCGTTGCTCGGTGCCGAGGGCATCGAAGCGACGCAGGCCACCCTCTCGCGTGACCTCGAAGAGCTGGGAGCGGTGAAACTGCGTGCCGCTGACGGCGGCGCCGGTGTTTACGTGGTGCCGGAGGACGGGAACCCGGTACGCGGTGTGTCCGGCGGTACCGACCGCCTCTCACGGCTGTTGGGTGAGCTGTTGGTCTCCACCGATTTCAGCGGCAACATGGCGGTTCTCCGGACACCGCCGGGAGCCGCGCACTACCTCGCGAGCGCACTGGATCGGTCCTCGATGCCCGACATCGTGGGAACGATCGCCGGAGATGACACCATCTTCGTGGTGGCCCGAGAACCGCTTTCCGGAGCGGAACTCGCGGCCATGATCGAATCGCTCGCCTGACCCCTTATTCTTTGATAGAGATTTTCAACCGAAGGAGCACAAAAACCATGGCCGATCGCGTCGTACTCGCCTACTCGGGCGGGCTGGACACTTCTGTTGCCATCAGTTGGATCGGTAAGGAGACGGGCGCTGAAGTTGTCGCCGTCGCCATCGATCTGGGGCAGGGTGGCGAGGACATGGAGGTCGTGCGTCAGCGCGCGATCGACTGCGGCGCAGTCGAATCCGTTGTCGTCGACGCCCGCGACGAGTTCGCGGACGAGTACTGCCTGCCGACCATTGCGGCCAACGCCCTCTACATGGACCGCTACCCGCTGGTCTCGGCCATCAGCCGTCCGCTGATCGTCAAGCACATCGTCGAAGCTGCACGCTCGCACGGCGGCACCATCGTCTCGCACGGTTGCACCGGTAAGGGCAACGACCAGGTTCGCTTCGAGGTCGGATTCGGCGCCCTCGCACCCGACCTTCAGGTCATCGCACCGGTCCGCGACTACGCCTGGACCCGCGAGAAGGCCATCGCCTTCGCCGAAGAGAACAACATCCCGATCAACGTCTCCAAGAAGTCGCCGTTCTCGATCGACCAGAACGTCTGGGGCCGCGCCGTCGAAACCGGATTCCTCGAGGATCTGTGGAACGCACCGACGAAGGACGTCTACGACTACACCCAGGACCCGACGGTCAACTGGAACGCGCCCGACGAGCTCATCATCAGCTTCGACAAGGGTCGCCCGGTTGCCATCGATGGCCGCCCGGTGTCGGTTCTCGAAGCCATCCAGGAACTGAACAAGCGCGCAGGCGCTCAGGGCGTCGGTCGCCTCGACGTCGTCGAGGACCGTCTCGTGGGCATCAAGAGCCGTGAGATCTACGAAGCTCCCGGAGCCATGGTTCTCATCACCGCGCACCAGGAACTCGAGCACGTCACCCTCGAACGCGAACTCGGTCGCTACAAGCGTCAGATGGAGCAGCGTTGGTCCGAGCTGGTCTACGACGGCCTCTGGTTCTCGCCCCTCAAGGACGCACTGGATACGTTCGTCAACAAGACGCAGGAGCGCGTCACCGGCGACATTCGTCTCTTCCTGCACGGTGGAGCCATCACCGTCAACGGTCGTCGTAGCCCCGAGTCGCTCTACGACTTCAACCTCGCGACGTACGACGAGGGCGACAGCTTCGACCAGTCCGCATCGAAGGGCTTCGTCGAGATCCACGGTCTGTCGTCGAAGGTCGCCGCGAAGCGCGATCTGGGACTCTGAGCCATGACGGCTCACGGTGACGGAGACGCCCAAAAACACGGCACCAACGAAGGCGCGCTGTGGGGCGGACGGTTCGAGTCCGGACCGGCCGCTGCCATGGCGGCGCTGAGCAAGTCGACTCACTTCGACTGGGTCCTCGCTCCGTACGACGTGCGGGCGTCGCAGGCGCATGCTCGCGTACTGAACAAGGCAGGCCTGCTCAGCGAGGCCGACCTCGCAACAATGCTCGACGGTCTCGACCGTCTGGCGGCCGATGTTGCCAGTGGCGCCTTCGGACCGAGTGATTCGGACGAGGACGTACACGGCGCACTCGAACGCGGTCTGATCGAGCGTGTCGGGCCTGAGGTCGGCGGACGCCTGCGTGCTGGTCGTTCGCGAAACGACCAGGTGGCCACGCTGTTCCGAATGTGGCTTCGGGATGCGGTTCGCCGCATCTCCACCGGTGTTCTCGACGTGGTCGACGCATTGGCGACTCAGGCCGGGGCTCACCCGGATGCCGTGATGCCGGGCAAGACGCACCTGCAGGCTGCTCAACCGGTCTTGTTGGCACATCACCTGCTCGCCCATGCGCATCCGCTGTTGCGCGACGTGCAACGTCTTCGCGACTTCGACGTGCGAGCTGCGGTGTCCCCGTACGGTTCCGGTGCACTTGCCGGTTCCTCGCTCGGTCTCGACCCCGAAGCCATTGCAGCGGAATTGAAGTTCGACAGCTCGGCCGAGAACTCGATCGACGCAACCGCTTCGCGTGATTTTGCGGCCGAGGCAGCGTTCGTGCTTGCGATGATCGGTGTCGATCTCTCCCGCATGGCGGAAGAGATCATCATCTGGAGCACACCGGAATTCGGCTACATCACGCTTGCCGACGCGTGGTCGACAGGTTCGTCGATCATGCCGCAGAAGAAGAATCCGGATGTCTCGGAACTCACGCGCGGTAAGTCTGGTCGTTTGATCGGTAACCTCACCGGCCTGCTGGCGACGCTCAAGGCTCAGCCGCTGGCGTACAACCGCGATCTGCAAGAGGACAAGGAACCGGTCTTCGACTCGGTTGCGCAGCTGGAGATGTTGCTCCCGGCCATCACCGGCCTGGTGCAGACTCTCGAGTTCCACACCGCGCGTATGGCGGAACTTGCTCCGGCAGGGTTCACGTTGGCCACCGACATCGCGGAGTGGATGGTGCGCCAGGGCGTGCCGTTCCGGGTTGCACACGAGGCTGCTGGAGCGTGTGTGCGTGTCGCCGAAGCGCGAGGCGTCGGACTCGAAGATCTCACGGACGAGGAACTGGCCGGCGTCGACAGCGCGCTGACTCCCGCTGTTCGTGAGGTGCTGACAGTCGAGGGTTCCATCGCTTCGCGTAATGCGCGAGGCGGCACCGCGGGGGTGCGGGTAGCAGAACAGTTGGACGGAGTCCGAGCAGTGGCGCAGTCGCTGCGGGAATGGACCCTCTGACCTTGCGGTCACGAGTGTTTCCTCTCTCTTTTCGGCAGTAGTCCTTCGGTCGTACGCGGTCAGGGAGCAGAATTTGCTCCCTGACCGCGTACGCGTATTCGTCGTCAGTAGGCTTGTTGCGCGCGGGAAAATGAGACTGACGTCACATGGTGAGTAACTTGGGAGTGAAATGGTGGGATTGAATTCCAAGTCTGTGCTGGGCCCGATTCGTCGGGTGGTTGCGACAGCACAAAACGGCCTCGAGGTCGTCCGGTTGGGTGGGCTGGAAACGGATGCGACCACGTCGCCGTTCGAGATCGTCGAGCGCGCTGCGATGTACCGGCTTCGCCGCTACTTCCCGGACAGCGATCCGGAAACCGTCGGTGCACCGATCGTGCTGATCCCGCCGATGATGATGTCGGCGAACGTGTACGACGTGACCCGCGACCAGGGTGCTGTGGGAATTCTGCACGAGATGGGCCTGGACCCCTGGGTAGTCGATTTTGGTTCGCCCGACTCCGAAGAGGGCGGTTGGGATCGCAATCTCGCCGATCACATCATCGCTCTCAGCGACATCATCGACCACATCCACCGTCACACCGGTAAAGATGTTCACATCTCCGGCTATTCGCAGGGCGGCATGTTCGCCTATCAAGCTGCCGCGTATCGGCGTAGTCGAAACATCGCCAGCGTCATCACCTTCGGCAGTCCGGTCGACACACTCGCCGCGTTGCCCTTCGGTATCCCGGCCGGACTGGCCACCAAGGGTGCGGATTTCCTCGCCGATCACGTCTTCAATCGCCTGGCGGTCACCGGGTGGATGGCTCGCACCGGGTTCCAGTTGCTCGATCCCGTGAAGACGTTGAAGATGCGCGTCGACTTCCTGCTTCAACTGCACGACCGTGAGGCTTTGCTGCCGAGGGAGCAGCAGCGACGCTTCCTCGCGACCGAGGGTTGGGTCGCGTGGTCCGGGCCCGCGGTTGCCGAACTGCTCAAGCAGTTCATCGTGCACAACCGAATGATGACCGGTGGGTTTGTCATCAAGGATCAATTGGTCTCGCTCGCCGAGATCACCTGCCCCATCCTGGCATTCGTCGGCGAGGTCGACGACATCGGTCAACCTCAGGCGGTCCGTGGGATCAGCCAGGCGGCGCCGCGGGCCAAGGTCTACGAATCTACCTTGCGCGCAGGTCATTTCGGATTGGTTGTCGGTTCCACCGCGGCCAATCACACCTGGCCGACCACCGGTGAATTCGTGCAGTGGACCGAGACGGGTGGACCCCTCCCGGACCGTATCGCGAACATGGTCTACGGCGCCGACCTCGAAGACCAGACCGGTGTGTCGATCAGCAATCGGATCATCCACACTGTCGCCTCGGTCGCTGAAGTAGGTGCAGGAGTCACCAAGGGAATCAGTGACCTTGCAGCCGGTGCGTTGCGCGGGACTTTCGAATTGTCCGGCGAAGCGGCACGCGCGTTGCCACGTCTTGCGCGACTCAACCAAATTCAGCCACACACCAAGATCTCGCTGAGCCAATTGCTCGCGGAGCAGCGTCGAAAAGCACCGAACGGCGAGTGCTTCCTCTTCGACAATCGTGTGCACACCTACGAAGCGGTCAACGCCCGCATCGACAATGTCGTGCGTGGATTGATTTCCGTGGGAGTGCGTCCGGCAGCGCACGTCGGTGTCCTGATGGAGACCCGCCCCAGCGCGCTCGCGGCCATCGCGGCCCTGTCGCGCCTCGGTGCCGTTGCCGTCATGCTTCCGCCGGGGTCCGACATCTCGGCGGCGGTCAAGCTGGGATCGGTTGATCGGATCATCACCGATCCGGAGAACGTCGACGCTGCGGTGATCACCGGTAGGCCGGTCTTGGTACTCGGCGGCGGCGATGCCCGCGGACTCGAGGTGGATCCGTCACACGACGTGATCGATCTCGAACAAATCGATCCGACGAAGGTCAATCTGCCCGGTTGGTACCGGCCGGATCCCGGCGTCGCCCGTGAACTCGCATTCATCATCTTTGCGGAATCGGGCGGTGTGCTCGAAGCCAAGCAGATCACTAACTACCGGTGGGCACTGTCGGCCTTCGGAACGGCCACGGCGGCAGATCTCGATCGCGGTGACACCGTGTACTGCCTTGCACCACTCCATCATTCGTCGAGTCTGCTCGCGACCATCGGTGGCGCCATGGCCGGTGGCTCACGGATTGCGCTCTCACGCGGACTGAATCCGGCTCGATTCGTCGAGGAAATCCATCGCTACGGTGTGACCGTCGTGAGTTACACGTGGTCGATGATGCGCGAGATCCTCGACGAGGATCTTCTTCTCATCGACGGTAGCCATCCGGTCCGACTGTTCATCGGTTCGGGAATGCCTCACGGGCTGTGGAAGCGGACCACGGAGGCGTTCGACCCCGCGCAGGTACTCGAGTTCTATGCGTCGACCGAAGGTGACGTGATTCTTGCCAATGTCGCGGGCTCCAAAGTTGGTTCCAAGGGCCGCCCGTTGCCGGGTAGCGCGCAGGTGCGGTTGGCGGCATACGACCCGCTGAGTGGTCGGCTCCTCGAAAACGGAAACGGATTTGTCCGTGAGTGCGCCGAAGACGAAGTCGGGTTGCTACTCGGGCGCGCGGGATTCACTGCCGATCTCTCGGGCGGAGCGATGCGGGGACTCTTCCAAGCGGGTGATTCGTGGATTCCCACGGAGAATCTCTTCCGCCGGGACGCCGACGGCGACTACTGGCTGATCGATCACAAGAACACGGTCATTTCGACGCTCCGCGGTCCCGTGTTCACCCAGCCGATCGTCGACGCGTTGTCGAGTGTGGCGCGGGTGGATCTTGCCGTCGCATACGGCGTCGGTGACGCGCCGCATCAGCTGGCGGTCGCTGCCGTGACATGGCGTCCGGGGCGGCAGTTCCGTTCCGCCGAGCTTGCAGAGGCTCTCTCGCGCATCGCTTTTGATGCGCGCCCGGATATCGTGCACGTGGTAGACGAGATCCCGGTGGGTTCGTCGTACCGTCCGAGCTCCACTGCGTTAGCTGCCGCCGGATTGCCGGCGCCAGGACCACGGACCTGGTTCCTCGATTCCGAGACGCAGTCGTACAAGCGGCTGACCAAGGCAATTGCCGCGCAGTTGATGCCGACGAGGGTGGGCACCGGAGCACGGTAGCCTGAGGACATTCTGTTTGATCGGTTCGAGAGGACTCACGTGGCTATTGATTCGACGTTGCTCAGCATTTTGGCCTGCCCCCAGGACAAAGGCCCGCTGTTGCTGGTCGGGGACGAGTTGCTCTACAACCCGCGCCTGCGGCGTGCATACCCGATCGAGAACGGCATTCCAGTTCTGTTGATCGACGAGGCACGCGATGTGGCGGACGACGAGCACGAGAAGTTGCTCGCGCGGGCTGAAGGCTAGATCGGTAATTCACCGGTCAGGTACCGCTGGAGGTTCGGAGCCACCAGCGGTACCAAAGCGTCAACGCACAATGATGCGAGTGGTTCGAGTCCGAGCACATATCGCGTGACAAGCAGTCCGGCCATCTGAGATGCCACCAACTCCGCTCTGATCAAGCCGCTACCAGGTGGTGTGTCCACCCGCGGAATGATGTCGCGCAATACGACATCGAGCAGAAAGCTCTGGATCAACTGCGCTCCGTCGCCGGAAACCGCCGATCGAAAAGCCGCCAGAATCGCCGGCTGGTGTTCCGATTCCCACAACCCGATCACTGCTCTGAGTAGATTTTCGCCGAGATTTTCGGTCGGAGAGGCGTGAACCGGTCCCAATACCTGCACTGGATCGATCGGTAGCGCGATCGCAGCGGTGAACAACTGCTCCTTGCTTCCGAAATGATGATGAATCATGGCCGGATCGACGTCAGCGGCCGCAGCTATCGATCGAACGGTTGTTCGTCGAAAACCGTTCTGAGAGAACGCCCGTCGCGCCGAATCGAGGATCTGCGCGCGAGTCTCCGACTTGCCCGGTCGTCGCCCCGAACGAATCGGTGCAGGTGCGGGCGCCGTGTCGTTGTCGTTCATGGAGTGCGGCGATCGAGTGTTGCCGCGGCCAGCGAGAGTGCTGCGGCGGCGAAGCCCGCCATGACGGCGAGATCACGCCACATCTGACCCGTCGCGTCGGCATGCATCGACACTTGCTGAAGTGCGTCGACGGCGTAGCTCAAGGGGAGGACGTTGCTGATCCATTCGAGCCAGGTCGGCAATTGATCGCGGGGCACCAGGAGTCCACAGAGGAACAGTTGGGGGACCACAACTACCGGCATGAACTGCACCGCTTGGAACTCGGTCTTCGCGAATGCGCTGGCCAACAGGCCGAGCGCAACGCCGAGTATTGCGCCGAGAACTGCAATGACGATGACCCAGGCAAGACTGCCGGCGATGGTGAGTCCGAGAAATCCGAAAGCAACCGCGCACGCGAGAGCTGCCTGAGCGGCGGCCGAGAGCGAAAATGCCGCGCCGTATCCCGCCAGAAGATCGAGTTTGCCCATCGGGGTGGTGAGCAGGCGTTCGAGTGTTCCTGAACTGCGTTCGCGCTGCATGGCGATGGACGTGACCAGGAACATGACCACAAACGGCAAGATTCCCAGCATGGTGATCGCCACCCGTTGGAACAGTGAAACCTGGCCGGGCGGCGTGGGTACGTCTTGGTAGAGGAAATACAGCAAAATCATCAACAACGACGGGACCAACAAGATCATGGCCACCGTGCGATGGTCCTGGCGGAGCTGAAGCAGAATGCGTACGGTCGTAGCACCGAAGATCCTGATGCTCATGATATTTCGCCTCCGACGGGTGAAGTCCGTATCAGCTCGAGAAAGGCGTCCTCGAGCCGTTCACATCTGGTTTTGGCGCGCAATTCATCGGGTGTGAGTTGAGCGAGGAGATGCCCGTCTCGCATCAGGATCAGTTCAGCGCAGTGGTCGGCCTCATCCATGACGTGGCTGGAGACCAACAGGGTGGTTCCGCTGCGAGCAAGGTCGGCAAATCGTTCCCACAATTCGACACGAAGCACCGGATCGAGACCAACGGTCGGTTCGTCGAGGATCAACACATCAGGTGATGCCACCAACGCGCATGCCAGCGAGACTCGACCGCGTTGACCTCCGGACAGATCGGCGGCGGTCTGGTCGGCGTATCGGCTCAGTCCGACGGCGTCGACCGCTGCTGCGACGTCTTCGCCGGACTTGCCGTACAGAGCGCCGAAGTACTGGACGTTTCGAGTGACCGTCAGGTCGCCATACACGCTGGGGGATTGGGTGACGTATCCGACCCGGCGGCGAAGAGCAACGGACCCCGCGAGGTCGCCCAGGACTCTGACCTCACCACTTTCGACGATCTGGGTTCCGACTATCGCGCGCATCAGGGTTGTCTTGCCGCAACCGGACGGGCCGAGCAGTCCGGTGATCGATCCTGCCGAAACCTGCAGGTCGAGTGAGTGAAGAACTTCGTGCTTGCCGCGAATGACTCGTAGTCCGCGGATGTCTATTGCCGGCGTGGTGGTCACGGTTCGCCTCATTTCGATAATTCATCACTTGTTGAATTATGCGACTCGGCCGACCGATGAGTCAACGGCGTGGGCACAATCGAAGGGTGAGTATCGAGACCTTGGAAAATGTGAAGAACCCGTTGGAAGCGGGCCTGACAATTCTCGGCTCGACCCTGATCGTCGACGACATCTCGCTGAGGATTGTCGAGGTCGAGGCGTACGGAGGGGAGAAGGACGGGCCCTGGCCAGATCCGGCAGCACATTCGTATCGGGGGCAAACGCCGCGGAACAGCGTGATGTTCGGGCGGGCGGGCCGTCTCTACGTCTACCGCAGCTACGGAATGCACTTTTGTATGAACATCTCGTACGGCCCGGATGGTGTCGCGGGTGGTGTTCTGCTCCGAGCGGCCGAAATCGAGGCCGGTCACGATGTGGTGTCTGCTCGGAGATCGCCGGATCGACCATCTCACCAATGGGCCAGAGGGCCAGGTAATCTCGGCGCTTCCGTTGCAATCACGTTGGCGGACAACGGAACAGACGTGTTCAACCCTGCTTCGCGGGTTCGGCTCGAATTGGGGGAGTCGAAGGAGTGGGTCAGTGGACCGCGGGTGGGGGTCAGTACTGCGGCCGAGGTCCCGTGGCGCCTCTGGATTCCGGACTCGCGAGCGGTGTCCGCGTACCGCCGAAGCCCGCGAGCGCCGGTCATTTCGTGAAGATGGGATGATCGAGTCCGTGACTGAGAATATTCTCGACGAACTGACCTGGCGTGGGCTGATCGCCCAATCAACTGATCTCGACGCTTTGCGTAAAGATCTCGAGGCCGGACCGGTCACGTTGTATGCGGGTTTCGACCCGACCGGCCCGAGCCTGCACGCAGGTCACCTGGTTCCGCTCCTCGCGCTCAAGCGGTTTCAGCGTGCCGGTAACCGTCCGATCGTTCTTGCCGGCGGTGCAACAGGCCTGATCGGTGATCCCCGTGACGTCGGGGAACGGACGATGAACTCCGCCGATACCGTCGCGGACTGGGCAGGTCGCATCCGTGGTCAGCTCGAACGATTCGTGGATTTCGACGATTCACCGACGAGTGCGGTCATCGAGAACAATATGAACTGGACCGGCAAGATGTCGGCCATCGACTTCCTGCGTGATGTCGGCAAACACTTCTCCGTGAACGTCATGCTTGCGCGTGACACCGTGAAGCGTCGTCTCGAGTCGGACGGGATGTCGTACACCGAGTTCAGCTACATGCTGCTCCAAGCCAACGACTACCTGCACTTGCGACGCGATCTCGGCTGCACTCTGCAGGTCGGTGGGTCCGATCAGTGGGGCAACATCATCGCGGGCGTCGAACTCAACCGTCGTGTCGACGGCGAGAGTGTTCACGCAATGACCGTTCCGCTGGTGACCTCGGCTGATGGGAAGAAGTTCGGAAAGTCGACCGGTGGCGGCAGTCTGTGGCTCGACCCCGAGATGACCAGCCCGTACGCGTGGTACCAGTACTTCGTGAACACCGGCGACGCCGACGTGATCAAGTACCTGCGCTGGTTCACGTTCCTGACCGCAGACGAACTCGCGGAACTCGAGACGGCAACGGCGGAGCGTCCGCATGCGCGCGAAGCGCAGAAGCGATTGGCTGCGGAGATGACGACCTTGGTTCACGGAGAACACAACACTCGCGCCGTCGAGCTCGCCAGCCAGGCGTTGTTCGGCAAGGCGGAATTGGCGGAACTCGACGAGTCGACGCTCGCCGCGGCGCTGAAGGAAGCATCCGTCAGCGAATTGGCGCCGGGGGAGCCGCGCACGATCATCGATCTGCTTGTGACGAGCGGTTTGTGTGAGAGCAAGGGAGCTGCTCGACGCGCAGTGAAGGAAGGCGGCGCTTCGGTGAACAACCAGAAGGTGTCGGCCGACGACTGGGAGCCCGCCGCATCCGATCTGCTTCACGGCAGCTGGTTGGTCGTCCGGCGCGGAAAGCGCAATTTCGCCGGCGTGAAAATACTTTCGAACTGACGTGTGTGGGGTCACAGTTGTCTCGCGGGGCTCCTGTGGCCGTTGGTGGCCCGTCTGCGGGCGGGCTACCAGCGGATTTAACCTGGCGAACACCTGCGACCTGCACGTTTGACGCTCAGTTTTCATTCGCGTAACTTTGTCCAAGTCAGAGCGACACGGACACCAACCCCGACCGAGAGGCCGGGGAAACGCGGTTGGACGAAGTCGGAGACATTCACGCTCAACGGGAACTTGCTTCCTGGGAGTGAACAAGCTAAGATTTTAACCCTTGCCCCGGAGCTTTCAACCAGTTTGAAGCGATGGTGTGTGCGTGTTCTTTGAGAACTCAACAGTGTGTCGATGAATGTCAGTGCCAAATATTTTTTGGTACTTCACATCCGCGAATGATCAACCGCCTCTTGGGGTTTGGTTGGTTTGTGTGCGGTGTGAGTATTTTTC
>NZ_JBWZNF010000011.1:0-172312 GCF_056945715.1 Rhodococcus sp. MurmanLake-1 | reverse complement strand
GTTCTCAAAGAACACGCACACACCATCACCACGACCCTATGGCCGCCGCTCCGGGGCAACTTTTCCAGCCTATCCCATCATGATCATCGGCGCAAACCGCTGAACATTCGGGGAAGAACCGGGGGTGAAGCACAACCATACACGATGGAAACTACTTCGAAATTTGGTCAGGCACTTCGTACAACCTCGTGTCACTCGCCGTGAAGGCGGGAGTCGGTGTCCGTGTGGCTCTGACTTGGAATAAGTTACGCGAACCTTCAATCAATTCACAAATCGCCTGGTCACAACACCGATTCACTAGCCAAGGCCAGGTCAGACAGTTGAGCCTTTCCGCCAATCGCGAATAGGCCCGAGTGTGACGCCGAGCACCGAACCTATTCGGAGCTCACCCTCTCGATCACTCCCCCGAGTCCACGGAGATTCTCGACGAATCGCGGGTACCCACGGTCGATGTGGAAGATGTCGTGGACTTCGGTGGTTCCGTCCGCGACCAACCCGGCAAGCACGAGCCCGGCGCCTGCCCGAATGTCCGAAGACCACACCGGCGCACTCGACAGCACTGGAACTCCGCGGATCACAGCATGGTGACCGTCGGTACGAGCGTCGGCGCCGAGTCGGATCATTTCCTCGACAAATCGGAAACGCGATTCGAATACGTTCTCGGTGATCATCGACGTGCCCTCGGCAACCGCCGCCAAACCGATTGCCATCGGCTGCAGGTCGGTCGGGAATCCGGGGTAAGGCAATGTCGCGAAATTGACTGCTTTGGGCCGTTCACGCTGGATGACACGGAAACCGTCTACCTCGGGAGTCACCTCCGCGCCGGCTGTCCGAAGCTTGTCGAGGACCAACCCGAGATGCTTGTGGTTCACCCCGCGAACTCGGACGTCACCCCTGGTCATGGAGGCAGCGACACCCCATGTTGCGGCAACGATCCGGTCACCGATGACGCGGTGCGTAGTCGGTTCCAACTTGCGGACGCCTTGAATGGTGAGCGTCGAACTTCCGCCGCCCGATACCTTGGCGCCCATTTCGTTGAGCATGTTGCAGAGATCCACGATCTCGGGCTCACGTGCAGCGTTGTCGATCACCGTTTCACCTCGGGCGAGCACTGCTGCCATCAAGATGTTCTCGGTTGCACCCACAGACGGGAAGACCAGGCGAATGTTCGCGCCGTGAAGGTCGTCTGCCTCGGCAACGACACATCCGTGTTCGATTTCGCTACGCGCGCCCAACAGGCGGAGCCCGGATTGGTGCATGTCGAGTGGCCTCGAACCGATCGCATCGCCGCCAGGAAGTGCGACAACAGCGCGTCGACAACGCGCGACCAGCGGACCAAGCACACACACCGACGCCCGAAACTGCTTGACCGCGTCAAAATCAGCGTGATATTTCGGCTCGGCCGGCGTCGTGATCCGCACTTCGGAGTCTTCGAGTTCGACCTCGCAGCCCAGCCCTCGCAAGACGTCCGCCATCAGCGGCACGTCGAGAATGTCCGGGCAGTTGGTCACCACAGTGGTGCCTTCGGCCAACAGCGCAGCGGCCATCAGCTTCAACACACTGTTCTTGGCCCCTCCCACCAGTACTTCACCTTCGAGGCGGTTACCCCCGGTCACAAGAAAGTGCTCACTCACGGTTCACAGCCTAGAGCCACAACCTCGTCGGCACCGCGCCGGTACCGTAGCCCTATGTCTGTTCACCTGACGAAGATCTACACCCGGACCGGCGACGACGGGACCACCGGCCTCAGTGATTTTTCGCGAGTCTCCAAGAACGATCCGCGTCTGATCGCCTACGCGGATTGCGACGAGACCAACGCGGCGATCGGTGTGGCCGTTGCCCTCGGCACACCCCCGGAGAATCTGCTCGCGATGCTGCGCCAGATCCAGAACGACCTCTTCGACGCGGGGGCCGACCTGTCCACCCCCATCGTCGAGAACCCGAAGTACCCACCGCTGCGAGTGACTCAGGCCTATGTCGATCGACTCGAAGGATGGTGCGATGAGCTCAATGAGCAACTGGCACCGTTGAATTCGTTCATTCTGCCCGGCGGAACTGCCCTGGGCGCCCTGCTTCACGTAGCAAGAACCGTCTCGCGGCGTGCGGAGCGTGCGGCCTGGTCCGCCATCGATGCGAACCCGGAAGACACCAGCGTCCTCCCCGCGAAATATCTCAACAGATTGTCGGATCTGCTCTTCATCATGGGAAGAGTGGCAAATCCTGAAGGCGATGTGCTCTGGAAGCCCGGCGCCGGGGCTTGAGCGGGACCGGTCAGGCGGTGCGTCGCCTACGGGCGCGCCCGTCCGGCCGCGATTCGACCCAGGACAGGAAAGCTGTCAATGCTCCACTGTCCAAGGCGATTTCGTAGGCCGACGATCCGTCGTTGACCTTGACCACGACGATATCGTCGCTCATGATGTCGAATTCGGTACCTGAGGGAGAGCGACGGCTCTCGACCTCGATTCCTTGACGATCAATCCTGGAGTCCGGGCCCGGCCGCAGACTCGACAGTTTGAAAAAGACGAAGGTGCTTTCGCCGTAGCGAATGATTCCGTGACGCCACCCGCTGTCCCCCGGGGATGGCAGAACACGAAGCAGTGCAGCGGTACCGCCGCGACGTAGAACCAGCAGACGATACAGAAAAGCCGCGACGAGAACCGCGAGCAACACAACCAGAATGATCAACACAGTCATTCCGAATGTCACTGTTCGTCGGCTCCCGTCGCGGCTTTACTCGAGTAACTTACGCGCGCTCGACGGCCCGGAGCTGACCCTTGGCGACCGCAATCGCTTCGAGGTCGCCCGAATTCTCGGCCAAGACAGCCTTGGCTGCCTCGACGTCGATGTCCTGTGCCATGTCCGCGGACTCGGCAAGAATCGTCACCGTCGTCGCAGTGACGGAGAGGAACCCTCCGTGTACTGCAGCAACGATACGCTCGCCGTCGACCGGGGTGATCGACACGGTTCCGCCCTCGATCAGCTGGCCGAGGACCGGCTCATGCCCGGGCATGATGCCGATTTCGCCCTCGGTGGTCTGAGCGCTGACCAGCGTCGCCGAACCAGACCACAAGCGCTGCTCGACGGCAACGAGTTCTACGGTCATCTCAGCCATCGTGGACTACTTCCCGGCCATCTTCTTGGCTGCAGCTTCGACGTCGTCGAGTCCACCGCAGCTGTTGAATGCCTGCTCGGGCAGGTGATCGAACTCGCCCTTGCAGACGCGGTCGAAGGCTTCGATCGTGTCGCGGAGCGGCACGACGGAGCCGGGCTCACCGGTGAACTTCTCGGCAACGATGAAGTTCTGGCCGAGGAACTTCTGGATACGACGGGCGCGGCCGACGAGGACCTTGTCCTCTTCCTGAAGCTCGTCCATACCGAGGATCGCGATGATGTCCTGCAGTTCCTTGTACTTCTGCAGGATGCGCTTGACCTCGTTGGCAACGCGGAAGTGCTCGGCACCGACGATGCCGGGCTCCAGGATGCGGGAGGTCGAGCTCAGCGGATCCACAGCGGGGTAGATACCCATCTGCGAAATCGGGCGCGAGAGCTCGGTGGTGGCATCGAGGTGCGCGAACGTAGTAGCCGGCGCGGGGTCGGTGTAGTCGTCGGCGGGCACGTAAATAGCCTGCAGCGAGGTGATCGAGCGACCGCGGGTCGAGGTGATGCGCTCCTGGAGCTCACCCATCTCGTCCGCCAGCGTGGGCTGGTAGCCCACTGCCGAAGGCATACGGCCGAGGAGGGTGGAAACCTCGGAACCTGCCTGCGTGAAGCGGAAGATGTTGTCGATGAACAGCAGGACGTCCTGGCCCTGAACGTCGCGGAAGTACTCCGCCATCGTCAGTGCGGACAGGGCGACGCGCATACGCGTTCCGGGCGGCTCATCCATCTGGCCGAAGACAAGGGCGGTGTCCTGGAGGACGCCCATCTCTTCCATTTCCAGGTGGAGGTCGGTGCCCTCACGGGTACGCTCACCGACGCCTGCGAACACCGAGGTGCCCGAGAACTCGCGAGCGATACGCGTGATCATTTCCTGGATCAGAACGGTCTTGCCGACGCCGGCGCCACCGAACAGGCCGATCTTTCCACCCTTGACGTACGGGGTGAGAAGGTCGATGACCTTGATGCCGGTCTCGAGGATCTCGGTCTTACCTTCGAGCTGATCGAAGGCTGGTGGCTTGCGGTGGATGCCCCACTGCTCGCCGTCGCGGCCGAGGCCGGGGGTGTCGAGGCAATCGCCCAGGGCGTTGAACACGTGGCCCTTGACGACGTCACCGACGGGAACCGAGATCGGCTTGCCCGAGTCGGTCACTGCAGTGCCGCGGACGAGGCCGTCGGTGGGCTGCATGGAGACGGTGCGGACCAGGTTGTCACCGAGGTGCTGTGCAACCTCGAGCGTCAGCGTCTTGGCGACCGAGGGAAGCGTGATCTCGGCGTTCAGGGCGTTGAACAGTTCAGGAACAGCGCCACGCGGGAATTCAACGTCCACGACGGGACCGATGACCCGCACGACGCGGCCGGCTACGGCCGAAGCCGAACCTGCCCCGTTGTTTTCGGTTACTGCTGCGGTCATGTGCTAGTCACTTCCTGCGCTCGAGGCGAGCGCGTTGGCGCCGCCGACGATCTCGCTGATTTCCTGGGTGATCTGGGCCTGGCGAGCCTGGTTGGCCTGGCGGCTCAACGTGTTCACCAGTTCGTTTGCGTTGTCCGTCGCGGCCTTCATGGCGGTACGACGGGCTGCCGACTCCGATGCCGCAGCATCGAGAAGCGACGAGAAGATACGAGTGCTGACGTACTTCGGGAGAAGAGCACCGAGAAGCTTCTCGGGCTCGGGCTCGAAGCTGAAGTCCGCGACGGGGCCATTGTCATGGTCGTCGTCGTGGCCGTTGGTCAGCATGTCGTCACCGAGTTCGATGCGCTCTTCCGACACGAAGACCTCGAGAGGAGCCATACGGCGAACCTCGGGAGTCTGCGTCAGCATCGACACGAAGCGGGTGTAGACGATATGGAGTTCGTCGACGCCCTCGATCGTGCCTTCACCGTTCGGAGCGGCAACCTGGTTACCCGAACCAGCCATGAACAGCTCCACCAGGTGGCGGCTGGCCTTCGCTGCATCCGAGTAACCCGGATCCTGCGAGAAGCCCGTCCACGCAGCACCGATGTCGCGGCCGCGGAACGTGTAGTAGCCGAGTCCCTTGGAACCGAGCACGTACACGACCGGCTCCTTGCCCTCGCTGCGGAGGAGAGCCATGAGCTCTTCTGCCTGCTTGAGGACGTTGGAGTTGTAGCCACCACACATGCCGCGGTCACTGGTGACAACGAGGACCGCAGCCCGCTTGGGCTCCGGGCGCTCGTTGAGCAACGGGTGATCGAGCGAAGCAGACGCACTCGCCAATTCGGTGAGTACCTTCGTGATCTCCTCGGCATACGGCTTGGACGCGGCGACGCGAATCTGAGCCTTGGTGATACGCGAAGTCGCGATCAGTTCCTGTGCCTTGGTGATCTTCTTGGTCGAGTTGACCGACTTGATACGAGACCGCAATTCGAGAATGCTCGCCATCGATCAATCACTCTCCCTTCGGAATTCGCAGTGTCATGGGCGCGTACGTCACTTGCTGACGGTCTTGCGCTTGACGTTGATCTGCTCGTTCTCGACCTCGTCGGCGCCCAAAGCGTCAGCCTCGGCCTCGTTCACGACCCGGCTTCCGTCGGATGCGATGAAGCCTTCCTTGAACTTGTTCGTTGCAGCGATCAGCGCAGCAGCGTTGTCGGCATCGAGTGCCTTACCGCCGTTGATGCTGGAGTAGACGCCAGCAGCCGAGTGCTTGAGGTCTTCGAGCAGTTCCTTCTCGAAGCGACGGACGTCACCGATCGGAACGCTGTCGAAGATGCCTTCGCCGGCGAGGTAGATCGAGACGATCTGGTCCTCGACAGGGATCGGGCTGTACTGATCCTGCTTGAGCAGCTCGACCAGACGGGCACCGCGCTCGAGCTGAGCCTTGGAGGCAGCGTCGAGGTCGGATGCGAAAGCGGAGAACGCTTCGAGCTCACGGAACTGAGCCAGTTCCAGACGCAGCGAACCGGAAACCTTCTTCATGCCCTTGGTCTGTGCAGCGCCACCGACGCGGGAGACCGAGATACCGACGTTGATCGCGGGGCGAACGCCCTTGTTGAACAGGTCGGACTCGAGGAACACCTGACCGTCGGTGATGGAGATGACGTTGGTCGGGATGTACGCCGAGACGTCGTTCGCCTTGGTCTCGATGATCGGCAGAGCCGTCAGCGAGCCACCGCCGAGTGCGTCGGACAGCTTCGCCGAACGCTCCAGCAGACGGGAGTGCAAGTAGAAGACGTCACCGGGGTAAGCCTCGCGTCCCGGCGGGCGACGCAGCAGCAGCGAGATGGCGCGGTACGCCTCTGCCTGCTTGGTCAGGTCGTCGAACACGACCAGAACGTGCTTGCCCTGGTACATCCAGTGCTGGCCGATGGCCGAGCCGGTGTACGGTGCGAGCCACTTGAAGCCTGCGGAATCAGAGGCCGGAGCAGCAACGATGGTGGTGTACTCCATCGCGCCCTTCTCCTCGAGGGCAGCCTTGACGCCCGCGATGGTGGAACCCTTCTGACCGATGGCAACGTAGATGCAGCGCACCTGCTTGTTGACATCGCCGGAATCCCAGTTGGCCTTCTGGTTCAGGATGGCGTCGATGCAGACCGCGGTCTTGCCGGTCTTGCGGTCGCCGATGATGAGCTGGCGCTGGCCGCGGCCGATCGGCGTCATGGCGTCGATAGCCTTGATACCGGTCTGGAGCGGCTCTTCGACCGGCTGGCGCTCGAGCACCGAAGCGGCCTGGAGCTCGAGTGCACGGTTCTCGGTGCTCTCGATCTCGCCGAGGCCGTCGATGGGCGCACCCAGCGGGTCGATGACGCGGCCGAGGAAAGCATCGCCGACGGGAACCGACAGAACGTCGCCCGTGCGCTTTACTTCCTGGCCTTCTTGAATGTTCTGGTAATCGCCAAGGATGACGGCACCGATTTCGGTGGCATCCAGGTTGAGCGCGACGCCGACGATTCCACCGGGGAACTCCAACAGCTCGTTGGACATAGCCGAAGGCAGGCCAGAGACGTGCGCAATGCCGTCACTGGTGTCGGTCACTGTGCCGACCTCCTCACGGGAGGCCTCCGGGGAGTAGCTCGCGGTGTAGTTGTCGATCGCGCTACGGATCTCGTCGGAGGAGATCGTCAGCTCCGCCATGTTTTTCCTGCTCTCGGTGTCTGGTCTTCGAAAAGATCTGGAGTATGTGTTCGGCTGAAGGACTACTTGAGGTTCTTCCGCAGTGCTGCGAGTCGACCCGCTGCGCTGCCGTCGATAACCTCGTCGCCCACCCGGACGACCAAGCCGCTGAGGAGTTCTGGATCAACCTCGACGTGTACTGCTACCGGCTTCCCGTAGGTGCGGGTAAGAGTGCTGGCCAAGCGATCCGACTGCTCCGAGCTCAACGCCGAGGCGCTGCGAACGTGAGCAACGGTGGTATCGCGCTGCGCTGCGGCAAGATTCGACAGCTGATCGAAAGTGTCTGCGGGTGCAGACTTCAACCGGCCGACGGCCTGTCCGGCGAGTGCCTCGGTGACCGCAGTGACCTTGCCGTAGAGCAAGCGGGAGAGGAACTCACGCTTGCGGGCTGCGGGAACCGACAGATCCGAGAGCGTCTGCTCCAGGCTGGGATCCCCTGCCACGATGCGACCGAGACGGAAGAGCTCGTCCTCAACGGTGTCCAACTGGCTCTGATCGGCTGCGGCGCGGAGCAGAGCTTCGCGTCCGAGCAGTTCGAGCGAGTTGACCAAGTCGCGGGCCGCAGACCAGTCCTGGCCTGCAGCTGCCTTCACGGTGGCGAGCGCCTCGGCGCCGACCTTTCCGGAGAACAACTGCTCTGCCAAAGCCTGGCGACCAGCGGCCGGTGCCGAAGCGTCAGCCAGCGCGCTGCGAAGAGCGCGCTGGCCGTCGAGTACCTCGACCACCGAGAAGAGCTCGGACCCAGCCTGAGCAGAAGCAGCAGTTGCCGCTCCTGCAGAGACGGCGCCCAGGGCACTGCTCAGCGCAGAACGAGTCTGCGCCAAGGCTTCACGGCTCGCTGCGTACATGTTGCTCACTTCCTGGCTGAATCAGCGCTGACGGTGTCGAGCTCGTTGAGGAAACGATCAACCGTTCCGGCGCGCTTCACGTCGTCGGCGAGAGACTCCCCGATGACCTTCTCGGCCAGGTCTACAGCGGTCTTGCCGAGATCCGAGCGGAGCTCAGCGACGATCTGCTGACGCTGGGCGACGAGCTGGCTGTGGCCTGCGGCCACGATGCGGTCGCTCTCGTCCTGCGCCTGAACCTTCATGTCAGCGATGATCTGCTGACCCTGGGTACGCGCTTCCTCACGGATCTGCGCTGCCTCGGTACGAGCTTCGGCGAGCTGCGCGCGGTACTGCTCGAGCGCTGCTGCTGCCTCCGCCTGTGCGTCTTCGGCTTTCTTGATGCCGCCCTCGATCTGCTCGGTGCGTTCGGCCAAGACCTTCTGGAACTTCGGAAGAACGAGCTTCCAGAAGACGAAACCAACTACTACGAGCGCGACCGCGGACCACACGATGTCGTATGTCTCGGGAATGAGGGGATTGTGTTCAGTCGTCCCCTCCGCCGCGAGAATTGCGATGGTGGCTGCCATGTCGGTCTTAGAAGATGAAGCCGGCGACGAGGCCGATCAGCGCGAGGGCCTCGGTGAATGCAATACCGAGGAACATGGTGGTACGAACCTGGCCGGCCATCTCGGGCTGGCGGACCATGCCTTCGATTGCCTTGCCCACAACGATGCCCACGCCGATGCCGGGGCCGATTGCTGCGAGGCCGTAGCCGATGGCTCCGTAGCCGCGCGACTTGGTCTCGACAACTTCCTGAGCGAGGTAAGCGATGCTCATGGTGTTCCATTCCCTTTCTGTTGACCTCCGCCGGATTCGGCAAGAGGCTCAGTTCTTGGTGTAGCTGGTGAGGAGGTAAAAGGTCAGTGCTCGTCGGCGTGGAGCGCCAGATCGATGTACACCGCGGTCAGCAACGCGAACACGTAAGCCTGCAGGAAGATGACCAGCAGCTCGAAGAACGTGAATGCGATACCGGCGATGATCGACGGAACGCCGAAGATCGCCTGGAATCCGCCGGACACGAAGAAGAAGTAGTTCGTCGCGCTGAAGAACAGCACCAGCAGGATGTGGCCGGCCAACATGTTGGCCATGAGACGAACCATCAGCGTGAACGGGCGCAGGATGAAGGTCGAGATGAACTCGATGGGCACCAACAAGAAGTGCAGGGGCAGCGGAACGCCGGGAACGACGATGCTGCTCTTGACGTACTTGAAGAAGCCGTACTTCTTGATTCCGACGTAGTTGAACACGATGTAGGCGAGCGCCGCGAGTACCAGGGGCATACCGATTCGTGCGTTCGGCGAGATGTTCAGGAAAGGAATGATGCTGGCCAGGTTGCTGGCGACCACGATGAAGAAGATCGTCGTGATGACCGGCAGGAAGCGCTTGCCCTGTTCCTTGCCCAGGATCTCCTCGGCGATGTTGATACGAACGAAGTCGAGCGCAAGCTCAGCGGCGTTCTGCATCCCACGGGGAACCAATCGAGGGCTGCGCATCGCGATCACGAAGAAGGCTGCGACCAGCACCGACATCAGCAGACGAATCAGCATCAGACGGTCGAGCTCGAAGGGGCCCGCGTGAATCAACACGGAGGGCGGGAAAAAATCGTCTAGTGACGGCGCATGGAATTCATCCGCGGCCAGGGTGGTGACGCTCAGCGTTCTCTCCCGTAGTCGGTCCGCAGCCATCATTGACTGCGGTTCGATCGGACATTGACGATCTACAAGTCGACAAGTTCGACTCGCGCATTCGTCAGCAGCTGGAGAACCCCAGAGGGGCCTGGCGTCTGTCGGTGTCGGCGACTCTCGTCGACTCAGTGGTCAGAATTTCGACCACCTGCGAGCACATGGCATCGTCGGCTGAGTGTTACTCGGCCCACCATTGCTCTCGCTTGAACCGAACCTTATCAAGTCATCTACGACATTGTGTAGATGGGGTACCTGGAAGTCCGATTAGTTACCTCTTGTAGTACTACTCGTCGTCGTCGACGTTGCTGCTGGGAGTGGGATCGACGTACGGAGTTTTGGTTCCGAGAACGCCGTATGTCTCCGCACCGAGCACGACGACCAGCGACATGATGATGACCAGGACGAGAGCGGTCTTGTTGTAGAAATCCATGTCCGAGAGGACAAAGAGAACAACCATCGCGAGAATCATCTTCAGCAGCCACGTGCCGAGAAGAACTGCACCGGCCGTGAGCGCAGGCAACTTCGCTGTGAGCAGCACGCCCAGCGCCGTGAACAGGATGAACCCGCCGCCGACGGCTGCGCCGATCAAAGCGCCGTAGACGCCTTCCTTGCCGGCGAAGAGCCCGCCCAGGAGCGCGCCGACCACGGCCAGCGCGATCAGCCCCATCACACCCCACTTCACGGCCGACTTCATGGCGGCGGTCGAATCAGGGATGGGTTGCGAGGCAGGTACAGGCTGCGGCGTGTTCGTCACGATGCCCAAGGGTAATGGATCGGGAAACTTGGCTAGCGACGCTGTTGCTTGCGATCGATCAGGGACGGCACCGCGGTGAAGAACAAGGCGATGACCAACCCGGCCGCAACCAGAACGACAACCAGCTGTCGATTGAGCAGCGAGGATCCGACGGCGCCGAAAGCCAGAACGCTGACCCACAGGTAGATGACCAGCACAACCCGTCGGTGCGTGTGTCCGATTTGCAGGAGGCGATGATGCAGGTGCATCTTGTCCGGACTGAACGGACTGACGCCCGCTTTCGTCCGGCGGATCACGGCCAGGAGCATGTCCAGCATGGGGATGAACATCACAGCTCCGACCAGCAACAACGGCGCGAGAAGGCCGACGAGGTCGCGGGTTCCGTAGGCAGTGAGCGGAATACGACCGGATGCACTGGTGGAGATCGCGGCAAGCATGAGACCGATCAACATCGACCCGGAATCGCCCATGAAAATGCGCGCTGGATTGAAGTTGTGCGGAAGAAAACCGAGACAAGCGCCTGCCAAGGCCGCCGCGATCATCGCCGGCGGGTAGACACTCGCGTCGCCGCCCTGATCGTGGAGCAGACCGATCGAGAAGATGAGGATCGCCAACGCCGCGATGAGGCCCAAACCGGCGGCCAATCCGTCGAGACCGTCGACGAAGTTCATCGCGTTGATAGTCGCCACGGCGATAGCCACCGTGAACAGTCCCGATTGAATCTGATCGAGGATGATCGTGGACCCACCGTTACCACCGAAAGGGTTGTAGATGATGAACCAACTGACGCCCATCACCACGAGAACTCCGGCAGCAGTCACCTGACCCACGAACTTGGTGAGAGCGTCGAGGCCCCACCTGTCGTCGATCACGCCTACGAGGACGATGACGGCGCCCGCTACGAGCGCAGCGTGTACATCTGGACTACCGAAGCCGAAACCTCTTGTGAGCGCCGGTAATTGCTGCGCGAACAGCAGACCGACAACCATGCCGATATACATTCCGACGCCACCGAGGCGCGGAATCGGCTCGACGTGAACGTCCCGATCACGCGGTATGGCGACGGCGCCGAACCGCAGCGCCAACAACCGGACTGCGCCAGTCGCCAGGTATGTCACTACCGCCGCCGTACACAGCACGAGCAACAGTTCACGGATGGGCACACCCGCTCCCCCGCCGCCCTGTGCCAGATATGTGGTCGCCTCGTACGAAGTGATCACTGCGCGAGATCACCCGTCTGGCGGGGATAGGCAGGTTTTGCCCGTACCAGTTCGCGAACGCCGTCGGCAACTGATGCCAACTCGGCCTCCCCTGACGTGGTGGCTGGATCCGCGACAACTGCGCGCGCGATCAACTCCCCCACGACGCTCATGTCGGACGTGTTGAACCCCTGTGTCGTCACGGCCGCGGATCCGACGCGGATTCCGGACGTGACGGCCGGCGACTGCGGATCGAACGGAATCGCGTTCTTGTTGAGCGTGATCGAAGCCAGTCCGCACCTACGCTCGGCGTCGACTCCGGTGACACCGCTTGCGCGCAGATCGAGAAGCGCCAGATGCGTGTCGGTTCCACCGGAAACGGTGCGCAGGCCGCGAGCTTCCAACGACTGCGCGAGCGCCGACGCATTGGCAACCACTTCCTGTGCATACCAACGATATTCCGGCGTCGACGCTTCTTTGAAGGCAACCGCCTTCGCAGCGATCGCATGCATCATCGGGCCGCCTTGAATGAAGGGGAACACCGCGCGATCGACAGCAGAGGCATGCTCGCTGCGGCACAAGATCATTCCGCCGCGCGGGCCTCTGAGGACCTTGTGCGTCGTCGCGGAGACCACGTCGGCATACGGAACACACGACGGTATCGCCCGGCCTGCCACGAGTCCGATGAAGTGGGCGGCATCGACCCACAGGAAAGCACCGACCTCGTCCGCGATCGACCGGAAGGCTGCGAAGTCGATGGTTCGGGAGTACGCGGTCGCGCCGGCGACGATGATTTTCGGCTTGTGCGCCAGAGCCAGGGTGCGAACCTCGTCGTAGTCGATCAATTCGGTGGCCGAATCGACGTGATAGGGAACGGTGGTGAACCACTGCCCCGAAAAGCTGACCCGAGACCCGTGAGTCAGATGCCCACCGTGCGGCAAACTCATCGCCAATACGGTGTCGCCGGGCTTGGCGAATGCGGCGTACACCGCGAGATTCGCGGTGGCCCCCGAATGCGGCTGGACGTTGACGTGCTCGGCGCCGAACAGTGCCTTTGCCCGGTCGATCGCCAGATTCTCGGCTACGTCGACGTACTCGCACCCGCCGTAGTAACGCCGACCCGGATAGCCCTCGGCGTACTTGTTGCTCAGGGTCGAACCCAAGGCAGCCAGTACCGAGGGGCTGGTGAAGTTCTCGCTCGCGATGAGTTGAAGCCCGCCGCGCTGACGCTCGAGTTCGGCCAGCGCAACAGCCGCGATCTCGGGGTCCGCCGTGGCAAGCTCACCGAAATCCGGTCCCCAATACGTGGATTCCCCCGCGCGCTCGCCGCCGGCGCCGACCATCGTTACGAAACTCCCTCTACGAGGCTTTCCGGACTGGTGCCCAATACCTCGGCGATGGATTCTGCCGAGACGGCACCCACTCGCAAGATACGCGGTGAATTGCCGGTCAGGTCGACGATCGTGGAAGCAACGGCGTGTTCGGCCTTGCCTCCGTCGAGATACACGCTGGCAGATCCGCCGAGCTGATCTCGGGCTTCCTCGACGGTAGTTGCCGGCGGACGCCCCGAAATGTTGGCGCTCGAGACGGCAAGCGGTCCGACATCGCGCAACAGTTCGAGGGCAACCGGGTGCAGCGGCATGCGGAGCATGACGGTTCCGCGGGTATCACCGAGGTCCCAGGCAAGTGAAGGCGCCTGCTCGACGACCAAGCTCAGTCCGCCGGGCCAGAACGCGCGGATCAGATCCCGCGCCTGGGGGCGCACGCTGTAGACGAGCCCGTCGATGGTGTTCCACGATCCGACCAGTACCGGGACGGGCATGTCTCGCCCGCGTCCCTTGGCGCGCAACAGACTCGTGACAGCTTCGCTGTCGAACGCGTCCGCGGCGAGTCCGTAAAGGGTGTCGGTAGGGAGAACTACGAGTCGGCCGGCCTTGAGCGCGTTCTTCGCGGCGGCCAAGCCTGCGGTTCGGGAATCTGTCTGACTGCAGTCGTACACGGTGCTCACTCAGCCATCCTTTCACTCTGCACTTCGGGCGTTCGATTCCGCTGCGCTTCCACGTCGGTGGCGACACGTCTGGCGACGACGAAACGCGGACGACCGGCAAGATCGGGATGCTGTGCAACGTCGCCGAACACCCGACGCGCCGAGAACAGCGCAGCGACGCCGTCGCCGTTGGTGTCGTCGTGCTCGATGCCTGCCGCGCCGCCGATTCGAAGCCACCTCGCGATGTTGCTGATCATGGGTTTGATGACGGACAGACCGTCGGCGCCACCGAACAACGCGGTGTGCGGGTCGTAATCCATGACCTCAGGCTGCAATTGCGCGCCTTCGGGGATGTACGGCGGATTGGACACGACCAGATCGACGCCGCCCTCGAGCCCTGGCAACAGGTTCCGATCGGTGACATCACCCTGATGCAGATGGATCGGTGTATCACCGGCGGCCTCGCGGTCGGCAGCATTACGACGCGCCCACGCCAACGCGGCGGGCTCTTTCTCCACGGCGTGAACGACGGCGTCTGGACGGGCCTCGGCGATGGACAGCGCGAGTACACCCGATCCCGTGCACAGGTCCAGAACTACCGGCGGCTTACTTCCGCAACCTTCGAGGAACGAGAGCGCCCAACCCATGAGCAATTCGGTTTCGGGCCGCGGAATGAAGACACCCGGACCGACAGCGACGTCGATGTTGCCCATCGATGCGACTCCGATGATGTGCTGCAACGGAATCCGCTTCACGCGTTGCGCAACCAACTCGTCGAACGCCGCGATGACCTCGGGATCGACCAACGGAATCAGCCCGAGACGCGTGCGTTCGACGCCGAGCAGGTGGGATGCCAACAACTCGGCGTCGGTGCGTGGGTTGGGCACACCTGCGGCGTCGAGCTGTTTTGCAGCTTCGATCAGCGCCAAACGAAGTGGAAGTCGACTCACGGGTACAGCCTGCCACGCTCAACCGACACGCGGTTCACCGAGTTCCCGGCGGGACGGAGGTCAGTCATGGTCTGCATCTACTCGGCCGCGAGACGCGCCTCTCGGTCCGCCTTGCCCAATGCGTCGAGAAGTGCGTCGAGCTCACCGTCGAGCACTGCGTCGAGGTTGTGCGACTTGAATCCGATGCGGTGATCGGTGATGCGGTTCTCAGGGAAGTTGTAGGTGCGGATGCGCTCCGAACGGTCCACCGTCCGAACCTGACTCTGGCGACCTGCCGACGCTTCTGCGTCCGCGGCTTCCTCGGCGACTACCTGCAAACGGGCTGCAAGCACCTGCATGGCACGCGCCTTGTTCTGGAGCTGCGAGCGCTCGTTCTGGCAGGTGACGACGATGCCGGTCGGAAGGTGCGTGATTCGAACCGCGGAGTCGGTGGTGTTGACGCCCTGACCGCCCTTGCCGGACGAACGGTAGACGTCGATACGCAGGTCACTCTCGTCGATCTGGACTTGCTCGACCTCTTCGGGCTCCGGGTAGACCAGAACGCCGGCGGCCGAAGTGTGAACGCGTCCCTGGGATTCGGTGACGGGCACTCGCTGGACGCGGTGAACCCCGCCCTCGAACTTCAGCCGCGCCCACACTCCGTCCGGGGTGTCTGACTTGCTCTTGATCGACAGCGTTGCTTCCTTGTATCCGCCGAGATCGGAGACCGTCGCGTCGAGGATCTCGACGCGCCAGCCGTGCCGTTCCGCGTAGCGGACGTACATGCGGGCCAGGTCCGAGGCGAAGAGCGCGGATTCTTCGCCGCCCTCACCGGACTTCACTTCGAGGACGATGTCGTCGCCGTCATGCGGATCACGCGGCGCCAACTGATCGGTCAGCGTCTGCTCGAGCTGCGCGACCTCGGCTTCGAGATCGGGGATCTCGGCGGCGAAGCTGGAATCGTCGGCGGCGAGTTCGCGCGCAGCTTCCAGATCGTCCTGCGCAGCCGTGAGCTTGTTGTACGTCGACATGATCGGCGAGAGCTCGGAGAACCGCTTACCGACGCGCCTGGCAGCGGCAGGGTCGTTGTGCAGCGCCGGATCGGACATCTGCGCTTCGAGACCGGCGTGCTCCGCCAAGATGTCGTCGATGGCCGAGGGCTGGGTTGCGCCTGCCATGGTTCGCTCCGCTCTGAGTTTCGATTCCTACGGTGCGCGCTTGAAGGTATTTCGACGCCGGGACCCGGGAAACGCGCAAACCGAGTGCAGGCACAAAAAAGCCGACGCCCGATCTGCGCATGGCAGATCGGGCGTCGGCGGAACAGCTAGGACTCGGTGGCCGGGACCTTGCTGTCTGCGCGCTTGCCGTAGCGAGCCTCGAAGCGAGCGACGCGTCCACCGGTGTCGAGAATCTTCTGCTTGCCCGTGTAGAACGGGTGGCACTGCGAGCAAACCTCGACGTTGATGCGTCCGGACTCCTTGGTGCTGTGGGTCTCGAACGTGTTACCGCAACCGCAGACGACGGTGGTCGCTACGTAGGATGGGTGGATTCCTGCCTTCATGGTGTCCCTTTCAATGGTCGCCGGGTCGACGTCGCCAATCGACATCGTGAACCGGAACCGGACTCGGCCGTTCAGTATGCCAGATGCGGTACCTCACCAGATAATCCGCGTCTCGCACGCCTCGGGGTGGCTGTACGAAGTTGTCAACGCACTGCCCCTCGGTTTTGTTCCGCCCACGCAAAAGGCCCACAACCAGCTGGTTGTGGGCCTTTGACGTCGAGTCGATCAGTCGTCGATCGCACCCGGTGCGGTCTTGGAGACCTGCATCAGGAACTCGAGGTTGTTCTTGCTCTTCTTCAGTCGATCGATCAGCAGATCGATGGCCTGATGCGAGTCCAGTCCGGACAGGACGCGGCGGAGCTTGTGCAGCACAGCAGCTTCGTCCGGGCTCAGGAGCAGCTCGTCCTTACGCGTGCTGGACGGGTTGACGTCCACGGCCGGGAACACGCGGCGTTCGGCGATCTTGCGATCGAGCTTGAGCTCGGCGTTGCCGGTGCCCTTGAACTCTTCGAAGATCACCGTGTCGCCGGTGGATCCGGTCTCGACCATCGCGGTGGCGATGATGGTGAGCGATCCGCCGTTCTCGATGTTGCGGGCAGCGCCGAGGAAACGCTTCGGCGGGTAGAGCGCCGTCGAGTCGACACCACCGGAGAGGATGCGTCCGGACGCAGGCGAGGAGTTGTTGTACGCACGACCCAGACGCGTGATGGAGTCGAGCAGTACGACGACGTCCTTACCCATCTCGACCAGGCGCTTCGCACGCTCGATTGCCAGCTCGGCAACTGCGGTGTGATCTCCCGGCGGGCGGTCGAAGGTGGAGGAAATGACCTCACCCTTCACGCTGCGCTGCATGTCGGTCACTTCCTCGGGACGCTCGTCCACGAGGATGACCATCAGGTAGCACTCAGGATTGTTGGTGGCGACGGCATTCGCGATCGCCTGCAACACGCTGGTCTTACCGGCCTTGGGCGGGCTCACGATGAGGGCGCGCTGGCCCTTACCGATGGGCATCACCAGGTCGATGACACGCGTGGTGAGAATGTGCTGCTCGGTCTCGAGGCGCAGACGCTGGTTCGGGTACAGCGGCGTGAGCTTGTTGAACTCGGGGCGCTTCTTCGCGGCCTCGACGTCGCCGCCGTTGACCGTGTCGATGCGGACCAGCGGGTTGAACTTCTGACGCTGGCTGCCCTGCTCACCGTCACGCGAGACGCGGACGGCACCGGTGATGGCGTCGCCACGGCGAAGGCCGTTCTTGCGGATCAGGTTCATGGAGACGTAGACGTCGTTGGGGCCGGCGAGGTACCCGGACGTACGCACGAAGGCGTAATTGTCGAGCACGTCGAGGATGCCGGCGACCGGCTGAAGGACGTCGTCCTCGCGGATTTCGGTCTCACGCGAATCGTTGGGTGCGCCACCCTCACCGCGGTCGCGACCACGGCCACGGCGCTCGCGGAAACGGCGTCCGCGGCGTCCGCGTCCACCCTCTTCGTCGTCGTCCGGTCCGTTGTTGCGGTTGTCCGTACGCGGACCGGCGTTGTTCTGGCCGGCGTTGTTCTGATTGCCGCGATCCTGACGGTCCTGGCGATCCTGGCGATCCTGGTTACCCCGGTTGCCCTGGTTCTCGCGCTGGCCCTGGTTATCTCGCTGGCCCTGATTGTCCCGGTTGCGCTCGCGGCGGGGACGCTCGTTGCCCTGCTCGGCGGGAGCCTGATCAGCGTCGGACTTGCCCTCGGTGCGCGCAGGACGCTCGACCGGAGCCTCAGCCTTGGCGGTCTCGGTGACCTTCGAGGTATCGACAGCCTTCGAGGTGTCCGCGTCGGACTTTGCCGAAGGAGTGTCCTGCTCGATGCTCAGTTCACCCTGGTCGGGTGAACCTGCACGACGAGCGGCGCCGCGACGCTGACGTCCACGACGGGGTGCGCTCTGATCGGAATCCTCGGCGGATTCGGTACGCGCAGGCGCTGCCTCGGCAGGAGCGGATTCTGCCGCGGGAGCCGTTTCGGCTGCGGGGGTTTCGGTGCGTGCGGCGCGGGCGCTCTTGGCACGAGTGCGCGCAACGGGTGCGTCGTCGAGAGTGAGTTCGCTCTGTGCGGGTGCAGCCTTTGCGCTGCCGCCCTGGCGCTCCTTGATGGCTGCGATCAGGTCGCCCTTGCGCATGCCGGAAGTGCCTTTGATGCCCAGTTCACCCGCAAGAGTGCGGAGTTCGGTGAGCACCATGCCGGAGAGTCCGGCACCACGGCGCGTCTCGGCACGCTTCGTGGAGGTCGCCACCGCACCGTTCGATGCTGAAGATGACGCCTGAGAATTGTCGCCTGATTCCGACCCGGCGGGTGCAGAAGTGGCGATGAGGTCCGTATCGGTCACGGAGGTCCTTTCCTTCCCTCACTCGCACTGCGCAAAGTCGAGGGTTCGTCCCGCAGTTCGATTGAATACCGAACTCGGTGGTGCCGTACGTGGTTGCTGTCCAGAACTGCCGGCTTGTCCGCCGTCACATGATTGTCGGAAACTCTCGCCTCAAACTTTTCATGCGCTCGCAAACCTGCCCAACGCGCCTTCGTCGACGATTCACTCCCCCGTGTGTTGAACCCCAGAGATATGGAACCTCTGAGTGTTCGATCCGCGGAGGATTCAAACCTTCGGAGAAGGTACAAGCGTGAGGATCATGCCTGCGAGAATCATGCCAAGGACTGTGGACCCCGATTGGGAAGGAGTTTTGCCCCCTGGTGATGCACCGGCGACTGACGCGCACGATGTACGGACATAGCCCAGGATAGCGTCCAAACCTGAGTCCGGCAAGAATTTGGACGACTGGGTGTGTCAGTTCACTACCGATCGGTAGTGGGCGATCACCAGGACCAAGGCAGGGATCAGACAGTCGTCGTGGATACTTCGACGCCGTCGGCGATGTCCAATTCGAGCACACGTAGTCCGTCTGCCCGCGCCGCTTCGGCGAGCTCGACGGGGAAAGGTTCTGTGCTGAGCGCCAACACGGTGGGGCCTGCTCCCGAAACGGTCGCAGCAATGCCCGCCTCGCGCAAGATCCCGATCCATCGCGTCGTGAGCGGAAGTGCGGGTGCGCGCTGTGCCTGATGCAGGCGATCCTCGGTGGCTGCCATCAACAGATCGGGCCGAGCAGTGAGCGCAACGACGGCCAGCGCGCTGCGGCTCGCGTTGAACGAGGCATCCTGGTGCGGAACCAATTCGGGCAGGAGGCCACGAGTGTGTGCGGTGGACGACCGCTCCTCGGGAACCAGTGCCACAGCACGGATGTCGGGATGGACATCGAGTTTCGCCGCAGAGTAGATCGGCTCGTCGCCTTCGACGGCCGGTGGGCAACTCCACGAGACGACTGCGCCACCGAGAACACTGGCAGACGCATTGTCCGGGTGACCTTCGAACTCGGACGAGAGTTGAACCAACTGCTCTTCCGTCAAGCCGATCTCGGCATCGAGTGCGCGCGCCAGACCGTTGGCTGCTGCCAGTCCGCCGACAGCCGCAGAAGCCGAGGATCCCAACCCGCGCGAGTGCGGGATCGCGTTGCGGCACAACACGTCCAGGCCACTTGCCCACACCCCGGCCGCTTCGAGACCGCGTTCGATAGCGCGAACCACGAGATGCGAAGGACCCCAAGGTACGTCGGCAGCGCCTTCACCTTCGACGCGAATCTGAAGGCCCGAATCCGTTGTGGTGACCACGATTTCGTCGTACAACCCCAACGCCAGACCGAGGGTGTCGAACCCCGGCCCCAAGTTTGCACTCGAGGCCGGGACGCGAGCAGTCACCGAAAGGCCGATAGGCAGGGTTATAGTCATGTCAGACACCGGATTCCGCGGAGTGGTCGATGAATCCACGGACACTATGCAAGCTCGAGGGCAGCCGCGACGGCAACGGGATCGACACCGATCGGCTCGACGTTCGGCATACCCTTCAAAGCCGTGTCAGGATCCTTGAGACCGTTACCGGTCACCGTGCACACGACGGTCAGGCCCGGCTCGAGCCAGCCCTCTGCACGTGCGGCGAGCAGGCCGGCGACACTGGCTGCCGACGCCGGTTCGACGAAGACGCCCTCGGTGGCGGCGATCAGACGGTAAGCCTCGAGGATCTTCTCGTCGGTGGCGGCACGGAATGCACCGTTCGACTCTTCCTTCGCGGCGACAGCGCCGTTCCAGGAAGCGGGGGAACCGATTCGGATTGCGGTAGCGATGGTTTCGGGGTCCTTGACGGGTGCGCCGTTGACCAGCGGAGCCGCACCGGCTGCCTGGACGCCGAGCATGCGGGGCTTGACCGTGGTCAGACCGTCGGCGTAGTACTCGGAGTATCCGCGCCAGTACGCGGTGATGTTTCCTGCGTTTCCGACCGGGAGAGCGTGCACGTCGGGAGCCTTGCCGAGCACGTCCATGATCTCGAATGCCGCGGTCTTCTGACCTTCGATGCGCACCGGGTTGACGGAGTTGACCAGACCGATGGTGGGGAATTCCGCCGTGGTCTTGCGTGCCAGTTCGAGGCAGTCGTCGAAGTTGCCCTGGACCTGAATGATCTTGGCGCCGTGCATGACTGCCTGCGCAAGCTTGCCCATGGCGATCTTGCCCTGCGGGATGAGCACGGCGCAGGTCATGCCTGCCTTGGCTGCATACGCAGCGGCCGAGGCGGAGGTGTTGCCGGTGGACGCGCACAGAACTGCGCGCTGGCCCCGGGCCAAGGCGTCGGTGACGGCCATCGTCATGCCGCGGTCCTTGAAGGAACCGGTGGGGTTGAGACCCTCGACCTTGAGGTAGACGTCGCAGCCGGTGATCTCGGAGAGGTGGCCGGCCGGCAGGAGCGGGGTGCCGCCTTCGCGCAGGGTGACGGTCTTCCAGTTGTCACCGATCGCGAGACGGTCCCGGTATGCCTCGATGAGACCCGGCCATGCCTTGTGGACGGGGTTGACGATGCCGGTCATTGTTCAGTGCCTTCCAGTCGCAGCACGCTGGTCACAGCGGTGACGAATTCGAGTTCGTTGAGGGCCGCCACGGTCTCGGAGAGAGCCGCGTCGGTTGCTACATGAGTGACGACCACCAGACGCGCGCCGGCGCCGGCGCCCTCCTGGCGGACGACGGAGATGCTCACGCCGTGCTTGGCGAACTCGGCGGCGACTGCGGACAGCACACCTTCCTTGTCCGCGACCTCCATGTTCACGTAGTAGCGCGTGAGGATGTCGCCCATCGGGGCGACCTTGAGCTTGGCGTACTTGGACTCGCGGGGGCCGCGGCCGCCGTGAACCTTGTTGCGCGCCGCCATCACCAGGTCACCCATCACCGCGGAAGCGGTGGGGGCGCCGCCTGCGCCCTGGCCGTAGAACATGAGCCGGCCGGCGTTCTCTGCTTCCACGACAACGGCGTTGAACGCGCCGTTGACCGAGGCCAGCGGATGGCTGAGCGGAACCAGCGCCGGGTACACGCGAGCGGAAATCCGCTCCTTGCCCTTGGGCGTGACGATGCGCTCGCAGATCGAGAGCAACTTGATTGTGCAGTCGAGTGCCTTCGCCGACGCCAGGTCGGCGGAGGTGATCGTGGAGATTCCTTCGCGGTACACGTCCGCGGCAGTGACGCGGGTGTGGAACGCGATCGACGCGAGGATCGCAGCCTTCGCCGCGGCGTCGTAGCCTTCGACGTCCGCGGTCGGGTCGGCTTCCGCGTATCCGAGGCGTCCGGCTTCGGCGAGGGTCTCCTCGTAGTCGGCGCCGGTCTCGTCCATCGCGGAGAGGATGAAGTTGGTGGTGCCGTTCACGATTCCGGCGACCTTGTTGACACGGTCTCCGGCCAACGACTGTGTGAGCGGGCGGATCACGGGGATCGCACCGGCAACAGCGGCCTCGAAGTACAGGTCGACAGAGTTGGCCTCTGCAGCCTCCGCCAATTCACCGGTGTGGTCCGCGAGCAGCGCCTTGTTGGCGGTCACGACCGACTTACCGGAGTTGAGGGAAGAGAGAATCAGCTTGCGAGGGAGCTCGATTCCGCCGATCACCTCGACCACGATGTCGACGTCGTCACGACCGACCAGGGACTCGGCGTCCGTCGTCTGCAGTTCCTCGGGAATTCCGCGGTCCGAGCCGATACGGCGGACGGCAACTCCCCGCAGTTCCAACGGGGCGCCGACGCGAGCTTCGAGTTCCTCGGCCTGCTCACGAATGATCCGGACGACCTCGCTCCCGACGTTGCCGAGGCCGAGAACGGCCACACCGATAGCGCGATGCGCCGATTCGCTCGTCACTGCGATACCTCCAAGCTGAGCAGATCTTCCACTGTTTCCCTCCGCAGAATCACGCGTGAGACTCCGTCACGCACCGCCACCACGGCTGGGCGGGTGAGCAGGTTGTACCTGCTCGACATCGAATAGCAGTATGCACCGGTCGCTGCTACCGCTAGTAAATCACCGGGCCCGACGTCCTCGGGCATCCAGGTGTCCCGAATGACCACGTCACCGGACTCGCAGTGCTTACCGACGATACGTGCAACGACGGGATCAGCCCCGGAAGTTCGCGAAACCAACTTGGCTTCGTACTCCGCACCGTAGAGGGACGTGCGGATGTTGTCGCTCATCCCGCCGTCGACGCTGATGTAGCGGCGTGTCAGCGAGCTACCCACCGTGACGTCCTTGATGGTGCCGACCTCGTAGAGCGTCACCGTGCCAGGTCCGGCGATGGCGCGGCCGGGTTCGACGGCAAGCGTCGGCTCCGGCAATCCGGCCAGTGCGGACTCGTTGCGCACGATGTGGCCGAGCTTTGCTGCCAGTTCGTCGACGGGCGGCGGGTCGTCGGAGGGGATGTACGAGATCCCCATGCCGCCGCCGAGGTCGATGATCGAAATCTGCTTGGTCTTCTCGACTCCGAACTCGGTGACGACGTCGCGGAGCAAACCGATCACGCGGTGCGCTGCCACCTCGAAACCGTCGACGTCGAAGATCTGCGAACCGATGTGGCTGTGCAGGCCGACCAGTCGCAAGTTGTCGGCAGCGAAGACGCGACGGACCGCGTCGATCGCCGCTCCCCCGGCCAGCGAGAAACCGAACTTCTGGTCCTCATGTGCGGTGGAGATGAATTCGTGGGTATGCGCTTCGACGCCGACGGTCAGTCGGATCAACACGTCCTGAACGACACCGGCCTCACCGGCGACACGATCGAGTCGGTCGATCTCGATCGCCGAGTCGAGCACGACATGCCCGACGCCCGCGGCGACACCAGCGGCCAGTTCGGCGACTGACTTGTTGTTGCCGTGCATGGCAATTCGCTCGGCCGGGAAGTCCGCGTGCAACGCGATCGCCAGTTCACCGCCGGAGCAGACGTCGAGCGAGAGGCCTTCGTCGGCGACCCAGCGTGCGATCTCGCCACAGAGGAATGCCTTGGATGCGTAGTGCACCTTGGCATCCGGGCCGAAGGCGCGGGCCATGTCGCGGCAACGCGAGCGGAAGTCGTCCTCGTCGATGACGAACAGCGGGGTGCCGTACTTCTCGGCAAGTTCACCGACCTTGACACCCGCGAGGGTCACTTCACCGTCGTCGCCGCGAGAAGCGTTGCGCGGCCACACCTGCGGTGAGAGTTCACCGAAGGCTTCGGGGCTGGCAGGACGGTCGGGCAAGCCGGGGGCCTGCAACTGCTCGGCATGCTTGGGGCCGGCGGGGTGCGCGTTCACATTTGCTCCGGTGCGGTGACGCCGAGCAGTTCGAGGCCGTTGGCCAGGACCTGTCGGGTGGCGGCGCAGAGAGCCAGACGCGCGCGGTGCACGTCGGTGGCGTCTTCGTCGCCTTGCGGAAGGATGCGGCACGCGCCGTAGAAGCGGTGGTACGCACCCGCGAGTTCTTCGAGGTAGCGGGCAATACGGTGCGGCTCACGCAGATTCGCCGCGCTCGACACGACGCGTGGGTACTCGCCGATCGTGCGGATGAGGTCACCCTCCTGCTCGACGGTGAGCAGGGCGAGGTTGCTCGCGTCGGCGGACAGACCGAGGTCTGCGGCGTTGCGAGCGATCGCCGAGAGGCGTGCATGCGCGTACTGGACGTAGTAGACGGGGTTCTCGCTGCTGGTCTTGGTCCACAGGTCGAGATCGATGTCGATGCTCGAGTCGACCGACGAGCGGATCATGACGTAACGCGAGGCGTCGACGCCGATTGCCTCGACCAGGTCGTCGAGGGTGATGACGGTGCCTGCGCGCTTGCTCATCTTGACGGCAGTGCCGTCCTTGACGAGGTTGACCATCTGGCCGATCAGCACCTCGACGGTGTCCGGATCGTCGCCGAATGCGGCCGCGGCAGCCTTGAGACGGCCGATGTATCCGTGATGGTCGGCACCGAGCATGTAGATGCAGAGGTCGAACCCGCGGGCGCGCTTGTTCTGGAAGTAGGCGATGTCACCGGCGATGTAGGCGGCGTTGCCGTCGCTCTTGATGACGACGCGGTCCTTGTCGTCGCCGTAGTCGGTGCTCTTGAGCCACCACGCACCGTCTTCGTGGAAGAGGTTGCCCGAACCCTTGAGGGATTCGACGGCCTTCTCGACCGCACCGGATTCGAAGAGCGAGTTCTCGTGGAAGTAGACGTCGAAGTCGACGCCGAAGTCGTGGAGGGTCTGCTTGATGTGCGTGAACATCAATTCGACGCCGATGGCGCGGAAGGTTTCCTGCTGCTCGTCGGCGGGCAGCTCCATGACGTCGGGACGCTGCTTCAGAACCGAGGCGGCGATGTCGGCGATGTATGCACCGGCGTAACCGTCTTCCGGAGCAGGTTCACCTTTCGCTGCAGCGATCAGCGAACGCGAGAAGCGGTCGATCTGGGCACCGTGATCGTTGAAGTAGTACTCACGTGTGACCAATCCACCCTGCGCGGACAGAATGCGTCCGAGCGCGTCTCCGACTGCAGCCCAACGGGTTCCACCGAGGTGAATCGGTCCGGTGGGGTTGGCCGAGACGAATTCGAGGTTGATCTTCTTGCCGGCGAGAGAGTCGCCCGAGCCGTACGACGCACCGGCTTCGAGAACCGACACGACGATCGCGCCCTGGGCGTCCTTGTCCAACCGAATGTTGAGGAAGCCGGGTCCGGCGATCTCGGCGGATTCGATTCCGTCGGCAGCGGTGAGGGCTTCGGCGATCCAGCCCGCCAGCTCGCGGGGATTAGTGCCGACCTTCTTGGCTACCTGCATGGCAATGTTGGTGGCGTAATCGCCGTGCTCGGGGTTGCGTGGTCGCTCGACGGTAAGGGTTTCGGGCAGCACGGATACGTCGAGGCCACGATCGGCAAGGACGCTCGCTGCGGTTCCGCGGAGCAGTTCGGCAAGGTCAGCTGGAGTCACAGGTATTCATCCTATTGCCTGCACACCGGAAGTGGAGACTCGCCTCACGCCTCGCTCTCCGTGAACGTGCGCGGGGCCGCTGTGGCGTGTCGCACGCCACTCTCAAAGTTTGCCCTCAGACTCGGAAAGTACAGTGGTAATGCCCGAGCTACCACCGCGTACCTTCATGCGCGGGCGCGCCACACCTCAAGCCCACACACCGAAAGAGCCCAATCGATGCCAAGCGGTTCCGATAGTCGCGGTCCCAACAAGAACTCCGGGGCCAAATCAGCCAAGGCCATCAAGGCCGCCAACAAGAACAGTCGGCCGGCCAAGAAGGGTAAGGGCGGCGTCCCCGCTCCCCGCCAGATCCCCTGGCTGTCGATCGGCGCCGGTGTGGCTGTGCTCGCACTCATCGCCGTGCTCGGTATCAATCTGTGGCCCAAGGTCGAGGAGCGGCAGGCCCTCGAGCCGTACAAGTACAGCTCCGAGAACAAGGATCCGTCCGACAAGATCGACGGCGTCCTCAAGATCGAGTACCCGGCCGGCCAGCACGTCGATTCCACTCAGCGCGTGGCGTACGACCAGACTCCGCCGTTCGGTGGCCCGCACGACGCCACCTGGGCGAACTGCACCGGAACCGTGTACGCCGACCCGATTCGCACCGAGAACGCAGTCCACTCGCTCGAGCACGGCGCCATCTGGATCACGTACAACCCCGATCTCGTCGACCAGGACCAGATCGACAGCCTCGCCGCACGCGTCAACGGCAAGTCCTACATGCTGATGTCGCCGTACCCCGGTCAGAGCAGCCCCATTTCTCTGCAGTCGTGGGGCCATCGCCTCGAGATCGACAAGGCCGACGACGATCGCATCGATCAGTTCATCACCGCGTTGAACCAGAACCCGAACGTCTACCCCGAGGTCGGAGCGAGCTGCACCAACCCGCTGTTCACCCCGTCGACGTCGCCGTTCGATCCGACGCCTCCGGGCGCCGACGCCATCCAGATGGACGGCACGGGCGCTACCCCGGCCACCGACGAGCAGATTCCCGCCGGTGGATAGTCCGGTGAATAGTTCAGAGACCACCGATCAGCCTTCGAAGCCGAGTCAGCGCACCGCGCTGCTGATCATCGGTCTGATCGGCGCGATCGCCGTCGGTTTTGCCCTCGGCGCACTGACCAACCTCCTCGGACCCGATGCGAAGTCGTCACTGACCGTTCCGGCCTCGGATTCGGTGGACGTGGGCTTCGCTCAGGACATGAGCGTGCACCACAGCCAGGCCGTGGACATGGCGTCCATCGCCCTGACGAAGTCCACGGACAACGACGTACGCACGCTGGCGTTCGACATCTTGACCACGCAGCAGAACCAGCTCGGTCAGATGCAGGCGTGGCTGACCATGTGGGATCAGCCGCTGTCCAAGGTGGGTCCGTACATGGAGTGGATGTCGTCGGATTCGGGCTCCGGCCACGGATCGCACGGGACTTCGGCCACGATGGACATGGCTCATTCCGGCCCGGTCGACACGATGCCCGGCATGGCGTCCCCCGAGGACCTCGCGGCTCTCCGCGCGGCGGAAGGCCTGCAACTCGACACCTTGTTCCTGCAGTTGATGCTTCGTCACCACGAAGGTGGGCTTCCGATGATGGAGTACGCAGCTGCCGACGCCACCGAGGGTCCGGTGCGCAGCCTGGCACAGACCATGGTCAACACGCAGCAGAGCGAGTCCAAGCTGATGACCGACATGTTGGCGGCTCGCGGCGCAGTGCCGCTGCCCATGAACTGAGCTGCACTGCACTGCACTGCACTGCACTGAGCTGAACCGAGAATGTTCAGACCCAACTGGGCCTGGTCCTGAATTTCAGGACCAGGTCCAGTTTTCTACCTCCGGCATGTCTTCGAGGTGCTCGACGATGTAACGCGAGTGCTTTTCGAGCTGTGTCCGGCAGAACTCCGCCAACTCGGAAGCCCCGGCCGGCCGACGCTTGGAGCGTCGTAGCGCCTCGATCACCAGGTGGTAGCGGCTCATCTTGTTGAGGACAACCATGTCGAACGGTGTTGTGGTTGTTCCCTGTTCACTGAATCCGCGAACGTGGAAGCGCTCGGGACTCGGACGCCCGTGAATCAGTTCGTGCACCGCACGCGAGTACCCGTGGAATGCGAACACGACGTCGGTCTGCGCGGTGAACAGATCGAGGAAGACCCGCTCCCCGAATCCGTGGGGATGCTCGGTTGGCGTCAGCAAGGCCATCAGATCGACGACGTTGACGACGCGGGTGATCAGTTCGGGTGTGTGATCGCGCAGCAACTGCGCGGCAGCCAGGATCTCCTGCGTCGGCACATCTCCCGCAGCGGCCAGCACCACGTCCGGTTCCTGTCCGCGAGCCTCGGTTCCGGCCCATTCCCAGACCGAAGCGCCCGCCGCACAGTGCTCGTGCGCTTGCTCGAGCGTGAGGTACTGCAGATGCGGTTGCTTGTCCACGACTATCAAGTTGACGTGGTCGGTACTACGCAGGCAGTGATCCGAGATCGAGAGCAAGGTGTTGGAATCCGGCGGCAGCCACACGCGGATCACACTGGGTGCCAAGGGAATAACGGCGTCGATCATGCCGGGGCCCTGATGACTGAATCCGTTGTGATCGTTGCGCCAGCATGTACTGGTCAGCAGCACGTTGAGCGAAGCGACGGACGCCCGCCACGGCAGGTCGACGGCATGTTGGAGCCACTTGGCGTGCTGGATGAGCATCGACACACTCACCATCGCAAATGCTTCGTAGCTCGCGAACATCCCGTGTCGACCGGACAACAGATAACCCTCGAGCCACCCCTCGCAGAGGTGCTCGCTGAGGACCTCCATGACACGACCGTCCGCGGACAGCCCGTCGTCGTAGTCGGTGATCGGCAGTTGCCAGCAGCGGTCGGTTGTCTCGAACACGGCGCCGAGGCGATTGCTCGACGTCTCGTCCGGACAGAAGAGTCGGAAGATCCCGCCGCTGTCCTCGGTTTCCGTGGCGGCGTAGATGTCGCGCAGAAGCTCGCCGAGCACTCGCGTCGTCTCGTGGAAGGTCGAACCCGGGGATTGGATGGGAAGCGCATACTTTTCGAGCGGCGGCATCGGGAGATCGACTCGAAGTCGTCCACCGTTCGCGTAGGGAGTGCTCCCCATGCGCTTGTCCCCCGCCGGCGAGAGCGCCGCCAGGTCCGCGACGAGTGATCCGTTGGCGTCGAACAACTCGTCCGGACGGTACGACCGCATCCACTCTTCGAGTTGCCGCAGATGCGATTCGTTGGTTCGCACGCCGGACAACGGCACCTGGTGCGCACGATGTGTGCCCTCGACCAAGATTCCGTCGACGGCGTGTGGACCGGTCCATCCTTTCGGCGTCCGCAAGACTATTGCCGGCCACGAACCCGTCCACTCGTCGCCGCGGCGTGCGGCACCCTGCATCTCGCGGATCTTCTCGTGTGCCTGCGAGATCGCTTGATACAACTGAGGAAACACGACGTCGGGGTCGTCACCGGAGACGACGATCGGCGCCCACCCCTGGCCGCCGAGGTAGGCCTGAATGTCCTCGTCGCTGCTGCGCCCGTACACGGTCGGGCCCGCGATCTTGGCGCCGTTCACGTGCAGGATCGGCAACACCGCGCCGTCGCGTCGTGGATTGAGGAACGCCGGGAGCTTCCACGAGCCGGACAACGGCCCGGTCTCCGCTTCGCCGTCGCCGATCACACAGGCCACCACGAGGTTCGGATGATCGAAGGCAGCGCCGGCCGCATGTGCAAGGGCGTAGCCGAGCTCGCCTCCTTCATGGATGCTTCCGGGTGTCTGCACACTCACATGGCTGGGCACTCCGCCGGGAGCCGAGAACCGCCGACACATCCGGTGGATACCCTCGGCGTCGTCCGAGACTTCCGGATAGATCTCCGAATACGTTCCCTCGAGATACGTCGACGCGACCAGCGCCGGGCCGCCGTGCCCCGGGCCGGTGACGTACAGCCAATCAGCATCAGTGGCGACGATGTGCCGATTGAGGAGCGTGTAGATCATCGACAGGCCGGGGCTGGTCCCCCAGTGCCCGAGCAGTCGAGGCTTGATGTGCTCGGCTCGCAACGGTTCCCGCAGAAGCGTGTTGTCTTTCAGATAGATCTGCGCAACGGTCAGGTAGTTGGCCGCTGCCCACCACTTCAGGTCGAGCGCGAGCTGGTCTTCGGAATAGTGGTGATCGGTCATCAACGACTCCCGTACCTCACGAGGGTGCCCGAGCAGTCCGCCCGAGCCTGTGCTCAGAGCCGAGCCTAGGCGTAAAAAGCATCCGAGTCAGTCGGTACAGATGATTCGACGACCATGGTCCCCGGCCGCATCCTCGACTGCCTCCCACGACGACGCCATGCCGAGACGGGTGCCGGTTTGGTCTTGTCCCCCCGTGATGCGCTACGCTAACGCAGCCCAATCGGCACACCGAGCATTCGGTGCGCCCCCGTAGCTCAGGGGATAGAGCGTTCGCCTCCGGAGCGAAAGGTCGCAGGTTCGAATCCTGCCGGGGGCACCACGAAGACGCAGGTCAGCGATTGATCGTCGATCTCTTCACGGTGCCATACCAAACAATTCAGGGCAATCTATCCGACTACTGTCGATCTCATGCCTCGCATCGATCCTGCTCCCACGTACACGATGCGTCAGCTGGCTGCGTTTGTCGCGGTAGCCGAGACCGGGACGATCAGCGGCGCGGCCGAGCGCTTGCACCTCTCCCCCTCCGCCCTGTCCGCGTCGCTCACCGAACTCGAACGCGCGCTCAAAGTTCAACTGTGCGTTCGCCGTCGCTCATTCGGCATTCAACTGACCCGCACCGGTGAATCCGTTCTGGTGCGCGCCCGGGCGCTACTTCAGCAAGCCGGGGAGCTCGAATCCGATGCGCTCGGAACCGGCGGAAGCGTGTCGGGGCCCATCGCGATCGGTTGCTATCCCGCTCTGGGGCCGACGGTATTGCCGTCGATGATCGCCGGGTTCACCCGTGAGAATCCTGACGCGCAGGTGGAGTTCCGCGAGGACACTCAGAATCGGCTCCAGACACATCTCGAGAACGGCGAGTTGGACCTCGCGATCGCTTACGACCTGGACCTGTCTCCACAATTGCGCACAGTTCCGTTGGCCATCCGCGAACCCTTGATCGTCCTGGGTGCCGAACACCCACTCGCGCGGTCCGAGCGACCGATCCATCTTCCGGACCTCGCGGAACACCCGATGGTTCTCCTCGACGCGCCGCCGAGCACCAAACACGCGCTCGACGTCTGCCGCGCAGGCGGATTCATCCCGAAGGTTGCATACAGAACCGCGAACTTCGAGACGGCGCGGGCATTTGTCGGACGCGGACTCGGCTGGACGCTGTTACTCCAGCGCCCCAAGATGGACGTCACGTACGAGGGGCTCGAGGTAGTCGTCAAGACCATCGCTTCCCCTGTCGTGCCGTCGGTGCACGTAGTTCTCGCGTGGCACCAGAACACTCGCCTCAGCCGCGTCGCACGCGCTTTCATAGAATTCGTTTCACCCTCGGAACCTGCCCAATAGTCCCACTACCAGGCAGCGGAGCTGATTCCACGGATTTTCCGTGCAAGAACCTCCAATTCTTTCGCTTTTCAATTGTTGTGGCGCACGTCATTGTTTCTTCAAGCCACATTCATCTCGAAAGGCACTTCATGACCTCCATCGCCTCACCGACCGCTACGCGCACCGCCGCGACGGTCAAGGCGCGCAAGGCCGCCCTCGGCAGCTTTGTCGGCACCGCCATCGAGTGGTACGACTTCTTCATCTACGGCACCGCCGCCGCGCTCGTGCTCGGCAAGCAGTTCTTCCCCGGCACGTCCGATCTGGCCGGCACCCTGGCCGCCTTCGCCACCCTCGCCGTCGGATTCGTCGCGCGTCCCATCGGCGGAATCGTGATGGGCCACTTCGGCGACCGCATCGGACGCAAATCCATGTTGGTCACCTCGTTGATGCTGATGGGCTGCGCCACCGTTGCCATCGGCCTGCTACCCAACTACGCCGCCATCGGCGTCTTCGCCCCCATACTCCTGGTGACCTTGCGATTCGTTCAGGGACTCGGTGTCGGCGGCGAGTGGGGCGGCGCAGTTCTGGTCGCAACCGAAAACGCACCGGAGGGCAAGAAGGGGCTGTACGGCAGCGCACCACAAATCGGTGTTCCCGCAGGCGTACTGGTGGCCAATCTCGTCTATCTCCCCCTCGCCGCCTTCATGGACGACGATGCATTCAACTCCTGGGGATGGCGAATCCCGTTCCTGCTCAGCGCAGTTCTTGTGGGCGTTGCGATGTGGATCCGTCTCGGCCTCGAGGAAAGTGACGAGTTCACCGCTTCGAAGTCCGAAGCACCGGCGGAGTCCATGCCGATTCTCGAGGTTCTCACCAGACACTGGAAGACAGTGCTCCTCGCCGGTGGAACCTTCATCGCCACCAACGGAATTGCGTACGCGTACATGGTTTACGTGCTCAAATACGGCGAGACCGAACTCGGCTTCAGCAAGACCACGATGCTCTTCCTCCTCATCGCATCCTGCCCGTTCTGGATGGCGGGAATGGCTTTCAGCGCTCACAAGTCGGACACTCTCGGACGCCGAACCGTCTACATCCGCAGTTCGATCACCCTGGTAGTGGCGGCAGCGGTGTTCTTTCCGCTGATCGACACGGCGATCGTCCCGGTGATGCTCGTATCGATGATCGCCCTCGGCTTCACGCTCGGCTGCTGCGCCGGCCCACAAGCGGCGCTGTTCGCCGAATTGTTCCCCGCACACATCCGCTACAGCGGAGCGTCACTCGGCTACCAGATCGGCGCAATCCTCGGCGGCGGTCTGGCCCCGATGATCGCCACCGCGCTCTACGCCGCCTTCGACACCTCGTTCGCCATCACCGTCTACTTCGTGATCATTGCCGTGATCAGCTTGGTTTCCATCCTGCTACTCCCGGAACCTCAACTGATCCCGAAAAACACTGCCGCACAGAAAGCCTCGTGACCATGTCGACCTACTTTCATCCGAAGAAGTACGCACCCGAGGACTTCGCTTCCATGGCGCCTTCGGCCGACGCACTTCCCGTCGTGATCGTCGGAGCCGGCCCAGTCGGCATGGGCGTAGCCATGGGCTTGGCGCAGCGCGGCATTGCCGTCACGATTCTCGAAGCGGCCGATCAGGTCTCGTTCGGCAGTCGCGCGATCTGCGTGTCACGGCACAGCCTCGAAGTTGCCGAACGCCTTGGTTTCGGTGCCGAGCTGGACGACATCGTTCTGCCGTGGGTGGGTGGTCGGAGTTACTACCGCGATCAGGAAGTACTGCAGTTCCGGATGGCATCCGCCGAGCACGACGCGCGCGGACCCATGGTCAACGTCTCGCAATCCGAGTTCGAACAGATCATGACCGACAAGTTGCTCGCCCACCCACTGGTGAACTTCCACTGGTCGTCGTCGATCGCCGGCATCTCCGGCGGTGACGACGAGGTAACTCTGACCGTCGACACCGCCTTCGGAACCCGCGAACTGCGTGCGGCGTGGGTCGTGGCTGCCGACGGTGGACGCAGCAAGATGCGCGAACTCAGCGGAATCCGCTTGCAGGGCAACAGCTACGAGGGCAACTACGTCATTGCCGACATTCATTGGGAATCGGAACTCCCGGCCGAGCGTCTGGTGTGGTTCGACGCACCCAGCAATCCGGGGTCCACGATCATCATGCACCGCCAACCACGGGACATCTGGCGCATCGACTACCAGCTCGACGCGTCGGACGATCCGGAAGCGGAGACGCAAGAAGATCGCATCCGTGACCGCATCATGCGTCACCTCGAATGGCTCCAGAGCGACATCCCCTGGACCCTGGAATGGTTCGGCTTCTACCGCGCCCATGCACTCGCCTTGGAAGATTTCACTCACGGCCGTGTGCTCTTTGCCGGCGACGCCGCGCATCTCGTTCCGATCTTCGGTGTTCGTGGCCTCAACTCTGGCATGGAAGATGCCGAGACCCTGGTGTGGCAACTGGCGGCCGTCATCAACGGAGCTGCCGATACCGCCATCCTCGACGCGTATTCGAAGGAACGTCGCAGCGCGTGGCAGCAGAACGTCGACAATGCAGGCAAGTCGACGCTCATCATGTCGCCCGGCAGTCATGGATACCGGACCACCCGCGACGCCGTACTCGAACTCGCCACCAAGCGAAGCGAATTCGCGCACCTCATCAACCCGCGCCAGTCGAGTGCAACGCACGCCCGTCTCTCGCCGCTGACGTGGCCCACAGCTGCGGGCACCGAGGGCGTACTACCCGGGGATCCGCTGGAGGACAGAGTCGTCCAGGTCTCGGCGGACGGTTCGAAAACCTCCTTGAACAGTCTGCGCGGTACTGGATTCGGCCTGCTGGCTTTCGGACTGTCAGCTGAGCTGGTATCCGAACTCGACACGCAAGCCGAGATTCTCGCTCAGGCCCTTGCACCGGAAACCGTACGGGTGATCACCGCGGGAACTAACGACTCCACGATTCGCGATGCCGAAGGCAATCTCGCATCTGCCCTCGGTGCTCGTGTCGGCGAGATCTTCGTGATTCGGCCCGACGGATTGGCGCTCTGCCGCATCAGCGATCCCACGCAATTGAACGACGTGGCCAAGCACCTCACCGCCGGCACTGCGCCGACGCACTTCGATACGGCACAGTCCGTCACGACGACTGTGATCGACGACGAGGGCCACCGCGAGCACGTCTGGTTGGCACTGTCGAACGCACTCGATCAGGCTGATCCGTCCGACCGCGAAGCCATGTTGGTGCGCCTTGCCTTGATTCTCGGTTCGCAAGCTACGTCGACGAGTTTCGACGCAGCCCTGAAAGACGCAGCCCCGAAAGACGCAGCCCTGAAATCTGCCACCCGATAGTTCAGACACAGCAACTCGGCCGCGCAGGATTGTCTCCTACGCGGCCGAGCGCATTCGCGGATGAAGCAAGTATTCAGTTGACCTCGGCCAATTCCTTTTCTTCCTCAGCGCGCCTTTCACGCACGGATCTTCCCCGCAGCGACCTTCCACGTACCAGCGGCGAGACGGTGATCGCCAAGCCCACCAGCGCGACTCCGGTAACCAGGATCAGTCCGGGATGGAACTGTTCGAATCCGGCGGTACCGGCGCCGGACGCGGTGTGCGATCCGGCGGTCACGAGGGCGGTAGTCAGAGCGAGTACGAGCGCCGCACCGACCTGAGCGGAGGTGTTCACCAGCCCGGACGCCAAACCCTGTTCCGAGTCGTCGACGCCCGAGGTGGCCTGGGCCATGATCGAGGTGTAGCCCAACGCGAATCCGAGTCCGAGCAGGATGACGCTCGGCAGAATCGCCACGACGTACGACGGTGAATCGCTGCCCGCGAAGAGGAACCAGAGGTACCCGACGCTGAGCGAGGTCAGTGCCGCGATGATGAGCTTGGCACTGCCGTACAGGTCGACCAGCCGTCCGACGAACGGTGATCCGAAGGCGACGATGATGCCCGCGGGGAGCAGTGCCATCGCCATCTTCAGGGGTGACCAGCCGAGGGCCGACTGCAGGAAGATCGTCATCATGAACTGGAAGCTCAGGTAGGAACCGAAGAGCGCGATGATGGCCAGATTCGCACGAACGATGGTGCCGACGCGTAGAAGCCCAAGTCGCACAAGCGGATGCGCCACCTTCTTCTCCACGAAGAAGAACGTCGCCAGAAGCACGGCAGCGACGGCGAACGAACCCAGAGTCATCGGGTGTGCCCATCCACGAGTCGGAGCCGAAACCATCGTGTACACCGTCAGAAGCATTCCCGTCACCAGGGTGACGGCGCCGACGAGGTCGTGTCCCCCGGCATCTGCGGGACGGTCCCGCGGAATGAGGAAGTACCCACCGATCAGCGCGATGACGGCAAACGGAACCGGCATCAGGAACGTGAATCGCCAACCGGCACTGGTCAACAGCCCACCCAGGATCAGGCCCGACGAGTAACCACTGGCGCCGAACACGGAGAACACGGACAGCGCACGGTTACGGGCCGGACCCTCCTTGAACGTCGTGGTGAGAATGGACATTGCAGTCGGCGCAGTGAAGGCCGCCGCCAGTCCCTTCACGAATCGTGATGCGATCAGCAGTGTTCCGTTGTCGACAAGGCCACCGACCAGCGAAGCGATTGCGAACACGGTCAGCGCGATCAGGAAGACCCTCCTGCGCCCGAGAAGATCGGCGGTACGTCCACCGAGTAGCAACAAGCCGCCGAATCCGAGGACGTAGCCGTTGATGATCCACTGCAGCGAAGTAGTGGACAGGCCCAGTTCGTTGCCGATGGACGGTAGAGCGACGCCCACCATCGACACATCGAGACCGTCGAGGAACAACACGAGGCAGAGCACCGCGAGGATGCCCCACAGCTTGAGGGACCAGCCCTCTCCTGTGGCCGGATCGGTGGATTCCGTAGAACCCGGGGATTCCGGCGAATCGAATGGTTTGAGTGTCGAGTCTGTGCAAGTCACGTCAGCGAGAATAGATGCACATGCACTTAATGCACAAGCATTTAATGCAATTGCACATAATCGAGTCTTCAACTAGAATGCGGTCGTGACGTCGGAATCGGAATTGCGCAACACCTGGCGCTCGTTGTCGACCAGCTACAACGACATCGCGTGCGAACTCGATCGCCAGATGCAGTCGGCGCACGGCCTGAGTATGAGCGACTTCGAGGCCCTCGACCGACTCATGGACACCTCGTGTGAGCGTCCACGGATGCAGGATCTGGCTTCGGAGATGTACCTGAGTCCCAGTGCGCTCTCCCGCAGCGTCGCCCGCCTCGAGAAGGCCGGACTGGTTCAGCGAGCACTGTGCGAGGCTGACCGGCGCGGAGTCTTCATCGACGTCACCGACAAAGGTCGTCAAGTACACACGGATGCCAGCAAAATTCAACTGGCCGTGCTGGATTCACGCCTGCGCGAGCAGTAGCCCTAGGTCGGAGCAGCACCGCACCTCGCCCGGCCGCCGGGCGAGGACCGTTCAGGACTAGACTGAGCACATACCGGCGCGCCTTTCTGTAGCCGTCGGCGATCGACAGCAGCGCAGCCGGCACGCCTTCACGCGATCCTGGCCGAGGCAATCTGCCAGCGTTCCTGCGGCTTCTGCTCGTCCCTCAGGCGCCTGCCTGACATCTCTACCTGCTCCTATCGAGAGATACACAATTGAACAACGCACGCACCCTTGGAGTCATCGGACAGTCGAGCAAACCGGCAGAACGCCGGTTGCCGATCCATCCCGCGCATTTCGATCGCATCGATGCCGAACTACGTTCTCGGATCTACCTCGAAGAGGGTTACGGCCACCCCTTCGGCTACTCCGACGACTACCTCTCGCGTCTGGTGGCCGGAATCCGCACGCGCAAGCAGATTTTGGCGGAAACCGATGTGGTTCTGCTACCGAAGCCGTTGGTGCGTGACCTCGCCGAACTACGGTCGGGTCAGGTTCTCTGGGGCTGGCCGCACTGTGTCCAGGACACCGAGCTGACACAGATCGCGATCGACAAGAAACTGACTCTCATCGCCTTCGAAGCGATGAACTTCTGGCACAGCGACGGATCGTTCAATCTGCACGTGTTCCACAAGAACAACGAGTTGGCCGGCTATTGCTCGGTACTGCACGCCCTGCAGTTGATCGGTTCCACCGGAGACTACGGCCGCCGTCTCACTGCCGCCGTGATCGGTTTCGGTGCCACTGCACGCGGCGCTGTCACCGCACTCAAGGCGCACGGTATCCACGAAGTGGACGTACTGACTCAGCGCGGCGTCACCGCCGTCAGCTCCCCCATCCACTCGGCGCGAATGGTCTCGTTCGACAACAACAACGGCGATGTCCGCGGCAGCCACGTCATGCTCGACAACCACAGCGTGCCGGTACCGGGCTTCCTGGCCGAGCACGACATCGTCGTCAACTGCGTACTGCAGAACACGGATGCCCCGCTGACGTTCTTGACCGAGGAAGATCTCATGGACTTCCAACCGGGAAGCCTCATCGTCGACGTCTCGTGCGACGAAGGCATGGGGTTCAGCTGGGCTCGTCCCACCTCGTTCGCGGATCCGACCTTCATCGTCGGCGACAACATCACTTACTACGGCGTCGATCACAGCCCGTCGTACCTGTGGAACTCCGCGTCGTGGGAGATCAGCGAATCACTTCTTCCCTACCTGCCCACTGTGATGGCAGGTGAGACGGCCTGGAAGGCAGACGAGACCGTCGACCGCGCCATCGAAATCCGTGACGGCGTCATCGTGAATCCCGCCATTACGCGTTTCCAGCACCGTTCGGCGGACTACCCTCACGCTGTCATCGCGGAATAGGCGCCCCGATCAGGCCTGGCCGGCTGCCGCGTTGATCGGTGCCATGTCGAAATAGTCGCGCCAGGCTTTGATCTTTCCGTCCTCGACTTCGAATACCCCCATGACCGGGAGCGCTACCTCGGCGCCGTTGATGGTGAAGACGTCGACGCGCTCGTTCATGACGGTGTTGCCGTCCGCGACCTGACGCTTGATCTGAAAGTCGATGTTGCCGAAGGCACCGACAAACTGCTCGATGAACGCCCGGACGGCCTCGCGACCGACCACGGGCTCCATCGGAATGTTGTGATAAACGACGTCATCGGTGAAGTAGTCGACGATCTTTGCAACATCGGCGTCCGCCCACAGCGCACAGAAATCGGTGATCAGCTTGTCCGATGTCATTGTGTTCCAGCCTCTTTCGAATCGTTTTCGTAGGGTTCGATGATTGCCAGGATGCTTTCGATCTCGCCTGCCGGTATCCCGAAGTACTCGGTGACGAAAACTGTGACGGCCGGTGCCTGGCCAGGTGTTCCGAGGTCGAGCAGATACCGCGCGACGACGCTCTCGCCCCACTCACGCAGCGCGAGTTCACGTATCGCCACGATTCCGCGATATTGCTGCCCCTGTTCGAGCTCGTTGCTGATGAAAGCGCCGGTGTCACCGGTTCGCTGACCGTTCTCGACCCGCCAGGCGTCAGCGGCGAATCGGACCTTCGTTGCGTCGTGAGTGAGCAATGCGTTCACGTATTCACGCGCCATGGCGACGCGCCCACTGACCGCAGACTCCGTGGAGTGCTTGGCAATTGCACCCAGGATCGACTCAGCCAACTCCGGTCGGCAGATCACGAGATCCGGAAGGTAGGGATGAGATTCGTTGTAGAGCAGCGGTGAACCGTCGATGCGGCTGCAATGCAGCCCGGCCGCCTGTGCGACGCCGACGGGTGCAGCCGAATCCCATTCCCACTGCCCACCGGCGTGCAGGTAGGCGTCGACCTCGCCTCGCACCACCGCCATCGCCTTGGCGCCGGCCGATCCCATGTGCACCACGTCGGCGCCGAGTTCGGCTGCCACCGCTTCGGTGAATGCGGGTGGTCGCGATCCGCTGACTACTACGCGGAGCGGCGAATTCGCGGGAACCGAATCGGCCTCCTCGCCACTGGAGTACACCGCTCCGAGCGCCGGCTGAGCAACCGCGGCTGCGGTAATTCCGCTACCGCGCTCCCAAAGCGCCACGTGCACTGCCCAATCCGCGTGATCCGGCAAGCCGTATTCCTTGGAGCCGTCCAGCGGATCGATGATCCAAACCCGGGATGCGTCCAGACGATTGCGATCATCGGCAGACTCCTCCGAGAGCACGGAATCCTCCGGCCGCTCGGCGGCCAACCGGTCGAGGATGTAGGAATCGGCGGCCTTGTCGCCCCGGCGACCTAGCTCACGACCGTCGTCGACACCCAGGCCCTCGGCTCGGATCCCCAGGAGGATCGCACCAGCGGCCTGCGCCAATTCCGCCGCGAGTGCCTCGTCGGCGATTCTGCTGTGTGTGGATTCGCTCACCGGTCCAACACTTCCATAATTCGCAGCGCAAGTTCGGTAGGCGTTCCGTCTTCGGGTCTGATCACCAGCTCGGCACTGGCTGGAGCCTCGTACGGATCGTCGACTCCGGTGAAACCCTTGATTTCCCCGGCCCTGGCCTTGGCGTACATCCCCTTGGGGTCTCGGGCTTCACATTGCTCGATCGGGGTGTCGACGTAAACCTCGACGAACTTCAGCCCGGCGGCCTCGTGCGCCGCCCGCACTCGATCACGATCTTCGCGGTACGGGCTGATCAGGCAAGCCACTGCCACTGCACCTGAATCAGCGAACAGCTGCGCCACCGAGCCGACTCGGCGGACGTTCTCGGCTCGGTCCTCGGCACTGAATCCCAGATCCGCGTTCAATCCGTGCCGGAGGTTGTCGCCGTCGAGGCGGTACGCGGGGATACCCGCGGCCACCAAGCGGCGTTCGAGTTCCACGGCGATCGTCGACTTGCCCGAGGCCGAGAGACCGGTGAGCCAGACGGTGGCGCCGGCAGTCGCACGTTCCTCGCGAGAAACCTCCGCACTGTGCCAGACGACGCGCGATTCCTTGAGTGTCGGACCGTTGATCATTCCGGCCGCGACGGTGTTGCCCGTGGTCTCGTCCACGAGGATGAAGCTGCCTGTCACGCGGTTGCGGCGGTAGGGATCGAACATCAACGGCTGCTGCGTTTTGATCGAGATGCGACCGATCTCATTGAGGGACAGAGATTCTGCCTTCTCGTCGCGGTGCAGAGAATTGACGTCCAGGCGATAGTCGAGCTTGACGATCTGCGCTTTCGTGGAGCGCGTGGTGTGCAGCAACGAGTAGCGGTTGTTCTCCGACAGGGTGGTCTGTTCAGTCAACCAACAGACCATCGCATCGATTTCCTGCCCGACCTGCGGCCGGTTGTTGAGCCGACACAATTGGTCCCCTCGGCTGACGTCGAGATCGTCGACCAGCTCGATGCAGACGGCCGAGGGCGCAAACGCCTCGTCGATCACGTCACCGCCCGGCCCGTGGACTGCCTTCACCGTCGAGGTGAATCCTGAAGGCAAAGCCACGATTTCGTCGCCGGGTTTGAAGACGCCACTGGCCACCGTTCCGGCGTATCCACGGAAATCGTGGAGGTCGGCATCCGTTTGCTTCTGCGGACGGATCACGTACTGCACCGGGAAACGCGCGTCGATCAAGTTGCGATCCGAAGCGATGTGCACCTGCTCGAGATGGTGCAGCAGAGAAGGCCCGTCGTACCAGGACATGTTCTCGGTCCGGGCAACGATGTTGTCCCCCAACAGCGCCGACACCGGAATGAACGTCAGATCGTGGACGTCCAGTTTGATCGCGAATTGCCGGAATTCTTCCTTGATCTCCTCGAACCGTTCCTGAGACCAGCCCACGAGGTCCATTTTGTTCACACACAGCACGAGGTGGGGTATCCCCAGGAGAGTCGACAAGAAAGCGTGCCGTCGCGTCTGTTCGAGCACACCCTTGCGTGCGTCCACCAGGATCAGGGCAAGGTCGGCCGTCGAAGCGCCGGTCACCATGTTGCGGGTGTACTGCTCGTGCCCGGGTGTGTCCGCGATGATGAACTTCCGGTGAGGGGTCGCGAAATACCGGTGGGCGACGTCGATCGTGATGCCCTGTTCACGCTCGGCGCGCAATCCGTCGGTCAGTAGCGCGAGGTTGGCGTACTCGTCGCCGCGTTCCCGACTGCTCCGCTCCACGGCCTCGAGTTGGTCCTCGAAGATCGACTTGGAGTCGTAGAGCAACCGGCCGATGAGTGTTGATTTCCCGTCGTCGACACTCCCCGCTGTAGCGACTCTCAGCAGTTGCGGCATCAGAAGTACCCCTCTTTCTTACGATCTTCCATGCCAGCTTCGGAAATCCGGTCATCAGCTCTGGTTGCGCCACGCTCCGTGATACGGCTCGCCGCAACTTCTTCCACGACAGCGGCCGGTGTTTCGGCCGACGATTCGACGCATCCGGTACACGTTGCGTCGCCGACCGTACGGAAGCGCACCAACGCCTCGTAGGACTCCTCGCCGGCGCGAAGCTCGAGGAAGCGGGTGCGTGCCAACAACATTCCGTCGCGCGGAACGACTTCGCGACGATGGGCGTAGTAGATGCCGGGAAGGTCGATCCGTTCCTTCTCGATGTACTGCCAGATGTCGAGCTCTGTCCAGTTGGAGAGCGGGAAGATCCGAATGTGTTCACCCTTACGGTGTTTGCCGTTGTACAGGTTCCACAGTTCAGGTCGCTGCACCTTGGGATCCCACTGCCCGAACTCGTCCCGGAAGCTGAACACCCTCTCTTTGGCGCGCGCCTTCTCCTCGTCTCGGCGAGCACCACCGAACACGGCGTCGAACTTGTTGTCGCGAATTCCGCGCAGCAACGCGTGCGTCTGCAGGCGATTGCGACTGGAACCGACTCCGGTGTCCTCGATGACGCGTCCGGCGTCGATGTCGTCTTGCACACTGGAGACGACAAGACGCAGGTTGAAGCGATCGACCGTGCGGTCGCGGAACTCGATCACCTCGTCGAAATTGTGACCGGTGTCGACGTGCATCACGGCGAACGGCAATGGAGCAGGCCAGAATGCCTTGGCCGCTACGTGCAGCATCACGACGGAATCCTTACCTCCGGAGAACAGGAGGACCGGCTTTTCGAAAGTCGCTGCGACTTCGCGGAAAATATGGACCGCCTCCGCTTCGAGTGCCCGCAAATGCGACAACTCGTAGGCGGGCGGGGTCTGGAGTGTTGCCATGTCTTTCGCTCCTGAGCATCACGTACTCCGTGCGGAACACCATTTCCGCATCGGTACATTTATGTACCGGACTGGTTCTAAATTGAACGCAATCACAGAATAGAACTCGTTCTACCCAAAGGTCAATGACCGGCAATCAGACGTCACAAACCGCGAACCGGACTCCGGCCACCAACTTCCGCCGTCACCGCATCCGCCGCCGCAACCAGCGCCACAGCCCTTCGCTCGATCTCGGCGCCCGTAATCGCCCCGCCCACATAAAGTGTCAGCACAAGGGCCTGATGTCCCTCGGCGTCGTAGGTCGGGGCCGCGATGAGACTGACGGGATGCTCGTCGTCAGAGCTGATGTCGCGCCCGAGGTACACCCTCTCGCCCAGGCTCGACACCATCTCACCGAGCAGTTCACGCACCTCCGGCGGAAGATCGTGCGTCGCAACGCCCGCCATCAGCGTGTGCAGGCGCTGCCCGACGGGATCCAGACTCTCGACCAGATACCCCGCAGCGCGACACTCGCGGACCACGTTCCACAGACGCTCGCGATCCAAGCGCACCGGCAGGCTCGGCTCTTTGCCCAGCCAACTGTCCATGTCGTGATCCGAACCCCAGAGGACGTACATCAGTCCGACCGGTGGAGCGAACGGGTACACCTGACCGACCTTGGCGGCGCGACGCGCGCCGATCGGTCCGGTCACTTCGAGAACGCTGATCTGATCACCGATCACACCGGACGCCGTGCACGTCGTCCCGAACTCCGTGCTCACTTTCTCCAGATGGGTGCGGGCAATGGGTCCGACGGCAAATCCCCGCTGAGCTGCACGTCCGGCTGCGATCAAGGCCGGACCGAGCCCATAGGTCTTCGACACCTCGTCCCGAGTCAGGTATCCACGATCAGCCAGCGCCGTGAGGATTCCCAGGCAGGTGGGCTTGCTGATCTCGAGCGCGCGGGCCAGTTCCGACAGCCCGAACCGCTGATCAGGGCGGCCGACGAGGTAGTCGAGCACCTGAACCACCCGTTCGGTGGGAGGCGATTGTCTCCCCCTCGGGCGTCCCTCTTCAGGCGTCTTCTCCGGTCCACCCATTGACCACTCCCTAGAACGCGTTCTATTGTCGAAATACCCAACATCTACCAAATAGGTACATATTTGTACCACGACGCTCTGGACCGGCGATATAGTCGGAACTGTGAGGAGCCAGCGTGCTGACGGACCCGTTTGCCGAGGCGATCGCCGAAGCCGAGAAATTGATCGAGACTGCGCCGCACATCAGATCCGAACAGGATCTACTGGAGGGATACCAATACCTGGCCGGCGGAATCATCGCGACGACGCATGCCGCCTGGGCCAGCGAAAAGACCCATCCGAGTTTCATCCAGGGCACCGGACCATTCACCAAGATGGGTCTCGACAACCCGGACACCCTCTACTTCGGCGCCCGTATCAACGACGACAAGGAATACAAGGTCACCGGAAAGCGCGGCACCACAGCCGATCTCAGCTTCCAGGTGTTGAGTGGGAACTACACCAACTCCAACGTTCCCGGAAGCGAAATCGCCTTCGACGACCGCGAGCTGGAGATAGACGACGACGGCAACTTCGTCGCTTGGTTCGGCCCTGGCCCCGCCGACGGCCGAGCCAACTACTACACCCTGGCCCCCGGATCCTCGCAGCTGGTCGTTCGCGAGGTCTACAGCGACTGGAGTCAGCAGCGCGGCGTGATCCGCATCGAGCGCACCGATTCGATCGGGATCGCGCCGCCACCTCTCACCGCCGAAGAGACCGAGAAGCGTTACGCCCGGGCTGGGAAGGCACTGGTCACGCGGGTCAAGACGTGGCTCCAGTTCCCGGAGTGGTTCTACCTCAAGCTCACGGTCAACACCATGACCGAACCACGCCTGACACCGGGCGGGCTGGCAACGCAGTACTCGTCGGTGGGACATTACGAACTCACCGACGAGCAGGCGATGATCATCACCGTTCCCGCCTCCGACGCACCGTATCTCGGCTTCCAACTGGGGAGCCTCTGGTACATCTCACTGGACTACGTCAATCATCAGACCTCCCTCAACAACGGCCAGGCACAGGTCGATCCGGACGGGATGGTCCGAATGGTGGTCAGCGAGAGGAACCCCGGTGTCACCAACTGGATCGAAACCGTCGGACATCCGCGCGGCATTCTGCAGTTCCGTTGGCAGCGCGTGTCCCGCGAGCTGACGCCGCAGGACGGTCCCACCGTCGAAATCGTCGCCGTCGCAGATATTGCGAAGCACCTGCCGCATTTCGACACCAACACCATCACCGCCGAGGACTGGGCAGCGCGCATTGCCCAGCGCCAGGCCGCCATCGACAACCGAATGCTGGGGTAATCATGACCGCCTTGCTCGAAGACCGTGTAGTAGTCATCTCCGGAGTCGGCCCGGCACTCGGCCGCGCTCTGGCCCTTCGATGTGCGTCGGCCGGCGCGAGTCTTGTTCTCGCAGCACGTACGCAATCGCGACTCGACGACGTTGCGAAAGAAATAGTCGATGCCGGTGGGCGCGCCGTCACCGTTGCCACCGACATCACCGACCAGGCTTCCGCCGAGAATCTGGTGGCCGAGTCCATTGCCGCCTACGGCAAAGTCGACACTCTGATCAACAACGCATTCTCGATTCCGTCGATGAAACCGTTGGCTCGCACCGATTACCAGCACATCCGCGACAGCATCGAACTGACCGTACTGGGTGCGTTGCGCCTGACTCAGCTGTTCACGCCGGCACTTGCCGAGTCGGACGGCTCCGTGGTGAACATCAATTCGATGGTGTTGCGGCATTCGCAAGAGCGTTACGGCAGCTACAAGATGGCGAAGTCGGCCCTGCTCGCCATGTCGCAGTCCCTGGCCACCGAACTCGGCCCGCAGGGAATTCGTGTCAATTCGATTGCACCCGGCTATATCTGGGGCGACACCCTCAAGGGATACTTCGCGCACCAGGCGGAGAAGTTCGGCATGACTGTCGAGCAGATCTACGAGCACACTGCGTCGAACACCGACCTCAAGCGCCTGCCGACGACGGATGAAGTATCCGATGCGGCGATCTTCCTGGCGTCCCCGATGGCCAGCGCGATCACCGGCCAATGCATCGACGTCAACTGCGGCGAATTCCATCACTAGGAGCACCATGACTGAACGCACTCACGTCGGCACCGTCGAGGATCTCCATGCCTCGGCGACGCGGATGACCGGCCTGACGGACTTCGGCGTCGACGATTACACCGAGGCTCTGTCGGTCCTCCTCGAGTCTTACGACCGCGACGAGGATCTGACGCCCTTCGGCAGCAAGATCTCTCGGGTATTCCTTCGCGGCGCCTTGGTGGCCCGTCTCCTCAGCGAATCGGCGTGGAAGGAGCATCCGGAACACGCCGACGTCAAGATCGAGCGGCCGATCTTCGTCACCGGATTGCCACGCACGGGCACCACTGCCTTGCACCGCCTCCTCACGGTCGACCCGGCTCACCAGGGCCTCGAGATGTGGCTGACCGAGTTCCCTCAGCCTCGCCCGCCTCGCGATACGTGGGAATCGAACCCGGTCTTCGCCAAGATCGAGGAGACGTTCGGTCAACACCATGTCGAGCATCCCGAATTCATGGGCGTGCACTACATGTCGGCCAGCGAAGTCGAAGAATGTTGGCAGCTCTTGCGTCAGACGTTCAAGTCCGTGTCGTACGAGTGCCTGGCAAATCTACCCACGTACTCCGCATGGCTGAAGGACCAGGAGTGGTCGAACGCCTATGCACGACACAAGAAGAACCTGCAGCTGATCGGTCTGCCCGATCAGGATCGACGGTGGGTCCTCAAGAACCCGAGCCACCTGTTTGCGCTCGACGAATTGATGGAGGCGTACCCCGACGCTCTCGTCATCCAGACTCACCGCTCCCCTACGACGATCATTCCGTCGGTGTGCAGCCTGGCCGCCCAGGCGACAGAGGGTTGGTCGAACACATTCACCGACAAGGTGATCGGCGAAAGTCAGCTCGAATTGTGGGCCAGGGGGCTCGAGCAGTTCGACAGTGCACGCGCACACCACAATCCCGCGCAGTTCATCGACGTCGACTATCAGGACTTCGTCACCGATCCACTGGGAACCGTCGAGAACATCTACACGCACTTCGACATCCCGTTGACATCTACCGCCCAGCAGTCGATGGAGGCCATGCACGAGGAAAGCCGCTCGGGTGCTCGCAAACCGTCGCACAAGTACACGCTCGAGGAGTTCGGCCTGACGAAGGAACAGGTGGAGGAGCGATTCGGAACTCGCTGACCACCGTTGGTCGACGACCTTGCTGACGACCTTGCTGACGACTGAAGCCCCCGCCGGACGGCGGGGGCTTCAGTACGCAACTCGGTCAGCTGCTGAAATGCTCGCCGAGCAACCGGTCCAACTCCGTCGGCGCCTCGTCGGGAATCCAGTGGCTCACACCCCGGAGAACTTCGAACCGATACGGACCGTCGACAAACGCGGGAGTGAGGGCAGAACCCTTGGGCCCGATGGCGGCGTCGCCGTCACTCCAGACGTGCAGGGTCGGCACGGTGACCCGGGCAGCTGCCGGGTTCGGCTTGGTCATCCACATCGCGCGGTACCAGTTCAGACCGCCGCGCAGTCTGCCGGGAGCGAGCATGGCGTTCAGATCGCGCCGCGCATTCTCCGGCGTCTGCCCACTCGAAACCAGGAACTTCTCGCCCAGCGATGACGAGGCCAGAATCTTCTCAGGAACGAAGGGTAATTGGAACGCCCCCATGTACCACGATTTCAGTCCCTGAGTGCTGGTCACCATCGCCTTGATGAAGGCCAGCGGGTGCGGAACCGACACCGTGGTAACGGTATCGAGCAAATCCGGCCGTTCGGCAGCCACCTGCCACGCGACCGCGGCACCCCAGTCGTGGCCGACCAGGTGCACCTTCCCCACACCGAGTGTGTCGATCAGCGCGACAGTGTCGGCGGCGAGTTCGGACCCGCGGTAGGCCCAGCGCGCTTTCGGCCGGGCACCGGGTGAGTACCCTCGCTGGTCCGGCGCCACGGTGCGGAAGCCGCGGGCGTGCAGTAACGGCGCGAGGTGATCCCATGAGCGGGAATCCTGCGGAAATCCGTGCAGGAGGACCACGACCGGACCGTCTGCCGGTCCTTCGTCGCGTACGTCGAAAGTCAGCCCGGACCGGGAGTACGAGGTGAGGCGATCCGCCGGCGTAGTCATAGCGCCACGCTAGTCTTCGCGGCCCGTGTAATCGGAGCCTTTTCACCTGCGCGCAGGAACTGGCCTGTCTTTTCGATGCCGAATCCCGGGGCGAATTCACCTTCGCGGTAGACGAGTCGGCCGTTGATCACTGTCGCGACGGCCGCATCGTCGCTGCGGTTGACCATTCGACTGATCCCGCCGTACTCGGGAACGGTTGCCTCGAACAAGCCGTCGACCGACTCGTCGAGCCCGGCTGGATCGATGACAACGAAGTCCGCGCGGTCGCCCTGGCGTAGATGTCCGGCGTCGATGCCGTACCAGTCCGCCAGTTCACCGGTCAGGCGGTGGATTGCGCGCTCGATGGTGAGGAACGGCTTGCGGTCACTCTGAGCGTCCTTGACGCGCTTGAGGAGTCGCACCGGGTAGTTGTAGAACGCCATGTTGCGCAGATGTGCGCCGGCATCGCCGAAGCCCATCTGCACACCGGAACTCGCGGCGAGTTTCTTCGCGAACTTGGGCCGGTGATTGGCAATGGTGGTGCGCCAGCGAAGATCTCGCCCGTACTTCACCACCAGGTCGAGGTACGCGTCCACCGGGTGCACTCCGCGGATGTCACCGACCTGACCGAAGTTCTTGCCGATCAACGTCTCGTCCGGGCATCCCACGATGACCGCATCGTAGAAATTGCGATGCCAGATGCGGGGTGAGAACTTGTTGTCGTAGTCCTTACGGAATGCGCGACGGTACGACTCGTCCTGGAGCAGTTCGTTGCGCTCCACCTGGTCCTTGAGATGCAAAGCGGCGGCGCCGGCACCGAACTCCTCGAACACGACGAGGTCAATTCCATCCGCGTAGACGGTGAAGGGAACCGGAAGGTGCTGCCACTTGAAATCGGTCTTCGCGAAGCGATTGAGCAGTGGGGCCGCAGCGAGCATGAAGTACACGATCACCGGGTAGGCCTTCGAATCCGCACCGGAGAGCAGCGACGTCTTGAGCGGCTTCTTGCGTCCGATGGCGGAGCTTTCGGCGAAGAACGCCGCGACGTTCGGATGCAGGTTGATGGTCGGAGCGCTCTGCAAGATCTTTCCGCGATCACGAAGGATGCGGTTGAGGAATCGGAACTCTTTCCACCGTGCATACGTCGACGGCAAAGAGCGAGAACGGTATTCGTCGCCGTCGATCTTGTCGAGGGCATTGGTCATCGACGACAGGCCTAGCATCCCCGCATCGATGGCGTCCTCGAGCATCGAGCCCATCCGGCCGCGTTCCGAGCGGGTCGGCTTGACCTTCTTGTCGGTGCCGCGCCCCAATCCGAGTACGTGCGTGCGGATGTCGGAGTGGCCGATGAATGCCGCGACATTGGGTCCGAGGGGAAGGGCTTCGAGTGCGGCGGTGTAGGCCGCGGGACCGGTCCAGGTCTTGTTCGCTTCGAGGATGCGCAGCACCGCGTCGTGGGGAACTGCTTCGACCCGGCTGAACAGGTCAGCTATCTCACGCGGGGTCGAATACACCGTCGACAGCGAGCAATTGCCGAGCACGACCGTAGTGACGCCGTGGCGAACCGATTCCGGAAGGCCTGGACTGACCAAGGCTTCGGCGTCGTAGTGCGTGTGGACGTCGACAAAGCCCGGGAGAACCCACTTGCCGGCCGCGTCGATCACCTCGGTGTCCGGCCCGATCTCCAGGCGCGTCGTGGACACCTCCGCGACCACGCCGTCTCGAATTCCGAGATTTCGACGCAGACCAGGAGCCCCCGTCCCGTCGAACCACAACCCGTCGTTGACCACGATGTCGAAAGCAGACACTGTCGGACTCCTCGCCTCACGTATGTGTTACCTCACGTTATAGACAGCGTTGAGTAAAAGTCAATGAGCCTTCCGAACCAATACATAAGATGTCGGAATGGCCGCAGTCCCCCGCTCCCCCGAAGACCGTCAGAGGCAAATCCTCGAGGTAGCAGTACGCATGTTGCGGACCGAGCCTTTCGACCAACTGTCGATGGATCGCGTCGCAGCCGAGGCCGGTGTCTCGCCGCCACTGCTGTTTCACTACTTCAAGAACAAGAAGGGTTTCCAGAACGCCATCCTCGAGGCCGCCTCGGCCGACCTCGAAGATCGAATGCGACCGGATCCCGAACTACCGATCACGTCCCAGCTGCGTTCAGGTATCGAAACATTCGTCGATGCCGTTATCGAGCACCCCACCATTTACCTCGCCGTGATGCGTATGGCCGGCAGTGGCGACGTCCGGATGCGCACGATCTACCGCGGGATGCGCCGAACGTTCACCACGTGGATCGTCGCGGCGCTCACAAATTTGGGCATCGAATCGAATGCGACCGTCGAGGCGACCATCGCCGGGTGGCAGGCATTCATGGAGGAAATAGTCGTCAACTGGATCGACGAGCCGACCCTCGAACGAGGCGAGATGGTCGACCTCTGCGAACGAATTTTCTACCACTGCCTACCGGCGGCGGGCATCAGCGTGGAACAAATAGTGGCGGCCACCATGGCTGCGACGGCCAGTGAGTCCGGCGCAACAAAACTGTGATCTTCGCGCCGGGGTTTCACAGGTGGTCACGATTGGGTATCTTGCTTGCAGTGGCGCTGGACCACGACCCCAACACATGAAGGATCCAACATGGAGTCTGTCGAAAACGTATTGCCCGAGGGTGTCAAGCTCGAAGACGTCTTGAGTGTCCTCAAGGTCGCAGTTGCGGGCATCGGCCTCATCAGCGCACTTTCGGCATTCAGCTGATCGCAAAGCGTCATCGACAGGCCGGACTTCGGGGAGTCCGGCCTGTTTTTTGTTTCCGCTCCTGAACAATCCGTGAACTTTTCAGCAACTTCAGCGCAAAGTGGTCATTTCGACCAAAACAAACGTCCAGTTTGCTAACTTGTGTCTGCGACACAAGGTCGTACAGAAACACCACGCAGACACAACCTTGTACATACAAACCTGTACATACGACACGGAGGACCGAAACATGGGTTCCATCAACACCCTCAGCGCCGTCATCGACATCATCAAGGTCGTCCAGCCGTTGATCGCCAAGCTCAACCTCAGCTGATTCGCTTGCACCACACCCCTGCCAGGGCGTAACTCGAAATGGGGCCGACATTGTCGGCCCCATTTTCCGTAGGTGCTCTATCTCAGCCGAGTGCCTTCTTGATCTCTCCTGCCAGTACCGACGCCAGCTGCGGCGGCACCGCATTGCCGATCATCGTGCGCACCGCTCCCCACTTACCCTCGAAGACGTAGTCGTCGGGAAAGGTCTGGAGGCGAGCAGCTTCTCGAACGGTCAACGATCGCGTGTGTTTCGGATGCACGTTGCGTGAAGCCGAGATCATCCCGAAAGTGGTTCCGACCGTGGACGCCGGCTCGTCCCACCGGAGGCGCTTGTACGTCGTGTTGTACCCGGACGACGGTCGCATGGCCGGATCTTCGTTGTCGTGCGCCGACATTCCTTCTGGTACATCACGCAGCCACCGCAAGACGTGCTCGGGATGCTCGACGGCCCAGTGCAGCGGGTCCGTCTCGCAAGCCTGCCCGGATTCCAGCGGGGCCAGGTCGACGGTGGCATCGCGAAAAGTCCTCAGCGGCGCAACACCATTCACGCCGTGAGTCTTCGGCGGAAAACGCAGCGGCCCGATACTACTGTCGCGGCGGGTCGCCACCATGAACACTCGTTCCCGGAACTGCGGGACGCCGTAATCCTGCGCATTGACCGTGTTGACCGACGCGTCGTAACCGCATGCAGCCATCTCGCCGAGAATCCGGTCGACGACCATCCCACCGTCCGGGTCCTTCATGCTGAGCAGCAGTCGCACGTTTTCCATCACCAAGACCTTCGGCTTCACCAATTCGGCGAGCTGCAGCAGGTTCCGGAAGAGATGGTTGCGCGGATCGTCGCGGTCTCGCCGGCCGGCGAGGCTGAACCCCTGACACGGCGGTCCCCCAGCCAACACATCGATGTCCACTTGTGCCAGAAGATCTTTCACCCGGGCTTCGTCGATCGCCCGAATGTCCTCGCCGAGGCACCTCGCGCCGGGGAAGTTCCGATCGAAGGTCGCACGCGCCTCCGGCACGACTTCGATGTATCCCTCCACCGAAAACCCCGCCATCCGAAAGCCTTCGGCCATACCGCCACAACCCGAGAACGCTGTCAATACGGTGGGGCCGCCGCTTCCTGCCCCCGCGACGGCACGCCTGGCCACCGAGGCGGGGTCGTTGACCGGTGTCACTCGACGCGCACGGGTACTGCCGCTCGATCGCTTCCGGGGGGCCGCGTACGTACCCTCACGCTTGGCCGCTTCCAGCGCGGAGAGGGCCGTGAGAACTGCTCGTTCCGCCGGTGGCTTCGGATACGCCTTGTCGAGTTCCCACGCGGAGACGACGGCTGACGAGACTCCCGCTTGACGGGCGAACTGGAACTGACTGATCCCCACGTCCAAGCGCCGTGATCGCAGGTCCTGTCCCGAAATCAATTCAGTGCCTCACTCATATGGTCCGCTCGCTCCGGCAGCCCAGACTATCGCAGCCGACCCCGTGAACCGGGACCTCACAAGGAAGACCGGCAGGCGGTATGCCTGCCGGTCTCCGACACGAGCGGATGACGGGACTCGAACCCGTGTGAACGGCTTTGCAGGCCGGTTAAGGCAAGACCGTTGACGTGGGGCGTAGGGCTAATCTATGCAGGCAGTGGTCCCGTGCTGCAAGGTATCGCAGCGTGCCAGCCGAGTCAGCACCTCCGCCGTACCTCCTGCTTGAAGCGGATGGAACACTATAAATGTCAACGATCAGGCACCGAGGGGTGGACAGGCGACTCATGAGCAGTGGCGAGAATATTTGGCACGACTTCGGCTTCAGCAGCAATCCGTACAGCACGAAGGAACTCGAGGCGAACGCAGAAGGTGACGCGTTGCTCGTTGGACGCGATAGTGAAGTCAAGAAGCTACAACGTCATTGGAAGTCCATGTCGACCCTCGCAACCGTCGAGGGTCCGGCAGGCGTCGGAAAGACAAGCCTCGTAGCAGTCGCAACATACCGCGCAATGCAAACGAGTCTGGCGCAGCGTAAGGATCTAGTTGTCCCGCTGAACAAAGTGATCCAGTTCGATGAAGACGTCGACCGAATCGAGCAGGCGGCATATCTGGCCATCGCACAGACTCTCCACGCACATGCAACAACACTGAGCAACTGCGGCCATATTCTGCCCGATATATCGGAAATTGCTACCTGGATCAACTCACCCGTGTTCAGAGGAAAGACCGCGACGCTGAGCGGCTTCGGCGGAGGGTACACATCGTCGCCGAATACAGGCGAAGGGTTTCGATCGTCAGGGCTGAAGGAGAACATCGACTACATTCTGAACCAGACCTTTCCCGCAGGCACCGGGGGAGCAATCATCGGCATCATGGACAACCTCGAACTGCTCCAAACGTCACAGAGCGCCCGCGATTGCCTGGAGACGATGCGTGACACAGTATTCCAGATCCCAGGCGTCAAATGGGTCCTCGTTGGCGCGAATGGAATTGTCCGCTCATCCGTGTCGACACCAAGACTTTCGGGTCGAGTTGCACAGCCGATTCGCCTGGATCCGATCCCCGACGGCACGATTGCCGAGTTGATGCGACGCCGACTCGATCATTACGGAATTAATGATTCCGCTTCACCTCCAATAGACGAGAATGACTTCGAGCGCCTATATCAAATTTGTGGGAGAAATCTTCGAGATGCCTTCTCACACGCACAGAACTATTCCATGTGGTTCGTAGATGAGGCGCCGTCGGATCCCGACCCACTATCAGCCTGGATTAAGTCTCAAATCGCTGAGTTCCGCGCTGATTTTGACGCCGTGACACCTGAGCCATGGGCCCTGTACAAGCGGATAATCGCAAACGGCGGGGCGGTAAAGACCTCACAGTTGGTTGAAGACGGAGAAACCTACCCCCAAGCGATTCGCTACCGCGTGCGCATTCTCGAGAATGCGAAACTGGTCGAAACCGTCGGCACACCAAGCGATATGAGGGTAAAGATCGTCAAGCTCACACCTATTGGATGGTTCGCCAAACACGTACTGTTTCCGACCCTTTAGCTCCTTACGAACCTATTCCTATACGGCGCGCATCGGCACCACGTTGTTCTGCTGCGCTAGTTGACCCAGGCCCTCAAGCGCAGCCGTTGCGTCGGCGTGGTCGCCTCGCTGTTTCAAGCAATCCATCGACTTCCGACCCCGCCTCCTACAGGACTGACCATGACCTCCGATATCACAATTAGTCCTACATGCTGGTGGTGCGGCGGACTAGCCAACTCGCGCGAACATCGCGTCAAGGCATCAGAACTGAAGAAGATGTTCCAGGATGCAGACCATCTAATCCTCGGTGGCATCGGCCGCCGCCCGACCAAGTTCAGGGGGCCAGGAGCGAAACCGATGCTCTTCCCCAAAATCATGTGTCGAGACTGCAACAACGCACGCAGCCAACCGTTCGACAATGCATACGACCACTTCGTTCAAAAGATCCGGGATGACCCCGAGTACTTTCGGGCACGACAGTGGATCGACATGACCGATATATTTCAGTCCGACCCATCCGGCCCCAATAATCTTGCACGCTACTACATGAAGAATATCGCCTGCCGGATCGCAGAAATTGGATTCGCCGTACCTCAGCAAATAGTTGACTTCATGAACGGCGCACCGTTCATGCCGAACGCAATACTCGTCCTTTACAAGGATTTCTCCAACTTCGACCAGTTCGTTCGAGCCGGAACCGACGGTTACTATCCGTTCGCGAACCGAATGCACGACCCCGAATCTCCGCAGGACGGACTGCTCGACGGATTCTGTGCGGAGATTCAGAGTGGACCAGTAGGCGCATTGTTCTGGTGGGGAAGTTCATATCGCGGAGGTCACAATTTTGGGTTGCAGCCTGTAATCCCACTAAGGGAGCGCCACGACCTGCCACATCACGAACTCCACGAGGATGAATGGGATCGAGCGAGCAAGATGAAGCTAGCTATGGACATGCAGCTACCCACTATGCAGCCGGCATCCGATGAGCCCCGATGATGGACCTCAGCCCGCTCGCATAGGCACCACGTTATCGGGCTGCGCTGATTGCCCAAGCGCACCCAGCGCAGTCATCGCATCGGAATGATCGTCTTGGAACAGGTGCGCGTACACCCCGAGCGTGACGTTCGTGTTCGCATGGCCCATGAACTTGGACAACACAAACGGCTGAATCCCAGCCGCAATACACAGACTGGCGTACGTGTGCCGCAGGCTGTGGAAGCGAAAGTCGTCGGGTAGTCCTGCGCCTGCCAGATTCGCAAGGTGGACAGCGGGCCGGTACACCTGCCCGTAGAAGTTCCGATGGACTACGGGCGTATCCCAGTCCAGCAACAACCGCGCCTCAGCATCCGCGACTGGTTGGCGGGCAGATTGTTCGGCGGGAGTCATCCGTTTACCCTTGCGCGGTCCGCTCTCGTGGATGGGTGCCCGCTTGCCCGTGGGCTTCTGCCACGCCAGCGCACCGGCAGGGAACAACGGCGCAGACGGCTCATCCGCTCGCGGGTGCGCTTCAAGGTAGTCGCGCAAAACCGCGACCGTTGCCGGGGTCAGTGACACCTTCCGCCGGCTCCCCCGCGGCTTGGGGGGTGTCGTAGACAATCTCCGGCTTACCGGGCGTCGCGTTGGACTCCGGATTGACGAGCGGTCCGTACTTCACCAACACCGTCCGCGCCACGTGAACCGCCCCAGGAGCGGTGTGATTGTGCGGTTGAGGCAACTTGACGTCGCACACCTGCAAACCAGCCAGTTCAGCGGCGCGCAGGCCAGTCCAGGCGGCAACGTGCACCGTCACGTTGTATGGCCAAGGCGTTGCTGTCACGAGAGCGGCCACTTGGTCCGCAGCAAGGAATTGCGCTGGGTCCACAATGCCGTCCGTCACCTTGTTAGCTGACTTCGCGGAATCGAGCACGGCAGCGACGGCAGTCCTGTCGGTGGGCAGCGTGACGTGGTCACACGGATTGGCACTGATCCGTCCGTCGGCAACAGCTTGGTCCAGAACTTGTTTGAGAATGAAATACTGATGCTTGATTGTGCTGGGGCGTTTGCTTTCGCTCACACGGCGCGCTATCCAACTGACGATCAGCGGGCGGGTGATCTTCTTCAGCGGGTAGCCGCCGAAGGTCGCGTCCAGATCCGCGCCTGTATTGAGAATGTAGGCGTACCCCTGACGGGTGCGCGGCTTCAGGTCCACCCGCGAGGCCAGCCAATCCCCCGCCACCGAGCGAAACGTCACCCCTCCGGCTTTCGCGTCGAACGTGGTGCCCCGGTTCTGGTTGAAGTCGACCTCGGTCGCATAGTCCTCGGCAGCCTTCTTGTTCGTGAACCCGCCCTTACTCCGCCCCTTGCCGTCCGGGGTGCGGTACTTGACCACGTAGCGGGTCTGGCCGCTGCTCGTCGTCCGCTTTTGAGCGTGTGCCATGTCAGGCCACTGCCTTCGTTGTCAGGCCGAGGCGCTTCAACGCGCTGCGGACAGTTGAGTAGTGCCAGGTGTCGCCTCCGGTGGCAGTGAGGACACCTTCGTCAGTGAGACGCGAAGCAATTGCCTTCGCCCCGAACCCTTCTGCGTGGAGCACTTGGATACGCCGCTGGGTAGCCGGAGCGATCAGCCGTCCACGTCCTTGCTGCCGTTGGGCTTCCAAACCTTCGCGGGTGCGTTCGGCGATCTTGCGACGTCCCTCTGCGGCCACTGCCAGGCGCACGTCTGCGACAAGGCGCTGGCTCGGTCCCCGCTGTCGGCACCGTTGCAGTCCATCAGTCGCCAGCCGTATCGCTCAGCTCGCTTGAAGAGTTCGGCGGCGTCCAACTGGTCGCGGGTTGCTCGGTCCAGCGCGCGCACCAGCAGCACGTCAGCGACGCAGTTCTCAAGCGCGGCGATGGCGACAGACCTGCCGTGCATCAGGTCGGCCTTGGCTCCGCTGACCACGTCCACCGTTACCGTCAGCAAGTCATGGCCGTTGGCTTCGCACCAACGCTCCATCGCATCTCGCTGCGCGGCCAGTCCGTATCCGTCGTCGCCCTGCGCTTTGGTACTCACTCGCACGTACCCGATGATCCTCATACCCTTTCTCTACCTTGCAGGTTGGGGGGCGTTGCAACACAAGGGTGGTTGCGCCCCCTGCACCCCAACCATACCGGCGGGCGTTGCGCCCATGACGGTGAGTTATGTTGTCTCGCTGGAATATTCGCACCACACCGAGGGTGGACTGTCGACTTCGGATTTGAGCTGCTACGGCCCACGGTGCGGGCAACTGCCCACCCGCGCCCATCAAATCCGATGCGGCGACGGATGGGCCGGTCTATTAGCGGTTACGGCGGCGCGCCTGCGGTGCCAGCGGTGGGGCGGTTGCCCGTAGCTGGTTGAGTGCGTCTTCCATTGGCATCAGTCCACCACTTGTGGAGTTCTGTGGTTCAGAGGCCGGGGCCGGTTGTTCACGGACAGTGCGACTCGGCACGTAGGCAATGTCTTCCCGGTCGTCACTGTCGTCCTGGTCAACCGGCTCGGCGTCGATCCAATCTGGAATCAACACATCTGAAACGCCGCGCGCTGCAAGGCTTTCCGATCGACTGCCGCCTTCCATCATTTCGGTAAGCAATTCCTCAAAGGGCTTGCTTGGCCCGACCTCAACAGAGACGACAGTCTTCGCACGCAAGCCCGCACGGTCCAACGCATCTTTGATCGCCGCGAGCTCTACCGCTGCCGGGGCGTCGGCGGCGGTGGCGGTGGCGGTGGCGGTGGCGGTGGCGGTGGCGGTGGCGGTGGCGATGCCTAGCAACTCCTTCGCCATGCGATCCGCCGCGAGTTCCAATCTGACACGGGCTTTCGCCTTCACCTGTGGACTGCGTCCACCGTGCGTGCCGCACACGTTCCCACCGTTGATAGCAGCCCTCCGGCAGGGTTCGCCGTTGTGCGATGCGCAGCGCACGGTCGTGCTGGCTGCCTTCCGTCAGACCACGCCGTAGCGAGAGCACCTTCCTTCTCTCCAACCTTTGATGCGTCGGGAATCGGCTCTACCGAAACCTCCACTACCGCATTCTGATTGGCGACCAATTCCGTTGTGTGCGAGGTGTTCTCGATCATTCTCTTCCAGCCTTCTTGTGTGGTGGATTGTCTAAATGTGGGCCATGCGGCCAGGTGGGGTACGGGGGGTACGTGTACCCCCCACCCTCAGATATGTCCTATACCCGCGATTGGTATTTTCATCATCTACCTGGGGTTTTACAGCGCGCTGGCAACCGTTTTGGCGCACAAGGGGGGTACGTGTACCCCTCTGTACCCCCCTTGCGCAGAGAGTGTGGACAGCTCACTCCAGCGGCTTCATTACGAGGGAATAGCTACCTTGCTGACCTTCGATCCGATCAGCAATGCCTGCTGCCACAAGACGATCGGCTGTCTCGTCGTAGTACTCTCGCAACTCCATTCGCAGGGCCTTCCGGCCGTCCTTACGGGTCAGCTCGCCGGTCTTCTGTAGGTGCTTTCTCGTGAGCTGGAGTGCCCGGTCGAGCAGTGCTGTTTCCATTGCGTCGGCTTGAGCAACCGCGCGTTCGCCTTCTGCGCGACCGCGACTGCGGTTCGCCTCTCCAGCCTTGGCCTGAAGCGTCTGCCGTACCTGTGCACGAGTCCGATCGCTAATCGCCTTGACAATGCCCGCCAGATACCAATCTTCCTCGGTCACGGCATCGGTGCGTCCGGCCAACCACATCAGTGCCGCAGCTACTTTCAGCCGCGCAAGCAATCCATGACTGTCCAGGTCGTCAGTGTCGCGGCCGTCGAGCTTGGCGGCCACTTCGGCGTCAATCGCTTCCACCGCCGAACGCGGAACGTCAAGCACTTGGAACTCGTCAGGGTTTGGCTCATCGCTCAGCTTCATTCGTGCAACGTTGAATAGGAGGCGGGTCTCTTTGCCGTCAGCCGACTGCACAGTCTCCGTGGCGTTCTCGGTCAACAGCTCACCTCCGGGCCAACGCGGCAACTTCAGTACCTCGGGGTTTTCGGGGAGCTCGCGGGGCCGGTCAGGATCAGTGGTGGGAAACCACAAGAATCGCTGTGGTGTACCACCGTCTGCATCCCCGAACAGCGTCTGCGACCGCCCCGGCTGCACCCCTACAACCATCGTCATCCGGTAGCGGTGATCCTTGATGAGGATCTTCTTGTCGTCTGCGGCGTAGCTGAAGCCCAACTGCTCACCCATCCACGCCTTACGCAGTTCGGGCATGAGCGTGGAGCCGCTACGGCCCTTCAGCGCCGCCAACGAGTCGATCTCCGGCACACTGAACAACACCGAATTGCGGATATCGACCTGTTCGCGACCCTTCTTGTATGCGTACTCCTTGAGAATCCCTTCGCCGCTACCCGGTGAAGCCGAATGCACGACGGGACTTGTCAGCACAGCAGCTTTCGCCGCCATTTCCGACGTGCCTTTTCCACTGCCTGACTTCGCGGCGATAGCAACGAACAGGTTCAAGCTGCCGTGGTCACCGACCAAGGGCGGCAACACAACACACGGGGGAACCACCGCCATTGCTCGCGCCAACACCACCCCAAACATCGACCACGGACCCACCCTGCGCGAGCGCGCAAAGTCCCGCAGATTGCTCAGTTCGGTTCGCGCTGACCAGAACTCACGGTCGTCGATCATGGCCGCGGCTGGATTGTCGCTGTTCAAGCGGGCGAGTGTCTCGGCCGGATCAGCCAGCAACGCCTGAGCGGCTGCCCACCGAGCCGTGCGAGCAAACTCGTCAGGAGCCGGCCGATTGCGACCACTTCCAGCGCTCCGATCGACGAACGACGCGATAAACGCTTCTTGCAGTTCAGCAGTCGCCAGTTCAGCCGGATAGCATCCGGCAATCGCCTCGCGGTCGGCCATCGGCAGCGCATTCACAAGTGCCCCATGCCGGGACATTCCTCCATCGACATTCTGCTCGAATACTTTTCGTGCACCTGCTAGCGCGCCAGGGCGACGATTGGCAGCATAGTCGGCGAAGAACTCGTCTAACTCGACGTTCGTCATCGGCGGCGCTTCGTTCTCCGACGCTGCACGTAGACACACACGCAATCCGTCGGGCAGAGTCGAAACCTCGCCCATCCGTACCCACCGGTAGTCACCGTCATCGTCAACGTGTGGTGTGGGGGCCGCGATGATGACGCCATTCTTACCGCGCACATCACCGAACGGCGCAAACGTACCAACACTGTTGCCATACCCGTCATCGTTGAGGAACAGATAGTGACCACGATCAGGGTTGTCTTTGCGGCTGAGCTGGCATATGCCGTTAGCTAACCCGTCGCGCAGGTCGGATGGCAGCTCATCTAGTGCGCCGTTATCTAAGTCGAAGATCACCGCCCCAGATCGCCCTGCGTGCAAAGCGATTCCGTAGGCCGGGTTCCTGTCCCACCACCATTTTCGAATCTGGTCGGGATCGCGCGAGGACAGGGCTCGGCCATCCGTTCCCGACGACACTGCCAGGGTGCTTGGTCCCGGGTTTGACCGGCAGAATGAACCAACCCGCCTTGGCATAGGCCAAGGCTGCGACTTGCAGAGTCATTTCGTTCACTCCGCCCGGAACCCGTAGATCGGATATCTCCGGGGAACTCGGCAACTCATCTATGTTCTGCATTCGAAATTTACTGCGCTGCTTAGTTTTACGAGGTAGCAGCACGGCACGGGCAGATGTATTATTGGCCACAATGGTCCTTGTTCTGGGAGTGTTCTTCGGTAAGAGAGTCGCCGACCTGCTGCCCAACACCAGGTCGGCGACTTCTTTTCTATCTGTAGCTACGTTGACGTCGCCGCCACGTACTTGGGCGTATAGGCAGGGCCCGTAAAGCCACCCGCGCGGAGCTCAGGCACCTGCGAACGGGCACCTAGCAGCCACATTGCAGGGTGCGCAACGGCGCTAGTCAGATGTACTCATCCGACGGATAGCCAACGACAGCCGTCCAGTCGTCGCTGCGGGTATGCCAATCGAGTCCGCGGCAAACGGAGTCCCGATCGAACCCCGACCTGCATTTATCGCAGGTCGGAAAGACCCGCAGCAGTCCCGTATCCACCAGCAGATAGTCGTCCAGCGGGGTCGGCGAACGGTCCGCGCACCAGGAGCAATGGTGGCTCATCATCGTCACCTGGCTGACGAGCCGCCGCCCCGAGCTATCAGGCGCAACCGGCCAAGCCAGGGCTCCGTCGTGCTCAGTCCACTCCCGGAAATGGAACACCACGAGACCAATTGGCTGGCCGCCGTACTCGAGCACATCAAGCATCTGCTCATGGCCCGCATCGAGGAGGCGTTGCTGCTTCGCGGTGATCTGTCGTCGCTCACGTTCCTCCGCCCGTAGCTGCTCCACGGTGTAACGAACGTCGCCAGGTCGCTCAGGCAAGGGCCGTCGACCGGTGTTGCCGTACACGCAGTCAGTGCCGCGCAACCCGACCATGTCTACTCTCGGCGCAATCGCCTTCGCCCGATCAAGCCCCGCGCTGATTACAGAATGCTCCCGTGCAGCCGGTGACAGCTTGCGCGCTGGTCGAGTCTCGACTACACCGCCAGCCAGGATCACTTTCGCGTGCGGATTTGTCGCCGCGTTTCGCTGATCCACCAATGGATGCGCCTGTCGTAACGCGGCATAGTCCCCGCGTTCGCGGGCATCCAACGCAGGGAACGCCTTTCGGAGCTCAGCCAGCGTGTGAGAAGTCATGCGGCACCGAACTTTCCGGTGTGCGCAAGGCTCAAGATCCAGTCAAAAAGGTCACGCTCGGCCATCACATTCCACCCGCTGATCTTGTAGACGGGCAGTTCGCGTCGATCGATCGCCGTCCGCAGCCTAGTAGGGGCCATCGGCACTCCGAGTTTGTTCGCGGATGAACGTAAAAGCGCCTTCGCGGCCCTTGATCGTCGGTAGGGGGTTGAGCCCGTCACGATTGACGAACGGTCGCCGACGAGGCGCTTCGCCTGTTCGGGCGATTGGGCTTGCTACTGCCTGCTGACTCATGGGAAACTCCCTTATCGGGTCTCCTGAAACGCAAAAAATCGCAGGAGACCATCGTTATTGATGGAAACCTGGGAGTTCCGATTTCATCCCGGCTAGTCGTGGGCCGTTCCTTGAGCCAACAGTGATCGGACTTGCCTCGGAAGGCACCCGCTATCTTCGCTCGGTCAGGCTTGCTCTCGGTATGTCACTAAGCGTTTGCTCAGCCACGACATTGGCCGCACCAGGCGCGGTGGTGGCCGCTTTTGGTGCTGCCACCACCGTAGCGTGAGAGGCGTGGCCCGCAAGCCCTAGTGCGTTGATAGTCGTTCCAGCACAACAGTTTTCGAAAATCTTGTCTCAATTTGCCAATTTGCCAACTGCTGTGATTTGCGGCCTGAAATCCACGGAGGCGGCCTCAATTGAAGAAAAGCTCCGCAACTGTGCGCGAGGAAACTCAAGGAGTGCGTCCGAGTGGACGCAGAACACGACAAAGCCCCGCCGCGAAGGTAGCGGGGTTCAAGGTCGAACATGGGTCTGTGCCTACTGAGTCGCAGTCTCGCAATTGATCGACCGCACGAGGGTATCTGCTAATTCAAGACCTTCGCTGCATGCTCTGGGCAGTAGTAGCGACCCGAGTCGACGACCAACACCCCAGCATCAAATTTATCCCAACCGAAAATCTGGTACGGCGCATCGTCCGCATGATGCTCCCGCAGGTAGTTGAGAATTGTTTGCACCAGCGCCTCTTCTGTGTAGCCCAGATCGAAGTACCCACAGATCGACTGCGCCAAGAATTCCAGCCGCGCATTTGGAATTGCACCCTTGAAGAAAGCATTCGTAGCGTCCCAGAAATCCGTTGCGTTTACTGCCGCTGCCCGCACTGATGACGTTGGCGCCGAAGTTGTCTGCACCTTGGAATTTAGCGAGGCCATCGTTTCGTCGCTCGCTCCGTCGTCCACACCACTGCATCCAGCAATACACAGCGCAGCAGTCACGCTCATCGCCAGAGTCCACCGTTTCATTTGTTCCCCTAAGTCTTGGCGACCCTCCAAATGGGATCGCAGCTGAATCATATGCACACCGTTTATGAGCTTGAACAGCTAATACGATGTTTACGCTCTGGACGATTACGCCCTAGACGTATGTGCTGTCTGGCGATGCCTACCCTCAAACCACCAATCAACGCCACATTGGCGGAGTTTGGCGTTCGTGCGAGAGCCAGGCGGGTTGCTCTTGGCTGGAGCCAGGAAGTCGCCGCCGACCACATCGGCATTCGCTTCACACATCTTGGCCAGGTGGAACGAGGACAACGAAGCTCCCGCATTGAGAACATTCTCAAACTTGCTGCCGGATTGCAGACCACTCCCGGTGAGCTCCTGGACGATCTACCGCTCCCTACTGAAAACGACTGAACCCCGCCGAGGGATTAGTTCGACGGGGTTCATTGCCGTGCCGTTGCGCGTGGCGCGGCTGGCAACTGCAGGGATGCAACACCCTTTAGACCGGCCCACCGAGCGTGTGTGGAGGTGTGCTGTGCCGGGTACACACACGCGCGCACCCGGCACAAACGTCAAGCACTACCGCTTCAATTTCGTACCTGCGGCAGCTCTGCGGTTGGGGTTGGGCGTGGCCGTGACGGTCAGCTTCTTTTGCTGAGCGTCCAAACTGGGCGTGATATCGAAACGGCGGTTCGGCTTGCCGTGATACCCCACGGCTCCTTTTACAACCACGCCCCGACCCTTCGGCGTCTTGAACTCAGCACCGACCTTCATGCCCTTGAATTCGCCGCTCTGGCCGACCGCAAGATTCCTGGAGAAGGAACCCGGCACGTAACTGTTGCCGATACCCGTCACCACTTTCTTGGCTCCGGTCTTCGTCGCAGCCTTGGTCGCAGTGCGAGCACCCTTGGCCGTAGAAGCGATCTTCGTCCCCGCGCCAGAGAACCGGCCAAGGCGGTCTCGGCGCTGATTTCTCTTCCGGGCCATATCATCCACCGCCTCTCGCAGCGAGTTCGCCGGCTAACGCGCGTAGACCAGCGGGATCGCTCATCGGAGGCGTCTTGCCGCGATAGCGACCGCCCTTGCTGAGTGAGGCATTCTCCAGGCCCGGGGGCGTCAACCCTGGACCCCAACCATATTCGCCTGCAACCGCTTCAGAGTTGCGCGCCATCACGACCACGCCCAAGTCGGCGCGGTGTAGGTCGTACCAGCAGTTACCTGAACCACGCACGCAGCAGAGCGGTATCGAACACCACAGCCGAAACTCCGCTGAAAGAAGCTGTCCTGCAGCGGGTACCGCTGGTCACGGCCAGCCAAGAGCCTGAGGCCCTGATATGCGGGGTTCGTATGCTGGCGGAAAGCAACAGGATTCAGCTTGCTATTCGGCCTACCTGTCGCAACTACGGCCAGATAACCCTGTGGCACAAAGTAGCTGGGGATAATCCACACAGGTCCGTAGCTGCCGGAAACTTCCAGACCACCGAACTCCGCTGGAGCAACTTGACCGACGATATTCTCGGTCGTCAAGTAGGCCGGGGCGCTGGCCGACGGAGTGAAGTCGAACTTGCTGACAACCCCGTTGGTCTCGATCCCAGCACGGAACGTCGATATCTCTTCAGCCTCTGCAGGATTGCAGAGAACGATTAGGCGAGTGTTACCGCTCGTGCCGAATCCCTTGCTGCGCACCTGATTGATCGCGTCCACCAAGTCGCCCGGATCAACCACTGCATTCCCAGACGCAAGATAGTGCGAGTTGCTCGCCAGAAACGTCCTCCCAGCATGCGGGGGCGGCGTCATGCCGTCGGTACCGTTCCACAGGCCGAAAACACGGTGGCCATGCTCGTTCAGCCCCTGCGCCGGGTTGAACAACCGCCGCAGCACTGTCCCGGTGACCTTGCGGTTGTCGGCCTCGAGCGCACTATTGATGCTGGCCCTTACCTGTTCTGCTGATGCGGCTCGAAGGAACTTCCAGGTCATACGTGACGCGAGGTCGTAGTCCGTGAAGTCGTAGCCGAAAAGGAGCGCGTCGGGGTTGCTGTGAATACCTTCCGGCTCGCCGAACTCCGATGCTTCTTCGAAGTTTTCAGCTGCGACCTGTTGCGGAATCGCATCGGCGACAGCCGTTGTCGAGTAGCTGATCAGAGAGGCCAGGGCAGATCGCTCACGGTTGTAGCGAGACATCGCCGTGGCGACTTCGTTCCAGATGCTCGCCAGATCGACACCGTCTGCGGTCTGATTCACCAGTACGTCGCCCTGCGAGGAATAACCACCGTCGCCGCCGAAGGCAAACAATGCAGCAGTGGCCTCGACGGTTGCCAAGGTGGCGTCGCGAGCGGGGTGTGCGAACAACGGCCGGGAATTCCAAGTGCGGGTATCGGCTGGACGAGTAGTGGTCATTGGTTGCTCCAATTCGGTGATCAGCGAAAAATCGCTGTAAGACTGGCGATAGAACCGAGCACCTGCTCTAGTTCCGGAAAGCCGGTCTCCGACCGAACTGAAGTACGACGCGGGACTGCCGCGCAGGAAAAGATTGCGATTTGCCCGGCCTCTGACCTGGGGTTGGCTACCGGCGGCTGGGGCGCTGCCCTGCAGTGCCGTACCGGGTGCCAGGCTAACCCACACTTGCCCCGCTGCACCACGCTCAACCAAGGCGACCGCCGTACCTCCGTTGTACCTCCGCAGCAGATGCGCAACAGGTAATCCGACCGTAGGCAACCACTCTCCGCAACTACGCAACGGTGCAAGAAATAGCACTCTCACCTGCGAATACGAATCGGGGCTGACCGTGTTGGCCAGCCCCGACGCCTGAGCGGATGACGGGACTCGAACCCGTGTGAACGGCTTTGCAGGCCGGTGTCTAGCCACTCAGCCACACCCGCGTCAGTGAGTAACTCTGCCCTGAAATCACGGCGTCGAACCACAGTTCCGCTCAGCATGATTCGAGTGCGATCCCACCCGCCGTTCCAGTCTCTGGGAAAACTGCGAGCCCTTCGGGAACAAATCGGTCAGTCTCGATGCTGACTCCCTCGGCGGGCGCAGATCATACGAATTTCGCCCGAACGACCGAGCAGTTCGCCAGACCCAGACAACCCAGAAGGTTTCATGAGTGCCGAGAACACCGCCGTTGCCCCGCCCGTGAAGGCAGCCCCGCCCATAGAGGCAGCCCCGCTGGAAATGAGCAGTGTCGACCGTAAGCCCAGCGTCGGGAAGATTCTTGCCCTCGGTTCCATGACTGCGCTCGGGCCCTTCACCATCGACATGTACCTGCCCGCGCTGCCGGATATCGGCGCCGATCTCGGGGTCTCGTCGTCAACGGTTCAGCTGACGATCACCGGAACTCTCATCGGCCTCGCACTCGGACAGCTGTTGGTCGGGCCGCTCTCGGACACTCTCGGCCGCAAGAAGCCGCTGCTCGCCGGGATCGGTGTGCACATCCTGGCTTCGCTGCTGGCGGTCTTCGCACCGAGCATCGCGGTCCTCGGCATCCTGCGGGTTTTCCAGGGCATGGGCGCGGCGGCCGCGGCAGTGGTCACCATGGCGATCGTCCGCGACCTCTACAGCGGTAACACCGTTGCCGTCGTGATGAGTCGGCTGATGCTCGTGCTCGGCGTTGCGCCGATCCTGGCGCCCAGCATCGGTGGCGTCCTCCTCGTCGCCCTCGACTGGCGCGGGATCTTCGTCGTCCTGGCACTGATCGGCGTCGGCACAGCGATGATCGGTGCTTTCGGACTGTCCGAAACACTGCCGAAGGAAAAGCGTCGCCCGAGCGGATTGAAGTCGGTTCTCCGCGCCTACGGTTCGCTGCTCGGCGACCGCACGTTCATGGTCCTGACGCTCGTCTCCAGCGTCGGTATGGCGTCGTTGTTCGCGTATGTCTCAGGCGCGTCGTTTGTCTATCAAGATCAGTACGGCCTCAATCAGCAGGAGTTCGCGCTGCTCTTCAGTGCGGGCGCGATTGCGTTGATCGGTGCTTCGCAGGTCAACGTCCGACTGCTCGATCGCTGGACTCCTCAGCAGATCACCAAGTGGGCCCTCGTGGCTGCCGTTGTCTCCGGGGCCGTCGTCATTGCTGTCGCGGTCCTGGAACTGGGCGGGCTCGCCGGATTCGTGATCGCACTGTGGGTCATGGCCGGTGCCATCGGGTTCGTTCTTCCCAACGCCCCGGCACTGGCGCTCGCTCGTCACGGCGAAGCGGCCGGTACTGCCGCGGCAATGCTCGGTGCATTCCAGTTCGGCGTCGGTGCGGCCATCGCGCCGGCCGTCGGCCTGCTGGGAAACACGAGCACAGCACTGGCCGTCACGATGACGGCGTGTGTGTCGCTCGGTCTGGTCGCTCTTCTGGCTACGACCCGAAAGAGTGATACGACCCGAAAGAGTGAATCGGTCTAACCGGCAGCGGAGAACCACTCGCTGTAGAAGGTGGCAAGTCCCAGGACGCACGAGATCGCGACGAAGATCCAGAATCTTGCGATCACGACGGTTTCCGGCCAACCGAGTAACTCGAAGTGATGATGGATCGGGGCCATCTTGAATACGCGTCGGCCGGACGATCGGAAGACCAGAACCTGGATGATCACCGACAGGATCTCAGCCACGAACAGGGCGCCGATGATGACCATTAGCAACTCGGTGTGCGTCGTGACGGACAGGCCGACCACCAGGCCGCCCAGCGCCAAGGAGCCGGTGTCACCCATGAAGATCTGAGCCGGGGCGGCATTCCACCAGAGGAAGCCGAGGCACGCCCCGCCTGCCGCGGCAGCGACGATAGCGAGATCCAGGGGGTCACGAACGTCGTAGCAACCGGCGGCAGGCTCGAGGACACACGAGTTCCGGTACTGCCAACCGGCGATGACGACGTAGGTCCCCAGGATCATGCCCATCGAACCGGCCGCGAGACCGTCGAGACCGTCGGTGAAATTGACGGCGTTGGACCAGGCGAACACCAGAATGCAGAAGAAGACCACAAAGCCGATGGCACCCATGGAGAACACCGAGATATCTCGCACATGGGACAGGTACTGGCTTCCGGGGGTGACTCCGTTGTTGTTGGAGAACTGCAGGAACAGAATGCCGAAGATGATGGCGCTCGCCAACTGACCGACGGTCTTTGCCGTCTTGTTCAGCCCGAGATTGCGCTTCTTGCGGATCTTGATGAAGTCGTCGAGAAAGCCGACGATTCCCAGTGACGTCGCCAGCGCGAGAACCAGCCAACCGGATGCAGACAACCGCGGTAGCCGCGAGCCGAAACCGATGATGTGTGCCGCCAGGTAGCCCGCCCACATGCCGGCGATGATCGCGATGCCGCCCATCGACGGGGTGCCACGCTTGCCCTGATGACTCTGCGGACCCTCGATCCGAATCTCGTGCCCGAGCCCCTGCCGCGAAAGCACACGAATGAGAAACGGAGTCAGGAAGAGCGCGACGAACAACGAGACGCCACCCGCTACGAGGATTGAAATCACCCGTGGGACTCTACAGACGTAAGCGGCTGCGACACACAATCAGACAAGGCACCCGACCGCTTGCCAGCATGGGATGATCGAACTTATGTCTCCCCCCGCGCCGCTCCCCCTCGACCCCATCGAAGAGGCGCATCGTCAGTGGACGAAGCACGGTTGGAGCGATGTCGCCGACGGTATGGCTGCGGTCACGTCGGTGATGCGTGCGCAGCAGATCATGATGGCGCGGGTCGAAGAGGTACTCAAGCCTCTCGGGCTGACCTTCGCCCGCTACGAACTGCTGACGCTTCTCACCTTCACCAGGTCGGGCGCCCTCCCGATGGCCAAGGCAAGCGCCCGACTCCAGGTTCACCCCACCAGCGTCACCAATGCCGTCGACCGCTTGGAGAAAGCGGAGCTGGTCAGACGGGTCCCGCATCCCAGCGATCGACGTGCGACGCTCATCGAGATCTCCGACGCGGGTCGCGCGCTGGCCCTCGAAGCCACTGAAATGCTCAACAGCAAAGTGTTCGCACACCCCGGACTCCAGCAGGACAAGCTCGAGCAATTGGTGACGATCCTCACTGAACTTCGCAAGACTGCGGGTGACTTCGACACCGGCGGCGCGCCCACCAAGTGGTGAACCGACGACCCGTACACACAAAGAAACTGCCCTCACACTCTCGACGAGTGTGAGGGCAGTTTCAGCTGTTCGAAAGTTCAGCGCTAACGAATTTCAGCGGTGCTTGAACTCGGCGGACCGCTTCTCCACGAACGCGGTCATGCCTTCCTTCTGATCCTCCGTCGCGAAGGTCGAGTGGAACACCCGACGCTCGAAGCGGACGCCCTCGGCGAGTGTGGTCTCGAAGGAACGGTTGACCGCTTCCTTGGCCATCATCGCAATCGGCAGCGACATCTCGGCGATGGTGGTTGCGGTCTTCAATGCGTCGTCGAGCAGATCGGCGGCCGGAACGATCCGGGCAACCAGGCCTGCGCGCTCGGCCTCTTCTGCGTCCATGTTGCGGCCGGTCAGGCACAGCTCCATGGCCTTGGCCTTACCCACGGCGCGCGTAAGGCGCTGTGAGCCACCGATACCCGGAATGACACCGAGCTTGATCTCGGGCTGGCCGAACTTCGCGGTATCCGAAGCGATGATGAAATCGCAGAGCATCGCCAGTTCGCAGCCACCACCGAGCGCGTACCCGGAGACTGCGGCGATCAGCGGCTTACGAGCTGCTGCGACGCGGTCCCAAGGAGTGAAGAAATCTTCGACGTATGCGTCCATGTACGTCTTGGACTGCATTTCCTTGATGTCGGCGCCGGCGGCGAAGGCGCGCTCGGAACCGGTGATCAGGATGGCTCCGATGCCGTTGTCCGCTTCGAGGTCGGCAACCGCGGCGACGACCTCGTTCATCAGCTCGGAGTTCAGGGCGTTGAGAGCCTTCGGGCGGTTGAGCGTGATGACGCCGACGCGACCCTTACGCTCGAGGATGATGGTGTTGAAGTCGGTCACTACTGTCCTTCGGTCGAACGGTCACGGATGTCGTTGATGATGGCAGAGAAGTCCTGACCGCCACCGCCCGCGGCGTGGAAGCGACTGTAGAGTTCCGCGGCCTTGAGCCCGATCTCCGCATCGACGCCGTTGTTGCGCAGCGCATTTGCAGCCAGACCGAGGTCCTTGTCCATCAGCGCGACAGCAAAGCCGGGCTGGTAGTCGTTGTTGGCCGGGCTGGTGGGCACCGGTCCCGGTACCGGGCAGTTGGTGGTCAGTGCCCAGCACTGCCCCGAGGCGTTGGACGCCACGTCGAAGAGCGCCTGGTTGCTCAGGCCGAGCTTCTCGCCCAGCACGAATGCCTCGCTGATCGCGATCATCGAAATGCCGAGGATCATGTTGTTGCAGATCTTGGCAGCCTGGCCGACACCGGCGTCGCCGCAGTGAACGACCTTGCGGCCCATCACGTCCAGCAACGGTGACGCGGCCTGGAAGTCAGCTTCGGAACCGCCGACCATGAATGCCAGCGTGCCTGCGGTAGCCCCGACGACTCCACCGGAGACCGGTGCGTCGACGCTGCGGTGACCGGCCGCTTCGGCCTTGTCGTGTGCCTCGCGGGCGTCGGCGACGTCGATGGTGGAACAGTCGATGAACAGCGTGCCCGGTGTTGCCACCGGCAGCAGCTCTTCGTACAGACCCAGAACATGCTTACCGCTCGGCAGCATCGTGATCACGACGTCGGCACCGCGAACGGCATCGACCGCCGAATCCGCTACCGATGCACCGTCTTTGACTGCCTGCTCCAGCGCCGCGGGTGCCAGATCGAAACCGACGACCTTGTGTCCGGCCTTGACGAGATTGGCCGCCATCGGGCCACCCATGTGACCGAGTCCGATAAATCCAATGGTGCTCATTAGTGATGCTCCTTCGGCGGTGATCAGTTGCCTTGCGGTTGAGGGGTGAGTCCGAGCTCGTTGTCGCCCAGCGGGGCGAAGTAGGCATCGACGGATTCAGCCGTGACATCTTCGAGGGTTGCCGGCAACCACTTCGGGTTTCGGTCCTTCTCGACTACCTGGGCGCGAATACCCTCGACCAGGTCGTGTGAGGCGAGCGCTGCCGTCGAGACCCGGAACTCCTCGTTGAGGACTTCTTCCAAGCTTGCTGCTTCCTTGGCATGTCGCAGGGATCGCAGGGTCACCGACAGTGCAATCGGAGACTTGCCGAGAATCTGCTCCGCTGCCTTCTCCGCCTCGGGGATTCCACTCGCTCGAAGACGCTCGACGATGGTGGAGACGTCGTCGGCAGAGTACGCGGCGTCGATCCAGCTCTGCTGGGCCAACAGTTCCGACACCGGAGCCGGCTCCGCGTACTGCGCCACGGCGTCGGCAACCGAAGACGACGCGAGTGCGGCGATGAACGTCTCGATGTTCTCCGACGGGATGAAGTGATCCGCGAAGCCTGCTGCGATGGCATCGCCGGCGCTCAGTCGCGCCGTGGTGAGCGCGATGTGCGTTCCGAGTTCACCGGGAGCACGCGAGAGCAGGTAAGTTCCGCCCACGTCAGGGATGAAACCGATTCCGGTCTCGGGCATTCCGATCATCGAGCGCTCGGTCACGATGCGAATGTCGCCGTGTGCGGACACTCCGACGCCGCCGCCCATGACGATCCCGTCCATGATTGCGACGTACGGCTTCGGGTAGTTCGCGATCTCGGAATTGAGGATGTACTCCTCACGCCAGAAATCGAGCGAACCGGTCTTGCCGTCCTTGGCGTCGTGGTAGATCGAGACGATGTCGCCGCCGGCGCACAGACCACGCTCGCCGGCGCCCGTGAGTACGACCGCCTTGACGTCGTCGTCGGACTTCCATTCCGCGAGTGCCTTGGCCATCGCCTTGACCATCGAGTGGTTGAGGGCGTTGATCGCCTTGGGCCGGTTGAGGGTGATGAGCCCCAGTCCGTCACGCTTTTCGATCAATACCTCGAGCTCGTCGCTCATGCTGCTCCTTGCTTTCCCTGACCTGATGCGACCACGCTTCGCGCGATGACCACCCTCATGATCTCGTTGCTGCCTTCGAGGATCTGATGAACCCGAAGATCGCGGACGATCTTCTCGATCCCGTACTCAGCAAGATAGCCGTACCCGCCGTGAAGCTGGAGAGCCTTGTTGGCTACGTCGAACCCGGTGTCGGTGGCAAAGCGCTTGGCCATCGCACACAACTCCACGACGTCGGACGCTCCGTCTTCGAGTGCGGCAGCGGCGCGCCACAGCAACGTCCTGGCCGCTTCGAGTTCGGTACGCATGTCGGCGAGCTGGAACTGCAGGGCCTGCGACTCGATCAGTGCCGAACCGAAAGCTTTGCGGTCCACCAGATATGCGACTGCCTTCTCCAGCGCCGCCTGGGCCCCACCGACCGAGCAGGCGGCGATGTTCAGCCGGCCGCCGTTGAGACCCTTCATAGCGATGCGGAAGCCGCTGCCCTCTTCACCGAGCATGTTGGCGGCAGGAACTCGCACGTCTTCGAAGATCACCTGACGGGTGGGCTGCGCGTTCCAGCCCATCTTGACCTCGTTGGCACCGAACGACAGTCCGGGCGAATCCTTGGGCACGATGAACGCCGAGATCCCTTTGGCACCGGCAGATCCGGTGCGTGCCATCACGACGTACACGTCGGAAGTGCCTGCGCCAGAGATGAACTGCTTGACGCCGTTGAGGATGTAGTCGTCGCCGTCACGAACGGCCTTGGTGCTCAAGCCGGCCGCGTCGGAACCTGCACCGGGTTCGGTCAGGCAGTAACTGCCCAGTTGATCCATCGAGCAGAGTCCGGGTACCCACTTGTGGCGCTGTTCGTCGTTGCCGAACTGGTCGATCATCCACGTGACCATGTTGTGGATGGAGATGTACGCGGCGATCGACGGATCTCCCTTGGCGAGCTCCTCGAAGATCCGAGCGGCGTCGACGCGGGTCAGTTCACTGCCACCGACATCCTCGCGAATGTAGATCCCGCCCATCCCCAGGGACGCCGCCTTGCGGAGAACGTCCACCGGGAAATGCTTGGTCTGATCCCACTCCACCGCATTCGGTGCCAGATGCTCGGCCGCGAAGTCGCGGGCAGTGTCACGAATCGCCCGCTCGTCATCGGTCAGAGTAAACATGGAAGGTAGTCCGATCAGTTCATCGTGGGGATGACGAAGTGATTGGTCTCTTCCTTCTTGCCGGAAGGCCAACGCTGCGTCACCGTCTTGGTCTTGGTGTAGAAGCGGAAGGAGTCGGGACCGTGCTGGTTCAGGTCACCGAAGCCGGAGCGCTTCCAGCCACCGAAGGTGTGGTACGCGATCGGGACCGGGATCGGCACGTTGACGCCGACCATGCCGACGTTGACGCGAGCGGTGAAGTCACGCGCGGTGTCGCCGTCGCGGGTGAAGATGGAGACGCCGTTGCCGTACTCATGTTCGGTCGGAAGACGCAGTGCCTCTTCGTAATCGGCAGCGCGAACCACCTGAAGGACAGGTCCGAAGATCTCTTCCTTGTAGATGCGCATGTCCGAGGTGACGTTGTCGAACAGGGTTGCGCCGGCGAAGAATCCACCTTCGTGGCCTTCGAGGGTGAAGCCGCGGCCGTCGACGACTGCCGTTGCGCCCTCGTCGATGCCGATCTGCACGTAGTTGTTGACGCGGTCGAGGGCATCCTGGCAAACGAGCGGTCCGAAATCGACGCCTTCGTCGTCACTGCGACCGATCTTGAGCTTCGCGACGCGCTCCTTCAGCTTCGCGACAAGAGCGTCCGCGGTCTCCTCGCCGACGGGAACGGCAACCGAGATGGCCATGCAACGCTCACCGGCACTGCCGTAGCCTGCACCGATCAGGGCGTCGGCAACCTCGTCGAGGTCGGCGTCCGGCATGACGATGGCGTGGTTCTTGGCGCCACCGAAGCACTGTGCGCGCTTGCCGTGAGCTGCGGCCGTCTCGTAGATGTACTGAGCGATCGGCGTGGAGCCGACGAAGCCGACAGCCTTGATGCGATCGTCGGTGAGCAGGACGTCGACAACTTCCTTGTCACCGTTGACCACGTTGAACACACCCGCAGGCAGTCCGGCTTCGAGGAACAGCTCGGCCAGTCGCAGCGGGACGGAGGGGTCACGCTCGGAGGGCTTGAGGATGAAGGCGTTACCGGCGGCGAGGGCGGGGCCGGCCTTCCACAGCGGGATCATCGCGGGGAAGTTGAAGGGCGTGATGCCTGCGACGACGCCGAGCGGCTGACGCATGGAGTACACGTCGATGCCGGTGCCGGCACTCTCGGTGAATTCACCCTTGAGCAGGTGCGGAGCGCCGACGGCGAACTCGATGACCTCGAGGCCACGCTGGATGTCACCCCTGGCGTCGGCGACGGTCTTGCCGTGCTCGGACGAGAGGAGGCGGGCCAGAGAATCCATCTCGGCCTGAGCGAGCTGCAGGAACTTCATCAGCACGCGGGCGCGCTTCTGCGGGTTGAATGCTGCCCACACCTGCTGCGCCTCTTCGGCATTGGCGATGATGGCTTCGGTCTCGGCCTTGCTCGCGAGGGGGACGCGGGCCTGCACCTTGCCGGTGTTGGGATCGAACACGTCCGCAAATCGATCAGATGTCCCGGGAACACGCTTGCCACCGACGAAGTGCGTCAACTCGTGAACCGTCGCATTTTCAACCATTGTGCTAACCCGTTCCTTGCTCGTATGGACCGCCCAGGAGGCAGCAGTGAATATGTCTACCATCCTATAGTTGGATGTCCATGTATGTCTAGAGCCCAAGGGCTGTGCGCCTTTATTAACCGCGGGGGGTTAATAAAGGCGCACAGCGCGGAGCGCGGCTGCCGCTTCCTGCGCGACTACTGCATCGGTGACGTCGTATCCGTCCGATCCCCCGCCCGGGCCACCGGACACCGCGACAACTTTGCGTGCCGAGAGATGCACCGCATCGACGCCGACTGCGGCGATTGCCGGGATGTCGTCGACGGTTATTCCGCCACCGGCCATGATCTGGATCCGGCCTGCGGCATGTTCGACCACGCGACCGATCTCGTCGAGACCCTCGCTGCAGGTATCCGCACCCCCGGACGTCAGCACGCGGGTCACGCCCAGGTCGATCAGTTCGTCCAGCGCGGTCAGTCGGTCGGCCACCACGTCCATCGCACGATGTACCGTCACCTCGACCCTCGCACGGTCCACGCATCCGATGATGCGACGCAGCACCACGGTGTCGATCGTATTGTCTTCTGTCAGCGCGCCGACCACGATGCCGGAAGCTCCACCGGCCACGGCCGCACGTACGTCGTGCTCCATCACCCACACTTCGTCGGGTGAGAACACAAAACCTCCGGCGCGCGGACGGATCAGCGGGTGAACCGCGATCCCCACTTCCGACGCTGCCTCGATCACTCCAATGCTTGGCGTCAATCCCCCCGTCGGACCGAGCGCCGCACACAACTCGACTCGAGTCGCTCCTACCGAACGTGCGATCCTCGCCCCCCGCACGTCCTGCACCGCCAGCTCCAGAACCGTCATGTCAGAAGGACTGCCACGACGGCTTGTGCTCGAGCGCATACCGGTAGTAGTCGGCAAGTTTGAGCGAACTGGCCGCAGCTTCGTCGATCACGACGGTGACATGGCGATGCAATTGCATCACCGAAGCCGGGCAGAACGCAGACAACGGACCTTCGACGGCTGCGGCGATCGCATCGGCCTTACCTTCTCCGGTCGCGATCATCACCAGATGCCTTGCATCGCTGATGGTTCCGAGGCCCTGGGTCAGCACGTGGTGTGGGACGTCGTCCACCCCGTCGAAAAAGCGTGCGTTGTCGATCCGGGTCTGCTCGGTCAGCGTCTTCACGCGAGTTCTCGAGGTCAACGACGATCCTGGTTCGTTGAAGCCGATGTGACCGTCGGTGCCGATGCCGAGCAACTGCACGTCCACTCCCCCGGCCGCCGCGATGCTCTGGTCGTATCGTGCGATCTCTTTCTCCGGGCACGGTGCTTCACCGTTGGGACTCGACACCATCGCCGGATCCAGATTGACGTGATCGACGAACTCCGACCGAATCACCGAGTAGTACGACTGCGGATGGCGTTTCGGCAATCCCAGGTACTCGTCGAGCAGAAACGCCCGAGCCAGCGAGAAGTCGAGTTCGGCATCGCGATGCCTCGCTGCCAGTTCACGATAGGTTCCGATCGGCGACGACCCCGTTGCAAGCCCAAGCGTCGTCGCCCCGGCTCTGACGTAGCCTTCGACGATGTCCGCGACGGTCGAGTCGACCTCCGCGGGTGTCGGCTGAATTACGATTTCCATGATTGTTCCTTTCCGGCGGCTTTTCCGCCGAGTAGTACACGCCCCAGGCGCAAGTGACGATCGGTGACAAGGATGTCGGCTCGGCAGCCCACGGCCAGCGATCCGATCAGGTCGCCAAGCCCCAGCAGACGCGCAGGGCTCCGAGTTGCCGCTGCGACAGCGTCTTCCAGCGCGACCCCGCCGTCGAAGACAGTGCTGCGAAGCACGTCGAGCAATCTTGCAGTCCCTCCGGCGATGGCACCGGAACTGCCGTCAGTGGTCGCGAGTCTTGCCACTCCCTCGGCAACCGTGACGTCGAGCGCACCGAGTTGGTAGTCGCCGTCGTCCATTCCGGCCGCGGCCATCGAATCGCTGACCAAGGCGATCTGGTCCGGTCCGACAGCGTCGAAGACCATCGACACGGTCTCGGGGGCAAGATGCACACCGTCTGCGATCAGTTCCACCACCATCTCGCCTCTCGCGGCAGCCGCCAGGCACGCCGCGACGGGACCCGGAGATCGATGGTGCAGGGGCGGCATCCCGTTGAAGAGGTGGGTTGCGCTGATCTGACCGGCCCAATCCCCTTGCACCGCAGCATCGATGCGCGCCGATGTCGTTGCCGCGTCCGCATCGGTGTGACCGAAACTCGGCACGATATTGCGATGACGCATGATCGCGAGCAACTCTTCGAAGTTCTCGGTCTCGGGCGCCAAGGTCATGGACCGCACGGTCCCCCGCGCAGCGTCACAGACGGCTTCGAGAAGGTCCGGATCGCCGGGCACGATCGCCGCCGGATCCTGGGCACCGCAGCGAACGCCGTTGATGAACGGCCCCTCGAGGTGGATACCCAGAAGTTCTCCGCGTTCGACCAGATCGGCGAGCATCGTTGCTTGTCGGACCAGATCTGCGCGCGGTGCAGAGACCAGGCTGGCCAGCATTCCGGTCGTGCCGTGCTCACCATGGTGCGCCGCAGCGCGGCTCGCACCATCGGCGTCGGTGTTCGGGAAACCAGCACCAGCTGCGCCGTGGCTGTGGACATCGATCAGGCCGGGCATGATCACCGTGTCGGTGCGTTCCGGAATGACGACGACCGGTGCGGACGCCATGTAGTCCGCAGCCGAGCCGACCCAGCTGATCTTCTCACCGTCCGCGACCACAACTCCGTCGTGAATCTTGCCGATCGGAGACCCGATCACCGTTCCCCGCAGTACGAGCGGATCGCCGACAGCAGCCGAGCCTGATGTACTCATGCTGACTCGCGAATCCGCGCGACAGCTGCTCTACCCTCGAGCGGGTTTCGCGCGCCCCGCGCCGCAGCGGCCATGTCCTTGCACACCGCCAGATCGAGAGAGGCCAGTTGCGCGCGAACTGCGCCCAATGCCGGGACCGACATCGACAGACTCGTCACGCCCAAACCGACCAGAACCGGAGCCAACAGCGGGTCCGACGCGGATTCTCCGCACACACCAACAGGTTTCCCGGCGTCGGCGCCCGCCTGACCGACCATCGCGATCAGATCGAGGACCGCCGGCTGCCACGGATCGAGCAGTTGCGCCAGGCCTCCGGCCATACGATCCACGGCGCAGGTGTACTGGCTCAGATCGTTGGTGCCGATACTGACAAAATCGAGGTGCTCGAGGATATCCTTCGCTCGCAACGCGGCAGCTGGAATCTCGATCATTGCTCCGACCTTGCCGATCCCCCGCGAACGCGCAAGTTCTGCAAAGTCTTTCGCCTCGTCGGCAGTGGCTACCATCGGCGCCATCACCCACAGATCGGCGCCCGTCGCGGTGCCTGCCGCCGCGAGGGCGTCGAGCTGACTGATGAGGGTGTCGGGATAGACCGTGCCGACACGAAGTCCGCGGATACCAAGGGCCGGATTCTCCTCGACCCCGAGATCGAGAAACGGCAACGGCTTGTCCGAACCCGAATCGAGAGTGCGGACCACCACCTTCTGTCCGGCGAAGTGCCCGAGCACCGACGCATACGTCTGCGCTTGCTCCTCCACCGAAGGTGCGTCGTGGCGCCCGAGATACGAGAATTCGGTACGGAACAGTCCGACGCCCTCACAATCCGCCGCCCCGGCCCGCGCGGCGTCCTCGAGGGTTCCGATGTTGGCCGACAACCTCACCGCGAACCCGTCACGCGTGCGTCCTGGACCATGTGCCGAAGCTGACTGCTCTGCCACGAACGATGCTTCGAGGACAGCGCGCTCGCGCATTTCTGCCGAGGGATCGATGGTGACCGTCCCGGTGGTGCCGTCGAGGATGAGGAGTTTTCCCTCCGCCAGCAGATCGGTTCCCGAGCAGTTGACCACGGCCGGGATTCCGAGCGACTTCGCCAAGATTGCGGTGTGGCTGGTCGGACCTCCTTCGGCAGTCAACAATCCGACCACGTCACTGTTGCCCAACGTCGCTGTATCTGCCGGAGCGAGGTCGCGCGCCACCAGGATGTACGGATGACCGGGAGCGGGGATTCCGGGCATCGGTTCCCCGCGAAGAACGGCCACGGCTCGCTGCCCGAGATCGCGCAAATCCGTTGCCCGCTCGGCCATGTACCCACCGAGCGCCGTGAGCTTTTCACAGAATGCGTCGAAGGCAACTGCGACGGCGTGTGCGGTCGGCAGCCCCGATTCCAGGTTCGCCTTGGCCGCCTTCACGATGCCCGCATCGCGCGCCATCGCAGCCGACGTCGTCAGGATCTCCGCCGATACGCCCTCGACTGTCTTTGCACGCGAAAGCAGTTCCTCCGCGACGGCGTCCAGTGCCTCACGGATCCTGATCAGCTCCGCCTCGGGACTGCCGGTGATCGGGTCCGACGCCGAAGTCGGCTCAGGCGTGGAGAATCGCAACCACGGCGCACAGACCGAACCCGCGCTCACTCCGATACCCGCGATGCGGTTGTCCACACTCGCCGTCATCAGGCTTCGTCCAGTTCGGAGGCGAGAAGCTCTGCGAGCGAACCGACCGCAGCATCGGCGCCGTCACCGTCAGCACGCAACGTCACCGAATCCCCAAATGCGGCTCCGAGAGTCATGACAGACAACATGCTGGAGGCGTCGACGGGTTCGCCGTCGCCCAGCGAGATGGTGACGTCGACCGGCAGGTCGGCCGCGGCGCGCGCGAAGAGCGCTGCGGGTCGTGCGTGGAGCCCGACTCGGGATCCGATTGTCGTGGTTGCGATCGCCATGATCAGCGTCCTCCCAGTTCCTTGTCGAGCTTGTTTTCCAGTTCGGCGACGAGCGGGGCGTCGGTGCGGCTGTCACCTTCGGCAGCCAGTGCCAGTTCGGCCTCGAGCAGCGCGGCGTCGGGCTCACCTGCGGCCACCTCGACCTCTTCTTCTCGTCCCGGCGTGCGCAGATTCCACTTCTTGATGACGAAGCTGAAAAGGAAGTAGTAGATCACGGCGTAGCCGAGTCCGATCGGGATCAACATCCATGCGTTGGTTGCCTTGCCGAAGTTCAACACGTAGTCGAAGAAGCCTGCGGAGAACGTGAATCCGTCGTGAATCCCCAGCGCATTGACCAAGGCCATCGACGTTCCGGTCAGGAGCGAGTGGATGACGTACAGCGGCCACGCGACGAACATGAAGGAGAATTCGAGCGGCTCGGTGATACCGGTGAGGAAAGCAGTCAGGCCGGTGGAGAGCATGATGCCGCCGACGAGCTTCTTCTGAGAAGGCTTGGCGTTGCGCCAGATTGCGAAGGCTGCAGCGGGGAGGGCGAACATCATGATCGGGAAGAAGCCGGTCATGAACGTGCCGGCAGATGGGTCGCCGGCGAAGAACCGGTTGAGGTCACCGCGAACGATCTGTCCGCTCGCGTCCTGGTAGTCGCCGATCAGGAACCACACGGCGGAGTTCAAGATGTGATGCAAGCCGGTGGGGATCAGGAGGCGGTTCGCTGCGCCGTAAATGCCGCCGCCCACAACGGTATTGGAAGCAACTGCTTCACCGACCCAGTTCAATCCGGAGTTGAACAACGGGTACACGAATGCCATCAGGACACCGACGACGAGACCTGTGATCGCTGTCAGAATGGGAACGAGCCTGCGCCCGTTGAAGAATCCGAGATAATCGGGAAGCTTCGTTCGATAGAACCGCTGCCACAAGATCGCCGACAGCAAGCCCATCACGATGCCGGCGAGCACACCGTAGTTGATCAGTGATTGATCCCCGTTCGGGTCGGTCTTCCCTTCGAGGACGATGGGCGACATCGCCTTGAACACTCCGTCGATCACCATGTAGCCGACGACGGCTGCCAAGGCAGTCGAGCCGTCGGCCTTCTTGGCCCAGCCGATCGCGATACCGACGGCGAAGATCAGCGGCAGCCACGTGAAGACTGCTTGTCCTGCCGCAGAGATCACTGCAGCGGCACTGTGCATCGAACTGAATCGCCCGAGCAGGTCGTCCTGGCCTAGGCGGAGCAAGATTCCCGCAGCCGGCAGAACGGCGATCGGAAGCATCAAGCTTCGGCCGAGGCGTTGAACCCCGGCGAACACTTTCGATTCCTTCTTCGGGGTGTCTTCGAGAGTCATCAAGGACCTTCTTCGTTCGCCGGGCCGCGTCGCGATCGGCCGCTGGTTCTGGAAATTCGGGTGTCGTGCACGTGCAGGTTTCGTGAAAATGCAGGTCACGGTTCATGCTCGGAAGTGAGGGCAAAACCGTTTTGTCGAAACTGTTGTGGAGCCGGACTTCCAACGGGTACTGTCCGGTCATAACCAGTTGTAGTTTTACCTGGTGGAGGCGAGTTGTCAACACCCAAATGTGACATACGTAACCGGGATAGCCTTGACCAGCAACTAGTCAGCCCACCTGTACGACCGTTCAACGATCACGACCAACCCGACAATCAGGAGCAGCAAATGTCGAAAGCGGAAGCAATCATCAAGGGCCTCGGCGGCGCAGAGAACATCGTCGAGATCGAGGCTTGCATCACCCGCCTGCGTACCGAGGTCAAGGACGGAGCGAAGGTGAACGAGTCCGCTCTCAAGGCTGCCGGCGCACACGGCGTGCTCAAAGCCGGAACGGTTGTCCAGGTCATCGTCGGGCCCGAAGCCGACACCCTTGCCGAGGACATCGAGGACATCCTGTGACGGTCGTCCTCGCCCCGCTGCCCGGCCGGGTCGTCGCACTCGCGGACGTCCCGGACCCGGTTTTCGCTCAGCAGATGGTCGGCTCGGGCGTCGCGATCGAACCCGCCCGCGCTCAAGGCCCGCTCACGGTCGTGGCGCCGATCAGCGGAAAGATCCTGAAACTGCACCCCCACGCGTTTGTGATCTTCGGCGAGAAGGCCACCGGCGTGCTGGTCCATATCGGCATCGACACGGTCAAGCTCGAAGGCGACGGATTCACGCTCATCGCCGCCGAGGGTGACACCGTCGATGCGGGTGATCCCATTGTCAGCTTCGATCCAGCGCACATCGACACGACCGGCTACTCGGCGATCTGCCCGGTTGTCGTAATGGATTCCAAACCGGACACCGTCGAATCCCCTTCCGTCGGTGGGGACGTCGCCACAGGCGACACTCTGTTCGACTGGTCGGCGTAACGCAAAGGGCGAGCACACCGGAAGGTGTGCTCGCCCTTTCGTTTCGAACGATGGCTATTGGTCGCGGCGCGTTTTGGGCCGCGCCTGGCCCTGGACTTCCATCTGCAACTGGTAGCGGTCGGATCGGTACCAACTGCGAGTGTGTTCGACCGGTGCTATCTCACTGAACGACACTCGATCGAAGTACAGAACCGGAGCACCTTTACGAGTGCCGAGGAGAGTCGCGATCTCCGTACTGGCACCATCTGCACTGACAGTCTGCTCTGCCCGGTCGATCGGCTTGTCGTACTTGTCAGCGGTCGCCCGGTAGATCGAACCCGTCAAGTCCATGTCGAGTAGACCAGGCAACAGTTCCGGATTGAACCAGCCGTCGTCCACACTCACCGGCTCGCCGTCGGCGAGGCGCAAGCGCTTGACGTGATACCCCTCGGAACCCGGTCTCATATTCAGTGCGGCAGCAGTGCTTTCGGGGACCGGCCCCTGCTCACTGACCAGGACCACTGTGGTGGGGTGATGCCCCTGGGCCCTCATCTCCTCGGTGAACGACGCAAGGTGCAGCTTGGACTGGACAGCGCGGTGCGCGACAAAGGTGCCCTTGCCACGCACACGCACGAGGTGTCCGTCATTGACCAACTGGCCGATGGCCTCGCGAACAGTGATCCGACTGACGCCGTAGTCCTGCATCAGGTTTCGCTCGCTGGTCATCAAGTCGCCAGGCTGGAGTTCTTGGGTGCACTTGCGCAGGAGAATGGTGCGCAACTGCTCATGTTTGGGTATTGCGCTGTCGCGCAAATGAACGGGCATCACAGCGACTGTCCCTCCGAGAAATGAATAGTCGTCTATTCGCCGACGATAACGATCTGAAATCGCGGGCAGGTCCCGACCGGACCGGTCCAATTAACGATACTGGAATTCACGGTAGGAAACTAGCATCAGTCCGGAGTTGTCCGATTTCAACCGTCCAACCGTCGGTAGATGGACCGTATTTCGTCCAAGGCGACGTTCTGCTGAGCCATGTCCAATCCCAGTGCCGCCACCGCCTCACGCAGACGGCGGATATCCAGATCGTCTATCGCCGGTCGAAATTGCACCTTCGGTAGCGCGGGGAGGGCAGCAGCGATTCCGAACCAATTCTCGACGTCTACCGGAACAGTCGACTCGTCCTCCACTCCCCCGATCAACTGCTCCAGGTCGACCCCGCGAAGTCTCAGCAACCTCAGCGGATCGGTGTCGATCCGCTCGGCAGTCAAGAACGCCACGGCCGCAGCGTGTTTGCACGGCCAACCGTCATCGGGGCAGGTGCAGTCGAAACGGAAAGCCGACGGGCCGTCCGGTATCAGTTGGGCAGCAAGCATGTCCGGGACAGTGCCGGACACCAGCGCGGCAAGGCTTCCCGGCACTCGGCGGATCTTGGTGATGATGTCGTCGATATCCGATTGATCAAGAGTGTCGATCGACAGCGTGGAAACGAAAGGTTGAAGTTGGCTGCCCTGAACCTCGGCCGTCACCACTCCCGGTTCGATGTCGAGCGCCAAAACCTGACCCGAACGCGCATACGTTCGCCCACGCGTGACACGAGGTTTGTCGCCGATCTCTTCGACGACGCGGACAAAAGCCTTGCCCCAGAACGTTCTCCCGAACGCTGGACGAGGCTTGACCGGCGCGGGTGCCCGCCGCCGGGGCCCGGTGTACTCGCTGAAATCGGGGCCCTTACCGCGCGGACTCATTCGCCCACCGCGTCGTCGCCGAGTCGCAACAACTCGTCCAATTGCTCGACGCTCATCTCCGTCACCCAGTTCTCACCGGTCCCGACTGCAAGTTCGGCGAGTTCACTTTTACTCGCGATCATCGTGTCGATTCGCTCTTCCAAAGTTCCGACGCACACCATCTTGCGGACCTGCACGTTCTTTCTCTGACCGATGCGGAAGACACGGTCCGTCGCCTGGTTCTCTACCGCGGGGTTCCACCATCTGTCGAGATGAACGACATGGTTGGCCGCTGTGAGATTCAGACCCGTGCCGCCGGCCTTGAGCGAGAGCACCATGATGGGCGGACCGTCTGTGCCTTGGAATGCCTCGACCATCGCGTCGCGCCCGGCTTTCGACACTCCGCCGTGGAGAAACGGAACTTCGGTAGTGAACCGGTCGGCCAGGTACGGCACCACCAATTCGCCGAACTCACGAAACTGTGTGAACAACAGAACCTTCTCGTCGTCGCCGATGACCGACTCGACGATGTCCTCGACCAGTCCGAGCTTTCCCGAACGGTGTTGCCCGCGGCGCATCACCGGCGAACCGTCGCGCAGGAAGTGCGCGGGATGATTGCACACCTGTTTGAGTTTGGTCAGCGCAGACAGGACGGCGCCCTTGCGCTTCATCCCTTCCGTCCCCTTGATCTGCGCCATCATCTCGTCCACCACGGCGCGGTACAACGCGGCCTGCTCTTCGCTGAGATTCGCTCGAACCGTCATCTCCAACTTCTCCGGGAGATCCGCGATCACGGCGGGATCGGTCTTCACGCGCCGCAGCACAAAGGGGGACGTGACGGCTCGCAGTCGCGAGACGGCAAGCTGATCTTTTTCCCGCTCGATCGGTACGACAAACCTTTTGCGGAACATCTGCTCCGAGCCGAGTACCCCGCGATTGGCAAAATCGAGGATTGACCGCAGCTCGTCCAGCCGGTTCTCCACCGGCGTTCCGGTCAGAGCAACGCGATGGTCCGCAGGAATGCTGCGAGCAGCTCTCGCCTGAGATGTCTTGGCGTTCTTGATGTGTTGAGCCTCGTCAAGCACTACGCGCCGCCAGTCGAGATCCTTGAGGGCCGCGACGTCGCGGGTCATGAGCGCGTAGGTGGTGATCACGAGGTCACTCTCACGAACTGCCTGTTCCAACTCCGCCCCGGTAGCGCGATCCGAACCGTGATGAACGTAGACGCGCAAGCTCGGCACGAATCGCGCCGATTCACGCTGCCAGTTACCCACAACCGACATCGGGCACACCAAAAGGGTTGCTGTCTTGGACTTCTCGTGCGCAAGTAACGCCAACAGTTGCAGCGTCTTACCCAGACCCATGTCGTCGGCCAGAACAGCGCCGAGCCCGAGAGCACTCATGTACGCCAACCAGTCGAGACCGCGTCGTTGATACGGACGCAAAGTCGCGTTGACCGTCGACGGTACCGCGACCTGCCGCGGAGCTACCGACTGGTCGAGCAGTGCCGAAGCCCATCCGGTTGCCTTCACTTCCTCGACCGGCAGGTCTTTGAGGTCGTCGGCGATCAAATCCTTGATCAGATCGACAATCGCTCGGTCCCCGCTCGAGTGCCGCTGACTGACAAAACGAGCCGCGCGGGCCAGGACGTCTTTGTCCGCCTGAACCCACTCGCCGCGCAACTGGACCAGATCGGACTTCGCATCGACCAGTCGGGTCATTTCCTCGGCGGTGAGCACCTTGTCTCCGAGCGCCAATTCCCAATCGTATTCCAGCAATTGGTCCATACCGACCGTACGATTCTCCGCAACGATCGGAGACGCCGCCGAGGTCACCCGCACACGCAGGGATGGAGACACCACGTTCCAGGCACGCGGAAGCAGCAGCGTGATCCCTCGCTCTCGCAGGACTATCGCGCCGTGTCCGACCAGGTCCATCACGACAGGAGTGGGCAGCAACAGGTCGAGACTGTCCTCGTCGCGCGGCACGTCGCGAAAACGTGGGTAAGCCTTGATCGCCTCTTCGAGTTTGCGGCTGCCGAGCTGGATACGTTTGGGATCTGCCCGGTGCAGTCGAACACGTTCGGGCGCTTCACCTTCGGGACGCAAACACACGTGCAGACGCCACAGCGCATCGTCGTCGGGATCGGAATTGTCGTCGAGTTCAGGCTCGATCAGCCGCAGAACCAGGTCCGGCTCTCCGGCGGTGAACGTCGACCCCCATTCGGCGAGTCCCTCGGCCGCTCGTACCGACACGTCGTCGAAAGCGTCCCCGGACAACACGGCCTGCCACAGCGGGGTCTGCACCACCGGATGCGAGTCACCGAGAACACGACGGACGATCGGGTCCGTGAGTTCGTTCGTGATGTCTTCGATCGTCGCCCTCGGCGAGCCGACTGACCGCTGCACCGGCGGCATGGCCACTACCAATTCGCCGATCCAGGCGCGCTGGCGTTCCCCCACCGACAACTGCCACCGCGGCCACCAACTACCCTCGGCTCGCGTCAGCGCCGGCACCACCCGGCCGGCGCGCACCCAACGGTCGATTCCTCGCGCCACGTGCACGAGAAAGTGCAGGTCTCCCGCGATTCGCTGGTCGTCGGCCTTGAACCGCAGCAGGAGATCGACTGCGTCCGGCGGCGCCAACGCAACAGCTGCGTACTCACTCTGCAAAGGCCCGCCAGGCACGGGCGGCATAGCGACATTCACACGATGACGGAACTTACGATGCAGGACAGCACTGACCGGATCTCGCGGATCGTCGGTTCCGGCACCGTCGTGCCCGTCGACCCACAGTTTGAGCCCCGATCCCGGTGACCAGAGTCCATGCAGCATCCGACCATCCAATCAGGTGCCACCGACACCGCTCTTCGACACCACCCTTCCGGACCGTCCTTCCGATCTGGCTGGGCAATAGGCTGGCAGTCATGACGACGGCATACGGCTTCACCGAGTACGGCGGACCCGACACACAGTCCTATTTCGACGTCACCCTGCCCCCACCGGGTGCCGGCCAACTGCTGGTGTCGGTCCGAGCGGCGGGCGTCAACCCAGCTGACTGGAAAGTTCGCGCGGGTACTCGAAAAGATACTGTCCCGGTGACGCTGCCTGCGGTCCTGGGCCGCGAAGTGTCCGGTGTTGTCATCGGAGTAGGTCCGCGGGTCACCGAGTTCGAGGTCGGCGACGAAGTGTTCGGCGCTACCGCTACCGGCTTCGGCGGCTACGCCGCGTCGACATTGCTCAACGTCTCCTCGACAGCACACAAGCCGCCGACCGTGTCTTGGGCCGATGCCTCGGTGCTGACGGTTGCGGCGGGAACGGCTTACGACGCTCTCCACGGTCTGGATCTGAAACCCGGGGCAACACTCCTGCTCCTCGGTGCCGGCGGCGGCGTTGGTCGCAGCACGACCGCGCTTGCGGTGTCTCGCGGCATCGACGTCATCGGCGTCGCGAGTGAGTCCAAGCGAACCGCGATCGAGGGAGCGGGAGCACGGTGGGTTGCGTCGGGAGACGCCTTTGCAGGCGAAGTGTCCGCGTTGTCCCCAGGCGGAGTGGACGCGGTTTTCGACCTGGTCGGCGGGGACACTCTCACTCGCGGCGCTGAGCTCGCCCGACCGGACGCGCCGATCCTGAGCATCGCCGATCCTCTGGCGGCGAGCCGACTCGGCGGCGGTGGTGTCGAACGCCGAAGAACTACAGCAGTATTCACGGAGGTCGCGGCGCTCGTGGCCGACGGGACCCTCGACCCGTCCGTGTCCGGCCGTTACCCATTCTCCCGCGCTGGGGAAGCGCTCGCTGCAGTCGAAGACGGCCATTCAGCCGGCAAAGTGGTGATCGAGTTCGGCTGATTTCTGTCGGCCCCCGATGGTTCAATCACGTTCTACGACGGGCGGCGTTGAATCACCGTCTACGACGGACGGGGGCACAGGTGGTTGCACGGTTATCTGCGATCCTGTCGACGCTCGCGCTCGTATGTCTCGTCGCGTCCTGCGGATGGTTCGGGGACGAGCGTCTCGAGTCGGCCCCGGGCAGCCCGACACGATCGGAGCTCGAATCGCTGCTGTCCCGGACCGCGATTGTCGACAACCGACCACATCCGGGTGGATACGAGCGCGGCTGCGGTAACGGCGAGGCTTGCGTCTTCGGCCCCGCTTGGTCCGACGACCAGGACGCACCAGGTGGCCACGACGGGTGCGATACCCGCAACAACGTTCTGGCCCATGATCTCTCGGACGTGGTGTTCAAACCGGGAACACGTGACTGCGTCGTACTGTCGGGCGCGATGACCGACCCGTACTCCGGTGATCGCATCGAATTCGAACGCAGCCAGGCCAAGTCCGTCCAGATCGACCACGTCTTCCCACTCGCCGCGGCTTGGGACTTCGGCGCGAACTCCTGGACGCCCGCGCTTCGGATGAGGTTCGCGAACGACACGTCACTGAACCTGTTGGCCGTCAACGGCCCCGACAACCAGTCGAAAGGCGACAGCACGCCCGGTGAGTGGTTGCCGCCCAATCCTGCATACCGATGTTTCTACGCCGGCAAGTACTTGACCGTCGCGATTTCCTACGGCTTACCGGTTCGCCGGGCGGATCACTCGGCGTTGACAGAACTCGCCACTCGCTGTTGAGCTACCGGCCGTCCTTCACCACTCGACCGCTCTGAATGACGAGTGCGATGCGCTCACGATCGGCGAAGATGGACGGATCCGTCAACGGATTGCCGCGGAATGCAACGAGGTCGGCGAACTTGCCGACTTCGATGGTGCCGACCTCGTCGGCGATGCCGAGAATGTCGGCGTTGATCCGGGTAGCGGAAACCAATGCGTCCATCGGGGTTTCGACCTTGGCGCGCAGGACTAGCTCCATTCCCCGGCCCGTTTGATCGGTACCGATGAGGTCCGATCCCAATCCCACTCTGACGCCGGCATTTCGAGCAGCAAGAAGCCCGTCGATCTGACCCTGCATCATCTGACCGATCCGAGCCGAAATCGATTCGGGTAGACCTGCTGACGCCGCGCTGTCCGAGAGCGCCTGCACCACCGCCAACGTCGGCACCAACGCGACGTCGTGCTCGGCCATCAACTTGGCTGTCTCGTCGTCGATACCTGAGCCGTGCTCGACGCATTTCGCGCCGGCAGTGACAGCGTTTCGGATTCCCTCGTTGTTGTGGGCATGCACCGTGACATAGGTACCGCGCGCATTGGCTTCCTCGACGGCAACTTCGATCTCGTCGACCGTGAACTGGGTATCGGTGAGCTTGTCATGAGTCGATACCACTCCCCCGGTAACACACAGTTTGAGGAAGTCCGCACCCCTGCGGAACGTCTCGCGAACGTTCTTTCGCATTTCGTGCGGACCGTCGGAAAGCAGAGACATACAACGTAATCCGGGGATGTCATGATCGGACCAGTCCGAAGTCGGCTCCCACTCGGCCGCCAGGTGTCCGTGTCCACCTGTCTGGCACTGGATCGGGCCGCACTGAATGATCCGCGGACCCGGAATCTTGCCCGAGGCGACAACTCCGGCGAGTCCACCGTCGACTCCGCCGCAGTCACGAACAGTGGTGAATCCTCCGTCGAGGGTCGATGCGCAGGTCGCGAACATGTCTGCAGCGAGCTCGGCTACCGAGATCTGACGCCGCAGACTCGGTGCGAGATCGCTCGATCCACCGAGATGAACGTGCGCGTCGATGAGGCCGGGCGTGATTGTCAGCCCGGTGCAGTCCAGCACCTCCGCCCCCGCAGGCGGCGTTCCACCGAGTGCACTGATGCGGCCATCTTCCACTGCAACAGCGCAGTTCTCGATCGGGTCGGCGCCCGTGCCGTCGATGATCGTTGCACCGGTCAGCCATACGACAGACATATTGAATGTTCCTCCGACGTGTACCGATCGCCGGAAGATTCCGCCGACATACCGAATAGGGTTCGGTTAGTATGATGCATACCGGCTCCCGAAATCAAGGAGTTGTCATCAATCGATCAAGTCCGAGATTGCCGACGAATCCCTCACCAGGAGAATCGATGCCGCGTCCCACTCAGCCGATACTGTCCACGCGAAACATCACCGACGCGGCTCTGGATGCTGTCGACGCAACCGGCGACTTCACCATGCCCGGGATCGCCAAGCAACTGAACGTGACTCCGTCTTCGCTCTACACACATATTTCGGGTCGATCCGAGATCGTCGAACTCATGCGCATCCGCGTGATGTCGTCGATCTCTGTCCCCCACCCACCCGCAGGATGGAGCGAACGGATCAGCGCGTGGGGGTGGGCATATCGCCGAGCTGCCGTCGAACATTGGCGCCTCATCCCGCTACTCATGACACGCAGCGTCCGCACCGAGGTGACTTTTGATATCGATACTGCACTGGTTCAAGCATTTTCGGACGGGGGTTTCGATTCGACCGATACGCGTCACGCAATTTCCACGCTGGACAGTCTGGTTCTCGGATCCGTCGTGAAACTCTCGACGCCGGATGTCGCGTGGACTCAATCCTCCAACCCGAGCGAGGTCACGCGTGAGGCCGCGAACCCACTGCGAACCGACGACACCTTCGACTTCGGCCTGCGAACGCTGATCGCTGGATGGATGGCCCAGTGCGTCGTCCGCCTGTATACCGAATCCCATTCGGATCTACCTGTCACTTCACGGTGAACGACCTCGTATGCCATCCAGTGGCTCCACCGGGAATCGGCGGAGTGCGCTCTTCCACCTGAACGTTCCCGTCCAAATCCGTCGCTCTGACCTGCACGGTGTGCAAACCTGAGCCCGCATCCCACATCCACGACCATTGACGCCAGGTGTCGATCGAGTACTCCTGCGCCAGTGTCGCCGGTTGCCATTCGCCGTTGTCGACGCGAACCTCGACCTTCTCGATCCCGCGATGCTGCGCCCAGGCCGTTCCCGCCACCAGCACCTGGCCCGGCTCGATCGGCGCCAAAGCTGCCGGCACCTCGATACGCGACGACGTCTTGATCGGTGCCTGCGCACCCCAACCGCGCTGGGTCCAATAGGCCTCAACCTTGTCGAAACGCGTCAGTTCCCACTCCGTCACCCACTTGGTGGCGGAGACGAAACCGTACAGGCCGGGAACTACTTGCCGAACGGGATAGCCGTGCTCGAACGGCAACGGCTCACCGTTCATCGCCACGGCGAGAATCGCGTCACGGCCGTCGGTGACTATCTCGACCGGGGTGCCGACTGTGAAGCCGTCGACACTGGTCGACAGGAGCATGTCGGCGTCGGGATGGACACCGACTTCGTCGAGCAGGTCCTTCATGGGATAACCGATCCACTTCGCGTTCCCGGCCAGAACGCCGCCCACCTCGTTGGAAACACACGTCAGCGTGATGACCCGTTCGATGGGCGTTCGCGCCACCAGATCGTCGAACGACAACGTCATCTCGCGGTCCACCATTCCGTGAATCCGCAGTTCCCACGAATCCGTCGTCAATTGCGGAACGAGGAGTGCAGTGTCGATTCGATAGAAGTCGTCGTTGGGCGTGATGTACGTCGACGCACCCGCAATCGCGATGTCCGCACCCGCCGGAATCGGCGGCGCCGGGTCAGCGGCAGTGGGTACGACAAAGTCTTCACGATTCGCTACTGCTCCGGCGATTCTCTGCCCCACGAACTTCCCGGCGGCACCCGCTGCCGCAGCCACTGCCAACGCCGCACCTGCCAGCAGAAGAAACTGACGACGAGGCAACCACGAGTCGGCGACGCCAGGCGAGAGCGGCACCTCGAGTTGCGTGATCAGCAACCGCAAGGTTGCGACGCCCGCCACCACACCGACCAGCGTCGGGAACACGTACATCGCATCGGCAGTCGGGCGCTGCATCGCCGCATACACACCAACCGCGCCCAGAAGAACGAGGATGACACTGCCGATCGGGCGGCGTCGCCGTTCCAACAGCCCGGCTACCGCACCGAGCAGAACGATCAATATCGACATTCCGATGAACAGCGCCGGCTTGTCGTTGGTGCCGAAGGTGTCGATCGCGAACTCGCGAGCCCACGCCGGGGTTCGGTCGACGGTGGTCGCGCCAACTGCGTAGAAGGGCGACGCGTCCGGGTTGATCGGCAGCGCCACCAGTTCACCGACGCCCAGGACGACAGCCGCGGCCAACACTCCGGAGATCGCGTGAGCAGCCCATCTACGACGCGGTGGACGAGATTCGGTGCTCGGGTGCTCGTCGATGTTCTGTGTGACCATGTCGTCTCGGCTCTGTCGGTGCGAGTGGTGCTTCGATCGGATACCCGACATTCGGCGCTGCGGGACATCCGGATGGGTGCACTCGTCTATCAAGAACTACGCCGAACTCGCGATTAGAGTGGGGACAATGACCGTCGACCTCAACAAGGACACGCTCCTGTGCATGTCGCTCTCCGGGCGACCGAGCAACATCGGCACGAGGTTTCACAATTACCTCTACGAGGAATTGGGCCTGAACTTCGTCTACAAAGCCTTCACCACCGAAGACGTGCCAGCCGCGATCGGCGGCATCCGAGCACTCGGGATTCGAGGCTGCGGGGTGTCGATGCCGTTCAAGGAACAGGTCATCGAGCACATCGACGTCATGCACGATTCGGCCAGCGCCATCGACTCCGTGAACACGATCGTCAACGAGTCCGGAGTGCTGCACGCCTACAACACCGACTATCAGGCGGTGGCCGATCTGCTGCGTGACAACGACGTCGACACGAGCCTGTCCGTCGCTGTCGCCGGCAGCGGTGGCATGGCAAAAGCAGTCGTCGCTGCGGTGCGCGACACCGGATTCACCGACGTCACCGTGATCGCCCGCAACCAGCAAGTGGGGTCGTCGCTCGCGAAGCAGTACGGCTTCGACTGGCAGGCCGAACTCGGTGAGCTTCGTCCCCGTGTACTGATCAACGCCACTCCGATCGGTATGTCCGGCGGCGCAGAGGCAGATGCATTGTCGTTCCCCGAACTAGCAGTGCGCGCCGCCGATGTCGTCTTCGACGTCGTCGCGATGCCTGCGAACACGCCACTGATCGCGTTGGCGACCGAACTCGGCAAGACGGCGATCACGGGAGCGTCGGTCATTGCCCTTCAGGCCGCCGAGCAGTTCGTGCTCTACACCGGCGTGCGTCCGAGCGCGGAGCAGATCCAGCGAGCGTCGGAATACTCACGGGCGTAGGAACCACGTCGCCGTGAACGAGACCGGGGAGACTCCACCTCAACAACTCGCGCGGAACTTCAACGAGTTGTTGCAAGAACTGCGCGTCGCGCTCTCTGGTGTGCAGATCCTGTTTGCCTTCTTGCTGGCCGTGGCATTCACCGAACGCTACGAGGAAGCGTCGGCGTACATCCGCGGCATCCACTTGGTGACGGTGATACTTGTTGCCATCTCGTTCGGGTTCCTGATGGCACCCGCGGTCTGGCATCGCATGCTCTTCCGCCGTGGGCACCGCGAGAACATATTGCCCGTCGCCAACCGATTCGCCCTGTGCGGCATAGCCTTTCTCGCCGCCTCCATGACCGGCACGGTCCTGTTGATCGCCGAGGTCGCCGTCGGCGGAGTTGCTGCGAAGGTCTTGGCAGCGTGCGCCGCGATCATGTTCACGGCACTGTGGTTTCTCGTGCCGTCATTCATCGATCGCACCAAGAGCTGACTCAGGCTCCGGTGTCGACGGCGCGAGTGCTGTCGTTCGACCACTGTGACCACGAGCCCGGGAACAGCGTCGCGTCGTAACCGGCGATCGCGAGTGCCGCAATCTCATGCGCTGCAGTTACTCCGGATCCGCAGTACACCGCGACACTGTCTCCGGCGCCCAGTCCGGCGAACCGCTCACGCAGGCGGGTCGCGTCCAGGAACCGACCGTCGCCGGTGATGTTCTCCGCGGTCGGCGCGCTCACCGCACCGGGGATGTGCCCTGCGACGGGATCCATCGGCTCGACCTCGCCGCGGTACCGCTCCCCCGCTCGGGCGTCGAGAAGCACGCCGCCCGCACGCGTCCAGTCGCCGACGCCGTCGATGTCGACCGTCGGCATGTTGCCGCCGGTGAAAGTCACGCTGCCCGGAGTGACCGACTCACCGATACCGGCCGCCAACGGCAGTCCCGCGGACTCCCAGGCCTGTAGCCCGCCGTCGAGCAGTCGGACATCCGAGAGCCCGGCCCACCGCAGCAGCCACCAACCACGGGCAGCGGCCGTGTTGCCGGTGGCGTCGTAAAGCACCACCGAATCACCGTCGTCGATTCCCCAACGACGCGCAGCGTCCTGCAGGTCTTCGAGACTCGGCAGCGGATGCCTTCCCGTGCCCGGCGACGGCGGCGAGGCAAGTTCCTCGTCGAGGTTCACGAATACCGCGCCGGGAATATGGCCGTCGCGAAAATGCTGCTCGCCGTTCGAATCACCCAGCGCCCATCGGACATCGAGCAATCGCGGCGCAGCGCCGGCCTCGATGAGAGCGGACAGTTCTTCGACGTCGATCAGCACGGGAAGTGTCATGAGCCCATCCTGACACGACCACTCATGCAACCCCGAAGAAGGCACCGAGACCCACCAACAACACTCCCGTCACCACGTCGATTCGCTTGCCGACGCCGGGACGACGCAGCTTCTTGCCTGCTCCGGCCGCCAGCACCACCACGATCGCCCACCACAGTGCCGCGGCGACCACCGTCGCGCCCGCCAACATCAACGTGCGCAGCCCTGCGCCTTCACCCGGCTCGATGAATTGCGGGAGTAGCCCGAGAAAGAACAACAGCACCTTCGGGTTCAGCAGATTCGAGAGGAAGCCGTAGCGAAATGCCGTGGTGACCGCGATCGGTTCTTTCGCTGCCGGAATTCCCTCGTCCGAGGCTCGGGCTTTGAAAGCACTTCGAATCGCGGAGATGCCGAGCCAGGTCAGATATGCCGCCCCGGCGTATGTGAGCGCAGAGAGCAACTGTGGCCGTGTCGCCACAAGTGCGGAGAGACCAAGTGACGCGGCAGCGGTGTGAACGAAGAGCCCGGAAATCACACCGGCGGCCACCACCGCGCCGGTCCGACGATCTGCCAGAGAATGACGCAGGATCAGGACAAAATCCGGTCCCGGCGTGAACAGGACGATGGATAGCAGGGAGCCGAAAGCGAGCCATTGACCGACACTCATCCGAAATACCTCACACCCGAGCTGATTCGAGACACATGTTCATGCCAGGAGTGTGCAACTGGATCCGGGAAGTTCAAAACGACTCCGGATATAGTTCGGCAGATGACGAAGAATGAGCCTCTGGATCCGGTGGACTGGAAGATTTTGGCCGAATTGCAGAACGACGCGTCGATCACCAACAAGGTGTTGGCCGATCGAGTCGGCTTGGCGACTTCCTCGTGCCACGAGCGCGTACGACGCCTACGTGCCAACGGAACAATTAGCGGTATCCATGCGGTTGTCGATCCGGCAGCCGTTGGCCGGTCGATGCAGGCGATCATCGCCGTTCAATTGCGACCACACCGCCGCGACCTCGTCGACCGGTTCACCGCCGACGCGCTAGCGCTGCCGGAAACGCTTGCGCTCTTCAACGTCTCGGGGCCCGAGGATTTCTTCCTCCACGTCGCGGTCCGTGACAGTGCGCATCTACAGCGAGTATTGATCGACCACCTCGCCGCACATCCCGAAGTCTGGCATGCCCAAACGCACCTCATCTACGGCAAAGCGGTCACCTCACCCATCCGACCGGACAGGTAAATCGGGTCCGGGGCGGGTCGGGCAGAATCACTGACCATGTCGGACTCCACAGATACCACCGAACCGGAAGCCGTTCGCAGCAACTCGCAACCGATGAGCGCAGGCATCGTCACGGCCCTCGTCGGCTTCACCAGTTCGTTCGCGGTGGTGCTCACCGGCCTCGCGGCTGTCGGTGCGGACGCGACCGAGGCGGCGTCCGGACTGCTGGTTCTGTGTGTGACCCAAGCGTTGGGAATGCTCTGGCTCTCACGCCGGTATCGGATGCCGATCACCCTGGCCTGGTCGACGCCCGGTGCCGCCCTCCTCGCCGGCGCCGGAGCGGTCGAGGGTGGGTGGCCGGCCGCGGTCGGAGCATTCATCGTCGTCGGAATCGCGATCGTGCTGACCGGACTGTGGCCGACGCTCGGAAGGATCATCTCGGCAATCCCGACGCCCCTCGCGCAAGCGATGCTCGCCGGGGTTCTGATGCCGTTGTGCCTGGCGCCGATCATCGCCGTCCGGGACGCACCGGCAGCGGTCGCGCCCGTCATCCTGGTTTGGCTTGCCGCGCAGCGCTTCTCCAAGCGATGGGCGGTTCCGCTCGCGTTTCTCACAGCAGCGGTCGTGATCGGGATCAGCCTCGTCACGTCGGATCGAGTGCTCGACGCCGGCGCCATGATTCCCCGCATCGATCTCACCGCGCCGTCGTGGACCTGGCAGGCAATGATCGGCATTGCGATTCCCCTCTACATCGTCACGATGGCTTCGCAGAACATTCCCGGTGTGGCCGTGATGAATTCGTTCGGCTACACCGTTCCCTGGCGGCCGTCGATGATCGTGACGGGTATCGGCACCATCGTCGGCGCACCGGCCGGTGGCCATGCGATCAACCTCGCGGCGATCAGCGCGGCCCTGGCCGCCGCCCCCACCGCACATCCGGATCCCAAACGTCGATGGATCGCTGCCTTCACCGCAGGCTGGGCGTATCTCGTTCTCGCTGCCGGCGCGGCCGCGGTGGCCGCTCTGGTAGCCGCCGCACCGGCCGGAGTCGTGGAAACTGTTGCCGGACTGGCGCTCCTGGCAACGCTTGCCGGCGCCCTCACGTCGGCGCTGAGCGAGGCGAGTGAACGTGAAGGCGCCGTGGTCACGTTTCTGATCGCCGCATCCGGGGTCAGTATCCTGGGAATCGGTTCGGCATTCTGGGCACTGTTGGTGGGGCTGATCGTGCGTGCAGTCCTACAGGGCACCACCCTGCCCTCACTCTCGCGAAAGTCCTCACTACAGTCGAAGCCGTGAGCACAGCGCAGACGCCCCCGTCGATCAGCGAGTTTCCCGTTCTCTGGCCCGTCCCGACGCGGTGGGACGACAACGATCACTACGGCCACGTCAACAACGTGACCTACTACTCGTACTTCGACACCGCGGTCAACGCCTGGCTGATGTCTTCCACTGGAACCGACATCCGCACCCTGCCTGCCATCGGCGTCGTCGCCGAGACGTCGTGCCGGTACCTGAGCGAACTGTCGTTCCCCGAGCAGTTGCAGGTGGGTATCTCCGTCGAGAAGTTGGGCACCAAGAGCATCGTCTACGCCCTGGCGATATTCCACGAGGTCGAAAACGGCCATTGGGAACCGGCCGCGACTGGGCGCTTCGTGCACGTCTACGTCGATGCCGACACCCGTAAGCCGGTGGAGATCCCGGCTGCGATCAGATCAGCAGCCGGGACCTTGACCGAAAACTAGCTCAGACCGAGCTGATCTGCCGTCAAGACGGCGCGTGCAACGATTCCGTCGATCAGCGCGACCGTCGGGCCGCCGTGCTCGGCCTTGTTGCGCGGATCGTCGAGAATGCGTCGCAGCACGCCCTCGGCGATGATCGAGAGCTTCCACAGAGCGAGTACGTGCCAATATCCGACCGCTGACACGTCGCGGCCGGTCGCCTCGACGTAGGCAGCGACCAGCTCGTCGCGGTTCGGGAAGCCTTCCAGCGTGGACGCCATGAACGGACCGGCAACTTTGTCACCGGCTTCCGGCCAGTACGCGAGTAGCGCACCGAGATCCGCGAGCGGCTCCCCCAACGTGCACAGCTCCCAGTCGACGACGGCAACAATGCGCCCCTCGACCGGGTCGGTGATGACGTTGTTGAGGTGGAAGTCGCCGTGAACCAAGGTCACTTCGTTCTGTTCCGGAATGTTTCGGTGCAGAATCTCGGCCAACCTGTCGACGTCCGGAACATCGCGGGTCTTCGACTTCTCCCACTGCGCCGACCACCGTTTGAGCTGACGCTCGGCAAAGGGCTTGCGGCTGGCCAGATCGTCGAGGCCGGTCTCTTCCAGGTCAACCCCGTGAATGCTTGCGAGGGTTTTCGGCATCGCCAATCCGACCGCGCGACGCTCGTCCTCGGTCAACTTCTGAGCCACTGGAACGCCGTCGATCACAACGCCGTCGATGTAGCTCATGAGGACCAGCGGAGCGTCCGTGATCTCCGGATCTTCCGTGATGCCGAGGATCTTCGGAACCGGCACTTTGGTTCCCTGGAGCGAGGACAGGATGCGGTGCTCGCGAACGACGTCGTGCGCGGACGCCAACAACGTGCCGAGTGGAGGTCTGCGCAGTACCCACCGTCCGCCGCCCGCATCCGTCACGGAGTAGGTCAGGTTCGATTGTCCGTTACCGATCCTCTCGAAAGTCAGTGGTGTCGTGGCGCCGACCCCCAGTTCGGCGATCCACGCGGAAACAGCTTCTTCGTTCAAACCGACTGCAGTCACCGCACCGATGCTAGCGGTTGAATTCCGATCGGTTGGCCGTACCGACACGTTTGTTACTCGCCAGTTCGCAGTTCAGGTCCTGATACGGCAGTGAAAATACTTGCGGATTTCCCAATCAGGGGGATCCTGATGGTAGAGCGACAACTGCATACAACACATCGGGATTGTGCGGCGTACTCACGAGGCGCGCCGGGCATGAGCAGAAACCGAGGTGAGCGAAGATGATCGACAACCTCGATTATCCGGTCCAACTCATCCAACCGAACGGCGCACGAGTGTGCCGTCCCGAATTCGACCGTCTGATAACAGACATCGGGCCTGACGAACTGCTGTCGTTGTATCGCGATCTCGTCGTGTGTCGCCGAATCGACACCGAAGCTGTTGCCCTGCAGCGTCAAGGCGAAATAGGTTTGTGGGCTCCGATGCTGGGCCAAGAAGCCGCCCAGGTCGGTTCCGCGAGAGCGCTCGCCCCAGACGACTTCGCGTTCACCAGCTATCGCGAACATGCCGTCGCGTACTGCCGGGGAGTTCCCCCCGAATTGCTGACCACCATGTGGCGAGGAATCTCCCATTCCGGTTGGGTTCCAGAACAATTCAACGTCACCAATCCGGCGATCGTCGTCGGCTCCCAAGGGCTGCACGCCACCGGATACGCACTCGGCGCACACCTGGACGGCGCCGAGATCGCAACGATCGCGTACTTCGGCGACGGCGCCACAAGTCAGGGCGACATCGCCGAGGCGATGGGATTTGCCGCCAGTTTCCGTGTCGGCGTTGTCTTCTTCTGCCAGAACAACCAGTGGGCCATCAGTGAACCGGTATCCCTCCAGTCACGCACGCCCATCTCACATCGGGCGATCGGTTACGGCATCCCCGCGATCCGCGTCGACGGCAACGACGTCCTCGCCGTTCTCGCAGTCACGCGCTCGGCGCTCAATCGCGCACGCGAAGGCAGCGGCCCGACGTTCATCGAGGCGATCACCTGCCGAATGGGCCCGCACACGACGTCCGACGATCCGAGCAGGTACCGCGCCGATACCGACATGTCGGAGTGGAGAAGCCGCGATCCGCTCGAGCGAATGCGTCTGTTCCTCGGCCGTCGCGATCTTCTCGGAGAAAACGAACTCAGCACCATCGCGGCGGCGGCCGACGACGTCGCAGCTGGACTGCGACGCGCAACCATCGCGCTCGCCGATCCACGCCCGTCAGCGCTCTTCGATCACGTCTACGCCGAGGCACACCCACTGATCGACGTTGAACGCGAAGAGCATCGCGCGTATCTCCGCAGCATGGAAGGGGCTTCGTCATGACCGCCATGAATCTGGTGACCGCGCTCAACACCGGCCTTCGACGCGCACTCGAAGACGATCGTCGCGTTGTCATCATGGGAGAGGACGTGGGCCGTCTCGGCGGTGTATTCCGGGTTACCGACGCCCTGCAGAAGGACTTCGGCGATACTCGGGTGATCGACATGCCCCTCGCCGAATCAGGGATCGTGGGAACAGCTTTCGGTCTTGCCTTGCGCGGATATCGGCCTGTCTGCGAAATTCAGTTCGACGGGTTTGTCTACCCGGCCTTCGATCAGATCGTCTCGCAGGTGGCCAAGATCCACTACCGCACCCGAGGCGCTGCCTCTGCGCCACTGACGATTCGCATTCCCAGTGGCGGCGGAATCGGTGCGGTGGAACATCATTCGGAGTCGCCGGAAGCGTACTTCGCTCACACGGCGGGACTGCGGGTGGTGTACCCGAGCAATCCGATCGACGGTTTTCACATGATCCGCCAATCCATTGCGGCCGACGACCCGGTGATATTCCTCGAACCCAAACGGCGCTACTGGGATACCGCCGACGTGAATACCGATGCCGCGCCCGAGCTTCCGCTCCACCGTGCCCGCGTCGCTCGCCCTGGAGACGACGCGACAGTAGTTGCGTACGGATCCATGGTCGCCACCGCGCTCGACGCCGCGCGGATCGCCGAAGAAGAAGGCCACGATCTGGAGGTCGTGGATCTGCGTTCACTCTCCCCCATCGACTTCGACACGATCGAGGCGTCGGTGAAAAAGACAGGCCGGCTGGTCGTCGTCCACGAGGCGCCGAAGTTTCTCGGAGTCGGCGCCGAAATCGCAGCACACGTCGCGGAACACTGCTTCTATCAGCTCGAGTCACCGATCCTGCGGGTCACCGGATTCGACATCCCCTACCCGCCCGCCAAGCTCGAGCGATTTCACCTTCCGGACGCCGACCGGATCCTCGCAGCACTCGACCGGACGCTGGCAGCATGAGTACCGGGCACGAATTCCGGTTGCCGGATCTCGGCGAGGGCCTGACGTCCGCCGATCTGGTCGAATGGACGGTCGGCATCGGCGACACGGTGGAACTCAATCAAGTTCTCGCCCAGGTAGAGACAGCCAAAGCTCTTGTCGAACTGCCGTCGCCCTACGTCGGCGTTGTCAGAGAACTCCTCGTCGAACCTGGCTCTACCGTCCCGGTCGGCACTCCGATCATCCGAATCGAGGAGCCTGCAGATTCACCGTCTCCAAGTGATTCACAGTCTCCGAGCGTGCTGGTCGGATACGGACCCGCGGCCGAGAGACCGAGCCGACGACGGAACAGGGTTACGCCACACTCGCAAACCGCGGCGAGTACCGAGCGTCGGCCCGCAACACCCTCGGCGCGGCGCGCGGCCCGCGAAGCCGGCATCGATCTGAGCGAAATCACCGGAAGTGGATTCGACGGTGCCGTCACGGCAGCGGACGTCGCAGACGCGCTTCGTTTGAAGGCCGCGTCGAATGAAGCTCCGCGGCCGGCCGAATCCGGTATGCAGAAACAGCCGGCCTCGTCCGGCATGCGGAAACAGATGGCGTCGGCGATGGTCGCCAGTACCCGTGCCCCTCAGGCCAGCGTCTTCCTCACCGCCGATGTCACGCCTTCGATGGAACTACTCGGCAGGCTCCGTCCCTCGGACGCATTCACCGGGCTTTCTCTCACTCCGCTGACTCTCGCGGCCAAGGCCTTGGTTACGGCGATCTCGTCGCACCCGATGGTGAATGCGCATTGGGACGAGGCCCGCGGCGACGCCGTCATCGACGATCACGTGAATCTCGGCATTGCCGTCGCCTCCGAACGTGGACTGTCCGTGCCCAACATCAAAAGCGCCGAGACGCTGAGCCTGGTCCAACTTGCACGCGCGGTGACCGAACTGACCGTCGCTGCCCGCGCGGGAGTGACCGATGTCCATCCCCTGACCGGTGGCACCGTCACGATCACCAATGTCGGAGTCTTCGGCGTCGACGGGGGCATTCCGCTCCTCAATCCGGGAGAAGCCGTCATCCTTTGCCTGGGCACAGTGAGCGAGCGTCCCTGGGTAATCGAGCGCAAGATCGAAGCGCGGAGCGTCGCGACACTGACGTTGACGTTCGACCACCGGATACTCGATGGTGAGCAGGCCGCGAGATTCCTCTCATTTGTCGCACAGATGCTCGCGGACCCGGACCTGTTGCTGTCTCACCTGTAAAAAGGAACGAGTGAGCGTCAACCCCACCGACCGAGTAGTCCCCACCTCCGCCCTGGTACGCGCCCGGGCCGGCATCTTCGGCATCTTCGGCATCAACGGATTTCTGCTCGCGATGTGGGTCGTCCACATTCCGTCCATCGAACACCGTGTGGGAATCAGTCACTCGACGCTCGGCTCACTGCTTCTCCTACTTGCTGTCGGAGCCATTGCCGGTATGCAATTGAGCGGTCCGCTCGCCGATCGATACGGCAGCAGGCGCATGGTCATCCTGGCGGGTAGCGGGCTGGCATTCGCCACTCTCGGCCCGGGATTTGCCACGAACACCTGGCAACTGGGCGCCGCACTTGTTGTATTCGGCTTCGCGAACGGCGCGTTGGACGTGTCGATGAACTCACAGGCTGTCGAGGCCGAACAGTTGTACCGGCGCCCGATCATGGCGGCCTTTCACGGCATGTTCTCGGTCGGCGGCGTATTAGGGTCCGTCATCGGATTCGGCACTCTCGCACTGGATCTTCCGCCGTACGTCACGCTCAGCATCGCGTCGGCAATCGGCTTGCTCGCGGTCTGGTTGTGCTCGCGACCCCTGCTCCCTCACGTCGACGTGCATGCCGAAACCGCGTCGACTACCGGAAAGACACACGGCAGATTCTCGGCTCGCGTACTTGCCCTCGGAACCCTCGCCTTTGTTCTGATGCTGGCCGAGGGAGTGGCAAACGACTGGAGCGCACTGCAGGTCAAGGAAGATCTGGGTGTCTCGAATGCCGTTGCTGCACTGTCGTTCGGTGCATTCTCCGCCATGATGACCGTCGGCCGATTCACCGCGGATCGGATCAGCGCGGCAGTCGGCCCGGTGGCAGTGGTTCGCTACGGTGCGTTGCTCTCGTCCATCGGAATGCTGACCGTCGTGGTGTCGGGCTGGCTACCACTGACGTTGCTCGGTTGGGCGCTGTTCGGCGCCGGCCTGTCGGGATGCATTCCGCAGATCTTCACAACGGCGGGAAATCTGGGCTCAGGTTCGGCCGGCACCAACATGTCTCGCGTCGTCGGCATGGGATACATCGGATTCCTCGCCGGTCCGGCAACCATCGGCTGGGTCACCACGCTTGTGCCTCTCACCACAGCAATGTTGATCCCGTTTGCATGCGTCCTGGTCGCAGCGGCTTGTGCGGGTGTCGTTCGGCGCGATTCTCCGACCGCCTACAGACCTCACAGCTGATCCTCACGATCGGCACAGACTCAACAGGGATGCTGGTACTCGTGACCGTCTCGACCTCCACCCAGCACCCCGCTCCCTCCACAACCACTCGCTTCCTCGTCCTTGCTGCGATCGCCGTCGTAGCGCTGGGCGTCTTGTATTTCGTGCGACCCACCTCGCCCGGGGTGAGCGTCCCCGAACAGGTGCGCGCACTTGCCGAGTGGACGGTAGGCCGATTCGACGTCACCGCTGTACTCGCAGCCACTACTGCTCTGGCCGTCGTCTCGATGGTCCGCGGACTGCCATACGGCATCGGCGCGATCCTGCTCCTCGGAATGGGCGCCAATCTCACCAATGCGGCATTCGGTTCCTGGCTCCCCGATGTGCCCCAGGACCTGTTGCCCAGCGGTCATGTGGCAGCGGCGACCGCGCTGTACTGCTCGGCGATCTTGATCTCTGCCCCGCAGTGGCGTCCGGTAGTCGCCGGTCTCGGATTCGTGGGGGTTGCTGCGATCGGTGCCAGCGCACTGGCCGCCGAGATGAGCGGCCTTTTCGGAGTGATAGCTGGCGTTCTGATCGCTCTGGTATGGGCCTGTGCTGCAGCCATTTTGATGGCACGATCGCCCATCGCCGCGAAACGTGAAGCGCTACGCCCGGATACGGCAGCAATCGCGTTCTCAAGGCACCGGAGCATCCGACTTTAGTCCTAAATCTTTGTGATTCAGAGATTCTCGCCGTTAAGCCCTCCCGCGACGGCGGGGCATGACGTATGTTCTGAAATGTCCGAATCAAGTAGTTCCACAGCGAAGGAGTCTTTACCGTGAGCCTCGAAGATCTGAACCCGCTCGAACTGATCCAGAAGTTGATCGAACTACTTTCCGGCTTCTCTTCCGACCCCGAAACCCCCGAGGTCCCGTAAAACGTCGCCAGAGGCGCCTGTTCCGAGTTTCGTCTCGGACCAGGCGCCTTTGTCGTTTCAGCACAAGAAGCCGTTTCGACACAGGGACACGAAAAAGGCGCCCACCCGTGGTTACGAGTGGACGCCCTTCCGAGCTCGAGCGCTACAGCGCCTTGAGCTCCTCGGTTACTTCGGAGACCGACTTCTTGGCATCACCGAAGAGCATCGAGGTGCCCTCGGCGAAGAAGAGCGGGTTCTCGATACCGGCGAAACCGGAGTTCATCGAACGCTTGAGCACGATGACCGACTTCGACTGGTCGACGTTGAGGATCGGCATTCCGTGAATCGGTGAGCTCGGATCGTTGCGCGCCGCCGGGTTGGTGACGTCGTTCGCGCCGATCACCAAGGTGACATCGGTACGAGAGAACTCGTCGTTGATGTCGTCCATTTCCTTCATCGCGTCGTACGAGACATCCGCCTCTGCGAGAAGAACGTTCATGTGACCGGGCATACGGCCGGCGACCGGGTGAATGGCGTACTTGACCTCGACGCCCTTCGACTCGAGCAATTTCGCCATGTCCTTGACCGCGTGCTGAGCCTGCGCGACGGCAAGTCCGTATCCGGGTACGACGATGACCTGGTTGGCGTAGGCCATCTGGATAGCCGCGTCGGCGGCCGAGGTCGCCTTTGCCGTGCGCACGACGCCGTCGGAGGACGGCGCTTCGCCGCCGCCACCGAAGCCGCCGGCCACGATGGCCGGGATGGACCGGTTCATGGCCTTGGCCATGAGGTTGGTCAAGATGGTGCCCGAAGCACCCACGATCATGCCGGCGACGATCATCGCCTGGTTGTTGAGCGCCAAACCTGCAGCAGCAGCTGACAAACCGGTCAGAGCGTTGAGCAGCGAGATGACGACGGGCATGTCCGCGCCGCCGATGGGCAGCACGACCATCAGTCCGAGGATGCCCGAGAGTACGAGCACGCCGACGATCCACAGTGAGCTGGTTGGGCCTTCCGGTGAGATCGCCTTGATACCGATGATTACCGAGAATGCGACGGCGGCAATGAGCAGCAGAGCATTGAGCGGCTGCTGGAGCTTACCGATTCCGATCGGACGACCAGGCAGAGTTTCCTGCAGCTTCAGGAACGCGATCACGCTGCCCCAGAAGGAGATCGATCCGATCACCGCAGCAAAGAGCGAAGCGATGACGATGTGCACCGTCGGCGACTCGCCGTGCTGGAAAGCGGTGAACCCGTCCGAGTCCAGGAATTCCGCGTACGCGATCAACGCGACCGTGCCGCCGCCGACACCGTTGAACAGTGCCACCAACTGCGGCATGGCCGTCATCTTCGTGCGCAGCGCCGGCGGGACGCCGAGCACGACACCGATGACAAGGCCGGCAGCGATGAGGATCCAGTTCCCCATCTCCGCATCACGAATGGAGATCAGAGTTGCAACGACGGCGATGAGCATGCCGACCGCGGCGATCTGGTTGCCGCGGACTGCGGTCTTCGGGCCGGTAAGGCCCATGAGGCCGTAGATGAACATCGAGAACGCGACAATGTAGAGCGCATTGACCAGGTATTCCATTACTGGTCACCATCCTTCGACACAGACTTGGCGGCCGGCTTGGCCTTGAACATCGCCAACATGCGGTCCGTGACCACAAAACCACCGACAACGTTCACGGTTCCGAAGACGAGCGCGACGAACAAGATGATCTGCAACCCGATCGAGGGATCGTGCACCTTGCCCAGGACGACCAACGCACCCAGGACGACGATGCCGTGGATGGCGTTCGTGCCGGACATCAACGGGGTGTGCAGGGTGTTCGGAACTTTGGAGATCACAGCGAAACCGACGAACCCGGACAACACCAGGATCGCGATGTTCGCCAGAAGTGATGTGTACATCAGGCGCCCTTCTCTTCACGGGTGACGCACGCACCGGCCAGAACCTCGTCGGAGAAATCAGGCGCCAATGCACCTTCGACGAGCATCAGTTCGATCAGCGCGGAAATGTTCTTCGAGTACAACTCGGACGCATGCTCAGGCATGGACGCCGGCAAATTCAGCGGAGAGCAAATGGTCACGCCGTGTTTGACGACGGTTTGACCCGGCTCGGTCAGCTCGCAGTTACCGCCGGTTTCACCCGCGAGGTCGACCACGACACTGCCCGGCTTCATGCCTTCGACCGCGGCAGCGGTGACCAGGCGCGGCGCCGGACGACCCGGAACCAGAGCAGTGGTGATCACAACGTCGAAGCCCTTGATCGCATCTTCGAGTGCCTGCTGCTGCTTCGCTCGCTCGTCGTCGGTCAACTCGCGGGCGTATCCACCCTCGCCCGCCGCATCGATTCCGAGGTCGAGCCACTGTGCACCCACCGAACGCACCTGGTCGGCGACCTCAGGACGCACGTCGTACCCGGTAGCGCGGCCACCAAGGCGCTTGGCTGTCGCCAGCGCCTGCAGACCTGCCACACCCACTCCGAGCACCAGAACGGTCGCAGGCTTCACCGTGCCTGCAGCGGTGGTGAGCATCGGGAAGAACCGCGTCGACTCCGATGCTGCCAACAGAACAGCCTTGTACCCCGACACGTTCGCCTGCGAGGACAACGCGTCCATCACCTGCGCGCGGGAGATACGAGGAATCGCCTCCACGGCGTATCCCTCGATGCCGGCGGCCTTCAACTCGGCGATGCGGTTGTCCGCGTTACGCGGATTCAGGAAACCGATGAGCTTCGCGCCGGTACTGATCCGGGCGATCTCTTCTGTCGACGGGGGCGCAACCTTGACCACGACGTCAGCAGTCCACGGATCGCCGATCTTCGCGCCGGCGGCGGTGTACAACTCGTCGGGAATCAACGCCCCGAGACCGGCCCCGGACTCGACGACCACGTCGACGCCCTTGCCGATCAAAGCGGACACAATTTTCGGCACCAATGCGACCCGACGCTCACCATCACTCGATTCTCGAGGGACGCCGACCGTCGGACGCACTTGTGCGCTCTTCGATGTTTCCATTTTCCATTACCTTCTGCGGTTGGTGGTTCGCCTGCTGCGACGAGCGGCAACCAGCATGTGATGAGCGGAAGATGACCCGCTTTTGGGTGAATGGTGACTGATAGTAGCCAGAGTTACCGCGGCGTAGGGAAACCGACGACGCACTTTCTCCATCTGAATCGAGTCCGAACAGTATGTTTGGACATACCCCAAGAAGCCTACTGTGAGGCCGATCACACTCGAATGGCGGGCTATTCCACTATTTGAAACGGCCGAAAGACGAAAAGGCATGAGAATGACGCGCCGAATAATCACCGTCGAGCGAGTTTACGAACCAGCTTCCGAATGTAACGCCGTCCGTCTCCTCGTCGACCGACTCTGCCCGCGCGGCGTCAAACGCGAAAACCTGCAGTACGCATCGCACCGGCATCGGATTCTCGACCCGTTGTTCTACTGACAGCAAGCAAGGACCTGCGATACAGCCACGCGCAGGTCCTTGCCGACTATCTCGCAGAATTACTCTGATGTCCTAGCATTTCACCGGAGGATCAACTGCTCACATATTGAGACCGCAACTTGTGCTTTACGAGCTTTCCTGTCGCGGTCCTAGGCAATTCGTCGGCAAAGTCGATGCTTCTCGGAGCTTTGAAATGTGCAACCTGGCTGCGAACGTATTCCAGCAATTCCTCGGCGACATGGGCACTCGGCTCGACTCCCTCCACCAGTTGGACAACCGCCTTGACCTGTTCGCCCATTTCTTCATCGGGAACACCGATGACCGCCACGTCGAACACTTTCGGATGCAAGGTAAGGATGTTCTCGGACTCCTGCGGATAGATATTGACGCCACCAGAGATAATCGTGAATGCCGCACGATCGGTCAGATAAAGGAAACGCTCGGAGTCGATATAGCCGATATCTCCACTCGTCGTCCACGTCGGATGATCCGGATGCTGCGCGGCAGCCGTTTTCTCAGGGTCGTTGTGGTACCGGAATGGCAGAGTCTCCCGCTCCCAGAACACGGTACCGATCTCGCCGACCGGAAGATCACGCCCGGCGTCGTCACAGATGTGCACGATCCCCATCACTCCGTCACGACCGACGGAACCCGGATGCGCCAAGGCCTGCTCGCTGTTGATGAAGGTGGCGCCCGAACCCTCGGTCGAGGCGTAGTACTCGTGGATCACCGGCCCCCACCAGTCGATCATTGCCGCCTTCACTTCAGGCGGACAAGGAGCAGCAGCATGAATGGCGACCTTCACCGTCGAAACGTCGTAACGATCGCGGGTCTCCTTCGGAAGTTTCAACATTCGAACGAACATCGTCGGTACCCACTGACTGTGCGTTACAGCGTATTTACCGATCAACTCCAGCGCGGTTTCGGCTTCGAATGCATCCATCAAGATCACGGTTCCGCCGACCGAATTGATCACGCCACAAAAGCGCAGGGGCGCCGCGTGATAGACCGGAGCCGGGCACAAATAGACTGTGTCGGAATCGAACCCGTACATCGGCGCGAACACCGCGGTGTACGGATCCATGGTGGTGTCCACCTCGCCCTCCGGAAGGTCTCCCTTGATCCCCTTCGGCCTGCCGGTGGTTCCGGACGAGTACAACATGTCAGCCCCACGTGGCTGCGAGTCGAGTGGATCGGCGGACTGAGCATCGACCGCATCCTCGTAGTCGTCGAAACCCTCGAGGGCGCCGCCGTACACCAATCGGTGACGCACGCGCGGAATCAGCTTCTCGTCCAACGGAACTGCTGTCGACGCCTGACCCGACGCCACCAGAATTGTCGCCTCGCAGTCGTCGACGATGTAGGCGGTCTCCGCAGCCGTGAGATGCCAGTTCACCGCAGTGATGTAGAGACCTGATCTCAATGCTGCCCAGTACACCTCGAACGCCCGGAGATCGTTGTTCGAGATGAGAGCGACGTGGTCCCCAGGCTTGGCACCGACACTTCGGAAGTATCGCGCCAACTGCGTCGACCGTTCGTCGAGTTCCCGATAGGTGATGGACTCACCCGTCGCCGGGCGAATGACGGCGGGCTTGTCCGGCGTGGACTGGACAAAATTTCCTGGAAACACGAAGACTCCTCTGTCGGTGACGACAACGCCGCGTGAGCCTGCTTCGGCGTCGACAATCCTGGTCTACCACAGGAACTCTGCCTCCCTCGGACGTTTGGCGACACCGACTCGAAGCATGGGAATGCCCGCTCACTTATCCGGCGCGACATACAGTGAGGAGAACCGCACCGTCCGAAACAGGAGATGTCCGCATGAGTGGTTGGCCCCAGGACGCAGTAGTCGACGCGTTGACCGAGGAATGGAAAGTCATCGACGCACTGCTTGCCGAACTCGACGGTGACCAGTGGTTGGCACCGTCCAACCTTCCGGGGTGGACGGTTCATGACATCGTGTCCCACCTGATCGGTACGGAATCACTGCTCGCGGGCATCAATCCGCCGTCGATCGACCTGGACGTGCACGCATTGCCTCACGTCCACAACGAGATTGCGGCGTTCAACGAGCGCTGGGTCGAAGGCCTGAGGCGGACGCCGCACGCGGACTTGTTGGCCCACTATCGCGACATCACCGCCACGCGAGCCGACGCTCTTCGCTCGATGACGGGCGCAGACTGGGACGCCGAGACACAAACACCGGTCGGTCTTGCGCCCTATGGCCGGTTCATGCGCATTCGGACCTTCGACTGTTGGATGCACGAACTCGACATCAGAGATGCAGTCGGCATTCCGGGCGAGGAAGGCGGATTGCGCGCGGAGACTGCATTCGGCGAAATCACCAGCGCGCTCGGATTTGTCGTCGGGAAACGAGGAAAGGCACCCGAGGGAGCACGGATCACTTTCGAACTCGAAGGGCCACTTGCCCGTTCACTTCACATCTCGGTCGATGCGCGTGCAACGCTCGTCCCGGAGCTCGACGGTCCGGCGACCACGACCATCTCGATGAGCTCACCGCTCTTCACCCGGATTGCCGGTGGCCGCGTCCACGCGTCCGATCATCGAACCGACATCTCGCTTCGCGGTGACACCACGGTGGGCGCACGCGTCGTCGACAATCTGGCGTTCACGATTTGAGAGCTGGGTGGGTAGGTCGCGAAGGTACTGAGAAGTGAAACTGTTTCTCTCGTCCTACCGTTTCGGCGACCACCGCGAGGCTTTTGTCGATCTCGTAGGCCGCGGCGCGCGCATAGCGGTGATCGCCGCGGCTGCAGATTCGTGGCCCGTCAATGCCCGCAGTTCGGCAGTGACAAGCGAATTGACTCCACTACGGGCCGCGGGCTTCACGGCAGAGGAAGTTGACGTCCGAGACTTCCTGGGTGCAACGGAAGCACTCGAAGTCCGACTTCGCGAATTCGACTGTCTGTGGGTTCGCGGCGGAAACACGTTTGTCCTGCGAGCTCAGCTAGCCCGAAGCGGCGCAGATCGGGTCATAGAGATGCTGGTTCGTTCGGGCCTCGTGGCCTATGCGGGATACAGCGCGGGAGCGTGTCTGGTGACTCCGACTCTGATCGGGCTCGACGCGTCGGACGACCCCGCTGAAGTCACGCCTACGTGCGGTATCGACCCGATCTGGTCCGGGCTCGCGCTGGTCGACTTCGCGATAGTGCCGCACGGCGGCGATTCGTTACTCGAAGATCCGCAGGTGACCGCGCGGACGGTCGCAGCGCTGACCACTGCTGGCGCGCAATTCACCGTGCTTACTGATCAAGAGGTGATAGTCGTCGACCGCTGATCTGACGCAGACGGTTGATCTTGACGCAGACTGGGGAGTCGACTCGGCCCGACTGGATCAGCCGTGCTCTGCCACCGCGGTTCCGGCTGCCGGCGACTGACGCTCCAGCCTCGTCCACGCAATCTCCCAGCGCTTGACCGAGACCTCGTCGGCGTCCTCGAGAAGGGCGTCGAGGAGCAGGCGCGGATTTTCGCGCCATGCCAGTTCGGCGGCATGGACCTCAGCAGCCGAGAACAACCCGGACGCCTCGAGATCGCGAATCCACTCGCAGATCTCGCCCCGGTGGATCCGTGCGATGGTCTCGTATCCCAGACCTTCGTCAAGGAAGTCGTACGAAAAAATTGCGGCAAAGTAACTGTTCGACTCACGCTGCCCGAAAATCATGTGCGTTCCTTCCTCGAAGTTGTCCGACGAAGACTCGAAATCGAACCGTTGCGAAGCCGCACCAAAGTTTTTTTGGCGAAGTTGTAACGCTTCTTCTATCCCCGACGATTCAAACGCTAACCCCCCAAGCGGGTCTTTGGGATCACGTCCGAGAAACGATCTGATGACCAAGGCAATACCCCTGGGGTTTCCGGGCGCTCGCACCCTTCGCCGACACACAATCCGCGCCCCGCTGACCTGCAATTTGCCCGTTTCAGGCCCTCCACTTAATCCATCCGAACAGATGACAAAAAACTTTGTGACGAGTCCCACATATTGGGATGTTTACGTTCGCAATGCATATGTATCACCCAATGTGGGCACAAAAGTACGGGCAAATCGGCACGTACAGACCAGTTTTCTTCCTGATCCGACACGACCAAGGTCCCTTGAACGGTCGTCCAGTTGTAGTTGCGCTAAGTAACGGAACTCACGCCGGCAAGCGATATTGCGGACCGCCTGCCAGGTAGCGTGGCTCCACAGAACGCAGACGCGGCGCGCCGCAACCGGCCGCCCTTTCGAAACGGAGCCCGAAGATGACCGAGACAGTGGCGCACAACTCCGCGGAAACGCGCTTCGAGATCCGTGTCGACGGCGAACTGGCCGGTTTTGCCGAGTACTCGGACCATTCCGGTGTCCGTGATTTCCACCACACGGTGACGTACCCACAGTTTCGCGGGCGCGGGCTTGCCGCCATCGTGGTGCGGGAAGCGCTCGATCAGACCCGGAACGAGGGATTGAAGATCCTTCCGACGTGCTCGTACGTCGAGAAGTTTGTTGCAGAGAACCCCGTTTACCAGGCATAACCGAACGAGGACGGTCCACGAAAAATCACTCGCGGACCTGCAACCCCCGCTGCTAGCGTCGATGGTGCCGTCGTCGAAACTCTCGAAATCCTGGTCGGCACCATCTCGGGGAAGGAAAGAACGTGGTCGCCTCAGCAGATCGGCGCCCACCTGCATCCGAGGACGTAGTTACCGCCAGCTATCTCCCTCTCGTCCTCGTCAATCTCGCGACGCTGTTCTCGGCGATCGGCAACGGTATCGCCATCGTCGTACTCCCCTGGCTTGTTCTCGAACGAACCGGCAGGGCTACCGACGCGGCGATAGTTGCCGGCGCAGCAGCCATTCCGCTACTCGTGTCGAGCCTGTTCTCGGGCACATTCGTCGACAAATTCGGACGCCGTCGAACGTCGATGATTTCCGACGCTCTTTCGGCGATGTCCGTAGCGGCGATCCCGATCATCGCGGCCACCGCGGGCTTGACGATCCCGGTGATCGCGGCGTTGGCCGCGCTCGGTGCGGTGTTCGACCCCGCCGGAATGGCGGCGAGGGAGTCCATGCTGCCTGCAGCAACTCGGACAGCCAAGTGGAAGCTCGATCGCACCAACAGCGTGTATGAGGCCAATTTCAACGTCGCATATCTGATCGGCCCTGGCATCGGCGGTGTCCTGATCGCAACGATCGGGGCGGTGAACACGCTCTGGGTGACGGCGGCTGGTTTTGTGTTCTCGATCGTCGTGGTTGCCTTCATCCGCCTTCCTGGCGCCGGAGTCCCCGAACACGAACATCGTCCGAAATCGATCTGGCACGGCACACTCGACGGTCTTCGGTTCGTCTGGAACAACAAACTGCTGCGCACTCTGGCGCTGATCGACATGGCCGTCGTCGCGCTCTACATGCCGGTGGAGAGTGTCGTGTTCCCGGTGTACTTCACAGAGTTGGATCAACCGGCGCAACTCGGATCGGTGCTGATGGCATTGGCGATCGGCGGCATCATCGGCTCTCTCGCCTACGCTCCGCTGGCACCGATCATGTCCCGGCGACTGATCATGATTTTTGCCGTTGCCGTTCTCGGCATAGCGATGCTTGCCATGGCGCTTCTACCTCCGCTGTGGGTGATCCTCGTGCTCGCCGGACTGCAGGGGCTCGTCTACGGACCAGTCGGCCCGATCGCCAACTACGCCATGCAGACGCACAGCCCGGAGCACATGCGCGGACGCGTCGTCGGTGTCATGACGTCGACTGCCTACGCCGCCGGCCCGCTGGGTTACCTCGCGGTCGGCCCTCTGCTCGATCAACTCGGAATCGCGTCGACCTTTGTGGCCCTGTCGATTCCGATCATCCTGATCGCCGCAGTCTGTGCCTCCCTGCCGGTGCTTCGCGAACTGGATCGTCCGCGACACTCGACCGACGTCAGTTGAACCCCATCACGTCGTTGCCCCAGGCGACGCGCAGTCCGTGATCGGGGTCGCTGACGAGGGTGTCGGCCGAGTCGATCAACAGCGTCGACCGCTTCTCTTCCTCGTACGGCGCCCAGTGCTTCGAACCGTCGAGAGCTGCCGGCACGGCATGCCGCGCGAAGGCCAGCCATCGCCGTTGAATACGGCCGGCTACCTCCATCGCGGCCTTCCGTCCACCCAGCCAGAACGTGGGGTCGACGTTCAGGGTTCCGAAATTGCCGAATACATAGGGTAATTCGGTCGCATGGCCCGCGCCGATCCGTGCGGCCTTGAGCATCGGCGTCGCGTGATCGAAGCGGTACACCCACGTAGGGGAATGCCTGCAGTGGGCGTCGGCAATCCACAGAGTCGGCATGCGAAACGCTGCGTCCCGTGAGAGAGCCAGCGCGCCACTCGGTTTCGCGTGATCAGGGTAAGCCGACATGATCTCGGCAAGTTTGGTCGCGGAGATGTCGGGGTGATCATCCGCCAGCAGTTGCAGCATGGCCTCGACCGACTGCGCGCTCACCGGCATCAGCGGAGACTTCATGAACTTGAAGATCGACGCCTCGTCCTTGTTGGAACCGATGATCAGTGGGATTCGGTGCGCGTAACCCTTCTGGAAAGCCGCAACCGGGTAGTGCGGCACCAGATCACGATCGACAACGGGTGCCATCGCCAAAGTTCCCGGAATCCGGGTCGGAATTTCGTTGACCAGGTCATCGCTTGCCTTGACAAGCAGTTCCAGATCCGTGGTCAGCAGATCGCCTGCGTCTTCAGGGTCGATCGAGAGCAGTTCGAGAAACCGCTCCGCCACAGTCTTGGCGCGCTCGGCCCCGTAGACGGAGGTCGCGGGAGGACTCTGGGCAATCGCACGATGGAACAGACCTTCGGCGCTCGGACAGGTCATGAGCGTCGTGATGGATCCTGCGCCGGAGGACTCACCGAACACCGTCACCGCACTCGGGTCACCCCCGAAGGCGTCGATGTTGTCTCGAACCCATCCGAGTGCCGCAATCTGGTCTCGCAGACCACAGTTCGATTCGAAAACGGTATCCGCGGTGGAGAATCCAGACAGGTCCAGGAATCCGAGGGCACCGACGCGATAGTTGAAGGAGACGAGAACGACGTCACCGGTTTCAGCCAGATGACGGCCGTCGTAGATCGTTTGGGCGGCGGACCCGAGGCAGTAGGCGCCGCCGTGAATCCACACCATCACCGGTCGCGGCGTGCCGTCGGGGCGCGGGGCCCACACGTTGATCGACAAGCAGTCCTCGTCGATTTTGAAGGCCCGATCGATCGGAACCGCCGGGCTCTGGCCCTGCGGCGCGATCGGCCCGAACTCACGACAGTCGCGCACCCCGTCCCACGACTCAGCGGGTTGCGGCGCGCGGAATCTCCGCGCACCCACCGGCGCTGCTGCGTAAGGCATGCCCTTCCACGCGAAGATTCCGCCATCCGGATACCCGCGGGCGTCTCCGCCGCGGGCACGGATCACGAGTTTTCCGTCCTCGCCAAGATTCGGTCGAACGTCGGTCTCCATGTCTGAATCCCCTCCCGACCCGCGCGTGTGGCAAACAAGACCAAACGTACCAACATAAGGCCGATGTGCGCCGACTACACAACTGCCAGGTAGGCGCCGACGAAGCAGAGGCTCGGTGTTAAGGTCGCCTAGTTCTGACACGGGGTGCTCCGCATGGGCGGGGCTGAGAACACACCCGGGAACCTGATCAGGTAATGCTGACGAAGGGATGTCATGGCTACTACGCAGCCTGCATACAATTCTGCCGAAAACTCGGTGGCCACAGCGCCGTCGACGGATCGGTTCACCGATCGGCTCTGGGCCGAGACGAAGGTCCTCCGCGAGTCGATCGACTCACTGGAGTTCCTCAAACGCCTCGGCGACGGAACCTTGCCTCTCGACGCGTTCCGCACGTACATCGAGCAGGACAAGCTTTATCTCGAGGGGTATTCGAAAGCGTTGTCCCTGGTCGCGGCCCACGCCCCGGATCCGCAGTCCGCGGGCTTCTGGTCGAATTCCGCGTCCACGGCAGCGACAGTGGAATCTGCGCTTCACGACGGACTTCTCACCGGTGGAATTCTTCCAGCGGGATCGGGAAGGCTCGAGCATTCGCAGGCCTGCCTGGGATACGTCTCGTATCTGACGGCGACTGCGGCAACTGCGCCTTACCCGGTCTCCGCAGCGGCAGTACTCCCCTGCTTCTGGATCTACGCCGAGGTCGGCCGCGATCTTGCCGCTTCAGCGCGCGAGGTACTCGACGCCGATCCGTCGCATCCGTACGCGCAGTGGGTCACGACGTACGACGCACCCGAGTTCCACGAGTCGGTGGCGCAGGCCCGCGTACTGGTCGATGCTGCGGCCGAAGCAGCCACCGAGACAGAGCGTGAGGCGATGAGTGAAGCATTCCGCATCGCCAGTCGCTACGAGTTGATGTTCTGGGATTCCGCACTCCACCAGCAGCCCTGGCCGGCGTCGTGATGTCGTTTGCGGCGCTGCGCCGCACACTTGCCACGTCTGCCGCGATCGCAGCCGCATTCACAGTTCTGACCGGATGCGCCGCTGACACCGGCTCTTCCGACGGGACCATTCGGTTCGCACTCGACTGGACCCCGAACACGAACCACACCGGTTTGTACGTTGCACTCCAAGAGGGCTACTTCGAGGACGCCGGTCTGGACGTCTCGATCCTGCCGTACAACAACACCTCTCCCGACACCCTGGTCGACGCCGGCAACGCGGAGTTCGGCATCAGCACACAGAGTCAGGCCACGTTCGCCCGAGCGGCCGGCGCCGCCACGACGTCCGTCATCGCGCCACTTCAGCACCGCGCCACCGGCATCGGCGTGAAGGCGGATCGTGCGGACATCACGCGCCCACGTGATCTCGACGGGAAGACGTACGCCGGGTTCGGCGATCCCGGCGAAGTCGAAACGCTGCAGCAGATCATCCGCAACGACGGCGGGACCGGGAACTTCACGACGGTCACGCTCGGAACGTCCGCGTACGAAGCCGTGTACTCGGGGCAGGCAGATTTCACGGTCTCCTACTTTGCGTGGGAAGGCCTCGAAGCGGAGCGAAACGGAACTCCGATGCGGTACTTCCAGTACACCGATTACGGCTTCCCCGATGCGTATTCGATCGTGATCAACGGCAACCAGCAGTGGTTGAAGGACCATCCCGACGAGGCACGCAAGTTCGTCAAAGCCGTTCAACGCGGATATCAGACTGCTGCCGACAACCCGGACCAGGCCGCGCAGGATCTCATCGACGCGAACCCCGGAGCTTTCACCGACGAAGACCTCGTCCGTGACAGTCAGCGGATGCTTGCCGCCGACTACATGAAAGACGCCAACGGCGTCGTCGGTACGCAGAATCTCGAAACCTGGTCGGGTTATTCGGGATTCCTCTTCGACAACGGATTGCTCGCCGGACCCGACGGGAAGCCGCTGACCCAGAAGCCGGACTGGTCGGAGTACTTCACCAATGAGTATCTCGACGCGTCCTGACGTGAGCGGACGGCTGGTCTCGGCCATGCGGCGGGCGCTTCCCGCGCTCGCCGTGGTGGTGCTCCTCGTAGCGGCGTGGCAGATCTACGTCGAGATCAGTGGGATTCGGCCGCAGGTACTTCCGTCTCCTGGTCGCGTTCTGTCCCAGGGGTGGGACAACCGCGAGATCATCTCCGGCCACGCCTGGTCGACATTGCAGGTCACGTTGGTCGGCTTCACTGTTTCATTGGTGTTGGCCTGGATTCTTGCTGTGGTCGTGGACTTTTCGCCGTGGTTGTCACGCGCGCTGGTACCACTTTTTGTCGTCTCGCAGACGCTGCCGATCATCGCCATCGCGCCGCTGATGATCATCTGGTTCGGCTTCGGGTTGCTGCCGAAGGTGTTGGTGATCGCACTTGCGACGTTCTTCCCCATGACCATCGGACTCATCGAGGGATTCGCCGCGGCCGACCGTGAAGCGGGCGCTCTGCTGCGCAGTATGGGCAGCACTCGCTGGCAGGAGTTCCGATACGTTCGCCTTCCTTCGGCGATTCCGCGATTCTTCACCGCCCTGCGCATCGGCATCACCTACGCGGTCGTGGGTGCGGTGTTCTCCGAATACGTCGGCGCTACTTCCGGTTTGGGCATTTACATGAGCACCCAGAAGAACTCCTTCCGCACCGATCTGGTGTTGGCGGCCGTACTGGTGACCGCGTTGATCAGCGTCACGCTGTACTTGCTGACGTTCGCCATCGAGCGCATCGTTGCACCATGGGCGATGAACGAAAGGTCGCGGACATGACTGACCCGATGGTCGAGGATGCAATGGTCGAAATTCAGGACCTGACCAAGAGGTTCGACACTGCCGGAGAATCGCGTCTCGTACTCGATTCGGTGTCCTTCCGCGCCGCCGCGGGCGAATTCGTGTCGGTGATCGGGCCGAGCGGCTGCGGCAAGAGCACGATCTTCAACGTCCTGGCCGGGCTCGAATCCCCGACCTCGGGTTCGGTCCGTGTAGGCACGCGCGCAACTGAATCCGAAGCAGCCGCCGAGGTGCACACCGCGTACATGCCGCAGAAGGATCTTCTGTTCCCTTGGCGCTCGGTACTGGACAACACGGCCCTCGGTTTGGAAGTGCAGGGAGTCGGCAAGAAGGAAGCACGCGAGCGTGCTCGTGAGTTGTTCCCCGCGTTCGGCCTGTCCGGATTCGAGGACGCCCGGCCGTCACAGCTGTCGGGCGGTATGCGCCAGCGAGCGGCGATGCTGCGCACCGTTGTTCAGGGCAAACCTGTCCTGCTGCTCGACGAGCCGTTCGGCGCACTGGACTCGTTGACCCGCACCGAGATGCAGGCTTGGCTGCAAGACGTGTGGCAGCAGTACCGGTGGACCGTGCTGATGATCACCCACGATATTCGTGAAGCGATCTATCTGTCCGACCGCGTGGTCGTTCTGTCTGCGCGTCCGGCAACGGTCAGGTGCGTAGTCGACGTTCCCTTGCCGAGACCACGCGAGCTGGACATGATCACCGCGCCCGAGTTCGCCGACGTCGAGCGTGAACTGCTTGCCGTTCTCCACGACGAGACGCGCAAGTCGCTACGCCTCTAGCGGTTACTGATAATGCAGTAGTTACTGATAATGCGCTGAGAGAGTTTCGAGTTCACCTGGAGTTCAGGAGAATGCGCACCGAAACCTGACGAGGTCACGTACCATGATCCGGCACTTTCACCCAAAACGCCTTAATATCAGCAAGATCCGAACGCTCGACACGCAGTCCGTCAACGCTGCACAATTCTCCGTACTCTTCGGTAACGTACACTCGGTCGCCTACGAGACCAACGGCCAGAAGGTAACTGGACGGTAAAGCGGGATCGTGGAGGCACAGTCATCGCAACAGATTTGGAAAGGGACAGCGTGAGCACACTGCAGTCAGGTCAGAGCCTCGGAGTCGGCCAGGAACTCAAGTCCGACAACGGCGCGTACACCCTCACCTTGCAGGACGACGGCAACCTGGTTCTGTCCGAGGGCGGACAGGCTGTTTGGGCCGCAGGCACCAACGGATCCGGCGCCAACCGCGCCGAGGTGCAGGCTGACGGAAACTTCGTCATCTACAAGGACTCCGACGCCGTGTGGGCATCGCAGACCGCAGGCAACGACGGTGCCTCCCTCTCGGTTCAGGACGATCGCAACGTCGTTCTGTCCGCCGGTGGAAATGCTCTGTGGTCTTCGGACACCGCAATCGAGGCCCCGGCCGCCGAGGCTGCTCCGGAGCCCGCTCCGGCACCCGAGCCCGAGCCTGCACCCGCAGCTCCGGCAGCGCAGAGCTACACCGTCGAAAGCGGCGACACCCTGTGGGCGATCGCAGAGCGTTTCTACGGTGACGGCAACCAGTACCAGCGCATCGCGGATGCAAACGGCATCCCGAACCCGGATCTCATCAACGCCGGTCAGGTGCTGACGATCCCCGCCTGATTCACCGCTTGACCTGGCCCTGGGTGCCGACGTCCGCGTCGGCACCCAGGGCCTTTTGTGTTCTACGCCACACAGATTCGCGTCCCGCCCAGCAGGCCCTGATACTCCATTGCGGCATCTTTTCGCCTACAGTACTTCCGTACTGCTCCCGAAGGACAGGTGTGCATGAAAGACAGAACAGTCATGATCGGCGCTGTCGCAGTGGCCGCTCTCTCTCTGACATCAGGCCTCGTGTTCGGCGGAGCAGCCGGCGCATTCGGTGCCGGCGGCCCTGTGGTGACGCCTCCCGCTCTGGTCTCGTCGGTTTCCGTCGAGTCCGTCGCCGGGATCGAACCCGCCGCGTTCTACAGCTCGGTTGCAGTCCCCACGGTTGTCATTCCGCCGACGCCTACCTGGCGAGTCGCAGACGAAACGACTGCTCCTCGTAATCAACCGCTCGTGGTGACCGCGACAAGCTCGAGTTCCGCTACCTCGACTACGACGGCAACCAGCACGACAACACCGGTCTCGTCCACGACCACCGCGTCGGCTACCGCGACGTCGTCACCGACTGCGACAGCCACGACCACCAAGACCAGCACCACCCCCGTTGTCACGACCGGGTCCACGCCGCCTGTCGTCGAGGTCTCGCCCGTTCTCGCCGGATAGTCCTCGGTCTTTCGCCTGCATACCGCCTGGCGTGACGGCGGTTACAGGCACACTTCGGTCGCCACTCTCGAATACCCGATCTACCTGCGGCAACCTTGCTCGTCGTCACGGTTCGTCGCCCTCTGCAATCCGGTCGACCGGAAAAGGACAGCAGCATTGTCGGAGCCTCGCGATACCGTATAGGTCTGAGCTTTTGCGGAAGGAGGTGGCTGATGAGCGCAATGGGCTTCGATCTCGATGTCAGTGTCGACCGTGCGTGGGCAGAATTTCAACGTCGCCTCGGCGATCACATTTCCATCATGGTCGACGGCGACGTGCTTGCCGTGGAATCGTCCACCGGCGACTTCGATCCTGCTGACGGCGCAGCGCCATGCGTTCAGTTCCTCGTGTGGGACGAGAACACAGTCCGCTGCGAGGTTCCTTCCAACGACTTCCTTCATCCGCGCTATCGACTCGAAGATGCCGACGAACAAAAGTTGATCGCACTCGGCTGGCATCCGCCTTCCGAAAATCTCGACGATCCGAACACCTCCCCAGCCTTCTGCGTCGACAAGGCGCAGAACTGGGCCGATCAGCTCGCAGCGATGACTGTCGCTGCATTCCGTGATGTGTTCGGTGTGCAGCACCCGGCTTTTCTATCCAGCGATCTCACCGGCAACGAGCAGACTCCGGATTTCGATCCGTCGGTTGTCGAGTCGACCGAACTTCCGACACTGGACCCCACTGCGGCCTACATGCCCAACGATGTCGACCACCTCAAGGAGTTGGTCACTCTCGCACTGCTTCCCATGCTCGGCACTCTTCCCGAGCGGGACAGCGACGGCGACATACCCATTCGTGTCGGTTCGACTGTCATGTTCGTCGGTCCACTGTCCGAGTCCATGGACGTGCAGTTGTTCTCCCCGCTCGTTCAGGACATCAGCAACCGCACTCGTGCAGCCGAGGTGATCGCCGATCTCAACCGCAAGTGGTCACGCATCAAGTTCGTCTTGATCGACGACCGTCTGTCGGTGTTCCTCGAGGTGGCGGGTTCGCCATTCGTTCCCAAGCAACTCACGGATACGTGCGCGGCCCTGACGTCGTTCTTGCGTACCGTGGACGACGAGTTCGCCGCGCGCGTCGGCGGAGACCTCTTCTTCGCGAACAAGAGCGGTGATTCCTCCTCGCTGCAGCCCGATCTGACGGCCGAGGACCTGCCTCCCGAACTCGAGACCCTGCTGCACCTCGATCTGGATGTGGCCGAGGATCTCGATGCGGTAGCCGATGTCTGCGGTCGCGATCGCGATCTGATTCTTCAGCTCCTCCACATCAGTAACGAATGGCAGATTCAGCTGCGTAGTCAGGCCGTCGACGCCCACAGCCGCGGAGATGCCGAAGAAGCCGCGGGCTACGAAGATCAGGTCGGTGGGTGGGAACTCATGGTCGACCGTTTGCGTGGGGCTTTGCGACTGGTGGTCCTGCCCAATTCTCGAACCGAGACGCCGGCCAAGCCGCAACCTGAGCAAATGGGCTTGTTTGCCGACCCCTTGCAACAGAGTCTCTTCGACGATCCGTCCTGACACGACAGATCGCGTTTCCCACTATTCGAAGTGGGATTTGAAGATCTGGCCGTGGACGCCCACGGTTCGATCGACTACCTGTGAGACCGTGAAATCCGCTGCGGCAGAAAGATAGGCGTAGGCCGTCGCTCGATCCATTCCGCGATCATGCTCGAGGAAGTCGAGTGCGTTGACCACCGCACGTCGCATGGCTCCGTTGAGGTCACTGTTCTGGCCATCGACCGAGCCGTTGGGGTCGGACAAGCCGATCGGAATCCAGGCCTCCTCGGTTTCGGCGAACGGGTATCCAAATGCCACCGATGGGGCGTCGCCGGAATCCCTCTTGCACACACTGAGTCGGAACGTGCCGCGCAGCGATCCTTCCATCGCCGTCAGCGCCGCCTCACCGTCGCCCATGGCCATGTGTGGGTCACCGACGTAGAAGAGGGCGCCTTCAGCGAATACCGGCAAATAGAAGGTTGATCCGACACCGAGATGCCTGATGTCGATGTTTCCGCCGCCCAGGGTCGGAGGAATGGAGTTCGACGACGGGGACGTCGGGTCGGCATCCGAGGAATAGGCAACTCCCATCATTCCCATGAAGGGCCGCAGGGGAAACCGCACCTTCGACTGTCCGAAAGGCATCACGCCCTTGCCGTCTTCGATCGCCGTGAAAGTGGAAACACCGCCGTACTTCAGCGGGTCCTTTGTTGCGCGCCCGTCTGTGGCGACCGGCGGCATGACTTCGTCCAGAGTGATTCCCGCTGGAGCGGTTCCGTCTGCTGTGACGGCGAGAGCGCCCTTGCCGTGTCTGCTCGACACAACGCCGTACGGCACGCGGGGAATGGCTTCGAGAGTCTCGATCTTGAGTACGTCTCCAGGCTGGGCGCCTTCGATGAAGACCGGGCCGGTGACGACGTGCGGTCCGTCCTTGTCGAAGTTTCGTTCGGTTCGGTTGTATTCGGCCGCAACGGCAATCGCATCTTCGAGCACGTCCTTCTCGGAAACGCCTTTGCTACCGAAGTATTCGAGAGGATTGCGCCCTTGATCCTCGAGAATTCCCTCGTGCGAGAGGGCGTCGATCGTGACGGTCTGACCCGACTTCATCCGCATCACCTCGCGGGTGTGGATGTTGGGCACATAACCCCACATGACGTCCGACGGATCCGAACTCAGATAGTGATCGCCACTGACGTTTCCGCTGCCCGGTTGCAGAATCGGCACACCATCGGCGAACGGCAGCGCAGAGGAGGATGATCCAGCCGGCGATGCGTTCGAGTGCGCGCATCCCGAAGCCACACCCGCAACGCCTACTCCCGCACCGAGAGCCGCGACTGCCCTCATGAATCCGCGTCGGCCAAGACCTTTCGCCAGGTCTTCGGCTGCGTTGCGGGCAAGAGTGTTTTCCATCGAGATTCCTCCGAAGTGCGTGATGATGTGCGACTGCGAAGAAAGCTAGACCCGATTTGTTACTCGTTCATTACCATTTCATGGCAGGGAAATGCCGTTGACTGAGAATGAATTCAGCGACGGCGAAGCCGCCAGAGCGAGGTCGTCTCTCGTGCCCGGGCGGCGTGAAGCGCATCGGTTCGGTCACTGACCTTTGCGTGCGTCGGTTTGACGTCGATGCGATCGACAACAGTGAGCCCACCGGCCGCAATCAGGTCGTGTAGTTCGGATCGCGTTCGGAGACCGAGGTGTTCGGCAATGTCCGAGAGGATCAGCCACGCTTCTCCCCCATCGTCCAGATGCGCTGCGACACCAGTCAGGAAGCCCTTCAGCATCGCTCCAGCAGGGTCGTAGACGGCGTATTCGATGGGCGAGGTGGCCTTGGCCGGAATCCAGGGAGGATTGCAGACCACCAACGGAGCGGTGCCTTCGGGAAAGAGGTCTGCTTCCACCACGTTCACCTGATCGCCGTAGCCAAGCCGCGACAGGTTGGTGCGCGCGCATTGCAATGCCCGGGGGTCCTGGTCGGTGGCGGTCACTGTCTGAACTCCACGCCGCGCCAGGACGGCAGCAAGAACGCCGGTACCTGTTCCGATATCGAAAGCAGATTCCGTCGACGGTAGCGGAGCAGACGCGACAAGATCGACATACTCCCCGCGGACGGGTGAGAACACTCCGAAGGCGGGATGCACTCGTGCGTCGAGAGCCTCGATGAAAACACCTTTGCGGTGCCACTCGTGAGCGCCGATCGCGCCGAGGATGTCACGCAACGAGCGAACCGAAGGCTCACCGGTAATCCCGAAGGCTTCGGTCAACGCTACTTGCGCGTCCGGGGCTCGCCGGAGTGGAATCGACAGATCTGCATCCAAGGGAATGAGCAGCATACCGAGGATCTGCGCGCGGCGTCCTTGGGTCTGCCGGTGGAGATGGAAGGCTTTGGCTGGGTCGTCGGACGCTCGGCGCGGCTTGCGGTCGATGCGCGACGCGACGGCCTTCGACAGTTGGCGAGCGTTCTGAAAATCTCCGCGCCACAACAACGCCGTGCCTTCGCATGCCAAGCGATAGGCGTCGTCGGCCTTCATCGTGTCGTCGGCGACGACGATGCGCTTGGGCACCGGGGCGTTGCTCGTCGAACCCCAACGGGCCGATTGCTCGACGTCGTTCTCGGTCCACACTGCGAATTGTTCAGTCATGTAAGCCCTTCCGGCGTCCGACGCATAGCGGCCGGTCTACCGGCTGATGTGGTCCAGATCTGCAAAATCTGCTCGTCTGGTGTCCACACTAGTCGGGACCGGCCGCGCTACATGACTGCGAGAGGGATGTCAGCCCTTGGCGACGCGAGCTGCCTCGGCGATCCGAGCCTCGGCGACCGCGTCAGCAGCCTCGCCGGCGAGGATTCCGTCGTTCTTCGACTTCGCGAAGATCTCGGTGACCGTGTCGAAGATCTTCTCGACCTTGAGCTTGACCTCTTCGGCCGAGTTGCCCTTCAGCTCGCCGGCAACCTGGATGAGGCCGCCGCCGTTGGCGACGTAATCGGGGGTCCAGGTGATGCCGCGGTCGCGGAGAATGTTCTCGACCTCGGGCACGGTGAGCTGGTTGTTGGCAGCGCCGCAGACAACCTCGGCCTTGATCGAGCGTGCGGTCGTGTCGGTGAGGGTTGCGCCCATCGCGCAGGGTGCGTAAACGTCGAGATCGGCGTCGATGATGCTGTCGACGATGCTCACCTGCGGGAAGTCAGCCTTGACGCGGTCGAGCGCTGCGGCGTTGACGTCGGTCGCGAGAACGGTCGCGCCGTCTGCGAGGAGGAGCTTGATCAGCTCGTAGCCGACCTTGCCTGTGCCTTCGACACCAACAGTCTTGCCTGCGAGCGACGGAGTGCCCCAATGCGACTGTGCCGCGGCGCGCATCGACTGGAATACGCCGAGGGCCGTCATCGGAGCGCTGTCGCCGGAACCGCCGACCGTAGCGTTGCGGCCGACGACGAAGTCGGTGTTACGACCGATGATGTCAAGATCGTTGGAGTTGGTTCCGACGTCACCAGCGGTGATGTAGCGGCCGCCGAGGGTCTGGACGAATTTTGCGTAGGCGCCGAGCAATTCGTCGGTCTTGGCCGTTGCGGGGTCGCCGATGATGACGGCCTTGCCGCCGCCGAGGTCCACGCCGGCAACCGCAGCCTTGTAGGTCATTCCGCGCGAGAGACGCAAAACGTCTGTGACTGCGGCGGATTCGTCGGAGTACGGGTAGAAGCGCGTTCCGCCGAGCGCGGGGCCGAGCGTCGTGGAGTGGATGGCGACGATAGCCTTAAGGCCGCTCGCGGGATCCTGGAAGAAGCTCACCTGCTCGTGGGGGTAATCGCGCAGGTAGTCGGCGCGATCGAACACGCCCGCAGTGTCGTCATGGGAAACAACAGAGTTCACGGGCTCGGCGGTGAGAGTCATTGTGGGATAGACCTTTCCGAAGGATAAACGGGGTGCAGTCGAAACATTGGGACGAAATGGCCGTTGGGTACTATTGGGGACAAATAACCCAAAGAGAATCCCGCTGAGCAATTCGTGGAACCAATGCTCTGCCTGAGCTACGATTTGGTCAATGCAAATCTCTTGAACTAGTCAATTCGATCATCCAGTGACCCATATCACTGAGGAGAGGTTCACAAAGTGCTCAGCATCGACAAGCTCGACGTCCAGTTGCTCGGACTGCTCAGCAAGGACTCGAGGATGAGTGTGGCCGAGTTGGCCAACTCGTTGGGCGTCGCCCGCAACACCGTCCAGTCGCGAATGAAGCGCATGGAATCCAACGGACTTCTCACCGGGTTTCGGCCGAATCTCAATCTCCCCGAGGTCGGTATCCCGATTCAGGCATTTGTCGGTCTGGAACTCGAGCAGGGCAAGATCAGCGCAGTCGCTCGGAGTCTGACCGAGTTGCCCGAGGTGATCGAAATTCACGCCACAACCGGTCGCGAGGATTTGCTCGTTCGCGTCGCCACCTCGACGCACGCGGCGCTGCAGAAGTTGGCCGAGCAGATCGTGTCACTTCCAGGCGTCACGCATTCGACCACGACCATCGCTCTGACCAATCCCCTTCCATATCGAATTCAGCCTCTCCTCGAGCACCTCACCAATGACGCCGGATGGGGTCGTTCGACCGCCTTCCCCCGTCAGCAGGACTAGGACGGGTGGTCGCGTCGATGCTTCCAAGTGCGCTAGTTTCATGGTTATGAGTGAGATCCAGGGACAGCGCATCGCGTTCATTCAGGCGACGTGGCATCGCAACATCGTCGACCGTGCACGCGACGGATTCACCGACGCGATCGTCGAGCTCGGCTACCCCAAGGACACGGTTGATTTCTTCGAGGTACCGGGAGCCTTCGAGATCCCCCTGCACGCCCGGCGGTTGGCCAAGACCGGCCGCTACCAGGCGATCGTTGCCGCAGGTCTGGTCGTCGACGGCGGTATCTACCGGCATGACTTCGTGGCGACGGCTGTCATCGACGGTCTGATGCGCGTGCAGCTCGACACCGACGTTCCGGTCTTCTCGGTGGTCTTGACGCCGCATCACTTCCACGAGCACGCCGAGCACGTCGACTACTTCAGCACGCATTTCGTGAAGAAGGGCGCCGAGGCTGCTCGCGCGGTCGACGCCACCGTCAAGTCGTTGAAGGCCCTGCCCACCAGCTAGTCGTTACCCAAGTCTCGCTGAGTCGAATGCCATCGGCTCAGCGAGATTTTTTGTGTCTATCGAGGGGTGTCGACGCTTGCCAGTGCAGAGGCATTCGAGTCGTCGACTTCGCCGTAGCGGTCGACGCATTGCTGGAAGAAGTCCCGCATCTCGGTGATTACAAGCGCCTGACTGAGAAGAGACTTTTCGAGTGAATCGGCATCACCGGTGGCCTTTTGGGCAAACTTGCCAGCCATGTCTTTCCCCGACTGAAGTGTCCCAAAGCAGTCCAAGGCAGTAAGTCTGTTCAAGTTGCCTGCCATGTCTTGCAACTCGGCAAGAAACCCCTCACACGCGACGGCAAGCTGTGCTGCAACATTTGGGTCGAGGTCAATGCTGTGGGCACTTGGAGTTCGCCAGGTATCGGTCTCAGACATTAGATCCTCAATTCGGCCGATAGAACACGTGTTTAACTGGGGAGACGTTGATCGAGCAGGTTCGCGTAATGTTGCGTGAGCTCGCATGTCGACCCTTCGGGCTTAAGAGCAAGTTTGGTATCGACGCTGAGCCAAATCGCCCCCTGCGCAGCAGGCAAGGCGACGAAACATCTGACAAGGTCGGCATCCGCCTGAAGATGGAACTCGACACCGTCTCGCTGGCCGATCGTCACGGGCTTGAATCCCACGTAGTTCGGATTCTGTTTGGTGGTCTCGATGGAACTTTCGGTCGAAAAAATCGACAAGTAATACCAGGACTCAGTCCACGAACAGATTTTCCAACCCGGCTGCTCGACGCCGGCGATATCAACTTCCTCGGTCGCCGGATCAAGCCCCACTTCTTCCAGAACCGAGTCCGGGATGTCCTTGCACGGATCGAACAAACCCTCTTGGCCGGATGCAGGCTCAGCCGCCCCCTCCACGACTGAGCTGCATCCTGCCGCAGCCCACACCAACATCCCAGCCATGAGCAGTCGCCCAACCCCCACCGACCCCCGCATGGCACCCCCTGTTGATGTGGACCCACTGTATTGGATGCATCGGAGGCCGGATCGGTTCCCGCAATCTTGAAATTCCCAGGTCACGATCGCTGGTTCACTCAGAGCGCATCTCCAGCGATTGACGCTCAGCTCAGCAGTCGCATACTGGAGAGGTTGACTACAACTTCGGGAAGGCACCGAGTGAGCGCACCGAAAGCCCCGGCCAAACCAGCGATCCTCAGCGTCGACGACGACCCTGGTGTTTCGCGTGCCGTCGTTCGAGACCTCCGCAAGCGGTACGGCGAGAAGTACCGAATCATTCGTGCGGAGTCCGGCGACCAGGCTCTCGAAACCTTGCGCGAAATGAAACTTCGCGGCGATGCAGTCGCAGTGATCGTCGCCGATTACCGCATGCCCGGTTTGAGTGGAATCGAGTTCCTCGAACAGGCAATGGACCTGTATCCCGTAGCTCGGCGCGTTCTACTGACCGCCTACGCCGATACTGATGCTGCGATCGACGCCATCAACGTAGTCGACCTCGACCACTACCTCCTCAAGCCGTGGGATCCGCCGGAAGAGAAGCTGTACCCCGTCATCGATGCGCTGCTCGATGCCTGGGCAAGCTCGAGTCATCACCCCGCCGAGGAAACAAAGGTGATCGGCCATCGTTGGTCCGAGCGATCATCCGACGTTCGAGAGTTCTTGGCACGCAACCAACTTGCCTATCGCTGGTACATGTCGGACGAGCCGGAAGGCCAACGACTGCTCTCGGCTGCCGGTACCGACGAACTGCGCCTTCCCGTCGTCATCGCACCCAATGGAGATGTACTCGTCGAGCCCACCGACGCCGAACTTGCCGACAAACTCGGGTTGAGTACCACTCTCTCCGAAGACTTTTACGATCTCGTTGTCATCGGCGGCGGCCCTGCGGGTCTAGGAGCTGCTCTGTACGGCGCTTCGGAGGGGCTTCGGACGGTCCTCATCGAACGGCGAGCGACAGGCGGTCAGGCCGGCCAGAGTTCGCGGATCGAGAACTACCTGGGCTTCCCCGACGGAGTCTCCGGCGCACAGTTGGCCGATCGGGCGAGGCGCCAGGCAACCAAGTTCGGCGCCGAAGTCATCACCGCGCGAGACGTCACCGGTTTGGAAATCAACGGCTCGGCCCGCACCGTGCGTTTCGACGACGGTTCGTCGGTCGACGCCCACTCGGTCATCTTGGCGACCGGTGTTTCCTATCGCCAACTTTCGGCGCCGGGGCTCGATACATACACTGGCCGAGGGGTCTACTACGGGTCAGCTGTCACCGAAGCCGCTCGGTGCAGCGAACAAGATGTATACATAGTCGGCGGCGCCAATTCGGCAGGCCAAGCTGCGGTCTATCTCTCCCGCGGAGCTAGGTCCGTCACCATTCTCATTCGCGGCAACTCGCTCGAAGCCTCGATGTCCTACTACCTGATTCAGCAGATCGAAAAGAATCCGAAGATCACCGTGCGCACGTGCACGGAGGTAATCGGCGCTGAGGGTGACGATCACCTCGAACGAATCACACTGCGTAACAGAGCCACCGGAGAAGAAGACACTGTCGATGCTCAGTGGTTGTTCATCTTCATCGGTGCCGCTCCCCTGACCGACTGGCTCGGAGACGTGGTGGTCCGCGACGGAAATGGCTTCGTTCTTGCCGGCCCGGACCTTCCGTCCGAAGGCGTCACACCGGACGGGTGGCCGCTCGACCGCGCACCACATCATCTCGAAACCAGTGTCCCCGGAGTGTTTGTCGCCGGGGACGTACACGCCGAATCGGCCAAGCGCGTCGCGTCGGCCGTCGGAGAGGGCGCGATGGCCGTGATGTTCGTCCACCGCTATCTCGCTCAACAATAGGGAGATTCGATGTCCATTCCTGAATGCAGCCCAGACTTGCTTCGCACCCTGTTCCTGTTCGAGAAGCTCACCGACGATCAGCTCGAATCACTGTGCCAGGCAGGCCATATCACCGAGATCGATCGAGGTCAGGTCTACCTCGAAGGTGAGCCTGCCACCTGCTTCTACGTCCTCATCGAGGGCGAGGTGGTGCTGTCCAAGCTGTCGGGCGGCGAAGACATCGAGATCAACAGGACCACCCAGCGCGGCGTCTACTCGGGAGGCTGGACGGCGTATCTCGGCGATCGTGTACCGCAGGTCTACGCGGGGTCGATGCGAGTGACGACGCCTTCGACGTTTTTCGTCCTGGACGCCGACAAATTCGGCAACGCGATGCGCGAGTGGTTTCCGATGGCGGTTCATCTGCTCGAAGGTGTTTTCTTCGGCAAGAAGAACACTCAGCAGATCATCGATCAGCGAGAGCGACTCCTTGCACTCGGATCACTTTCGGCCGGGTTGACTCACGAGCTCAATAACCCTGCAGCCGCAGCGGTTCGAGCGACCGCGTCTTTGCGCGAGCGTGTCGCAGGTATGCGTCACAAACTGGGAATGGTTGCATCGGGCACCTACGACCGCGATGCCCTCGTGACGCTCATGCGGCTTCAAGAGGAAGTTGCAGAGGTTGTCGCCAAGGCGCCGACGCTCACTCCCCTCGAAGCCTCGGATCGAGAGGATTCGTTGGGTGAATGGTTCGAGGATCATTCGATTCGAGAGGGTTGGGATCTGGCTCCGACCTTCGTGCAGGCTGGTCTCGACACCGCTTGGCTCGAGAATGTTGCTGCAGCCGTTGACGAGTCCGTACTCGAAGGCGCAATTCGCTGGCTGAATTACACCATCGAATCCGAACTCCTGATGAACGAGATCGCCGACTCCACAACGAGGATTTCGACTCTCGTCGGTGCGGCTAAACAGTATTCTCAGATGGACCGCGCGCCCTTCCAGACCATCGATGTCCACGAACTACTTGACAGCACGTTGATCATGTTGGGGCAAAAGATCGGAAGCGGAATCGAAGTGGTCAAGGAATACGACCTCGCGCTGCCACCGATCGACGCCTACGCCGCCGAACTCAATCAGGTGTGGACAAACCTGATCGACAATGCGGTGTCTGCCATGGACGGATCGGGAACACTCACCGTTCGGACAAGCCGCGACGGTGACCGCGTGTGCATCGAGATCTGCGACACCGGCGCCGGGATTCCCGATGACGTCATCGACAGGATCTTCGAACCCTTCTTCACGACTAAGCCTGTCGGTGAGGGAACCGGTCTCGGCCTTGATATTTCGTGGCGAATTGTGGTCGGCAAGCATCGTGGTGAGCTGCGGGTCACGTCTGAGCCCGGTAACACCCGGTTCAGAGTTTTGTTGCCAATCGCGGGCCCACCGCGGGATACGCGCGACGACTAGTCGCCCTTGCACGGCCGGTAGGCAAAGCGCACGATGAAATGACCGACTTCAGTCAGCGAGAGGGTGGACCATGACCGACGGACTTCCAGCGGGGATCGATCCGAGTGTGCCGCCCAGTGGCGCGGGATGCGTCGAATGCGATGCGAGCGGCGGTTGGTGGGTGCACCTGCGTCGATGCGCGCAATGCGGTCACGTGGGGTGTTGCGACTCCTCACCGTCACAGCACGCGAGCAAGCATGCGGCCTCGACAAAGCATCCGTTCATGCAGAGCTACGAACCCGGTGAGGATTGGTTCTGGAGCTTCGAAACCAACGAGGCGTACGACGGACCTGAATTGGCGGCGCCCACTTCACATCCCGTAGATCAGCCGACGCCGGGACCTAAGGGTCGTGTCCCAGCCGATTGGCAGCAACACATCCACTGACTCAGTTCGGTTGGTCGATCGACCTCAAAGTCGAGACGTTCGACGACTCCTGATCCAATGCGTTGTCGATGCAGGCTTGAAACTGAGCCTGCATTGCCTCCACGACCGCGATATGACTCGCCAACACATCGACGAGCGCATCCGGGCCGCCAACCGCCTTTTCCTCGAACTTAACCTGCAGTGCCCGGGCGGATCCGAGAGTGCCGAAGCCTCCCACTTGCCCGAGATAGTTCGCATCGTCCGACAGTGACCTGAACAGCGAAATTAGATCATCACACGCCTTCGCCAGATCCTCTGCGACCCTCTTCTCCAGATACAAACCGGACATCACATACTCCAATTCACTACGAGTCGAATCTCTTCCGAGCGTTATTCGGGAAGCAGCGGTAACACGGTCAGACCGACCCGCTCAACCAGTTCACACGAAGTTTCGGGGCGCTGGTCACCGACTTTCGCACCCACTCGAATCATCGCCGTGGACTGAGCAGTCGCGAAGGCGATATTGCACGCGGTGTCCGCCTTGTCATTGTGTTCCTGGAACATCAGGACCTCTCGGCCGGCAAGTTGAATTCGATGTAGATCGCGCATCACCGGATTTGCTTCGACGTCCGCAAGCGAGTGTGTTGTGGAAGTCAGACGGAGGAAGAACCAAGATCCTTCCCACTTGCATATATTGAACCCATCGATATGGGTGTTGACTATGTCAACCTCTTTTGTTGCCGGGTCAACTCCGACTCTCTCCAATTCCTCATTGCTGAGAACCTCACACGGATCAAACATCCCAATCACATCGACAGGGAAAGCCTCGCCCTCGACCGTCGAGGAACAACCCCCAACCAACAGCGTGGCCGCGACCAAGACCACTGCACCCCTCACTCCCACAGCACTCCCCCTCATTCGCTGCCCGGACACTCCAGCGACACTTCGCTGCCTCAATTTGGCAGGTCGACCGACCTCAAAGTCGACACGTTCGACGACTCCTGATCCAATGCGTTGTCGATGCAGGCTTGAAACTGAGCCTGCATCGCCTCCACGACCGCGATATGACTCGCCAACACATCGACCAGCGCATCGGGACCACCGACAGCCTTCTGCGCGAACTTGTCCCGCAACGCCTGCGCCGAACCCAGAGTCCCGAAGCCGTCAACTGTTCCCAATCGCTGAGCGGGAACGGAGAGGTTGCGCAACTCAGCAAGCCAGTCGCCGCAATAATCGCGCAGTAGTTCCGCAGTTTTCGGATCGAGTGAAAACATCTCAACCATTGCCGCCATCCCTCTCAACGCAAGTATCACTTTGGTAAGTACGCCAGCAGGGCGATCGCCTGGCGGGTCGCCAATGCACAGACTTCCTCCTGGTGTCGCTCGCCCAGAAATGCGTCCACTCTTACGAACACCGCACCCTGAACAACTGGAATCGCGACCATGCACAGATTTTTTTGGACGTCGGTGACCTCGCGAAAGGTGACAGCGCCGGGAGCAACCATTGGAGCATCACGGATGTCAGTGTCCTTGGGATTTCGACGAACGTCGTCAAGCGTGTGAAATGTCGACCAAACGCCCAGCGCGTACCAGTCGGATTCCCAGCTACAGATTTCGAACTCCGCTTGACGTACGCCGAGCACTCCATTGTCCTCCGTCCCGACGTCAACGCCAAGACTCGAGACAACTTCGTCCGGAATTGCCGAGCATGGGTCGAAGAGTCCATCAGCTCCATCTGGGCGAACCGCATGCCCCTCGACCGTCGAGGAACAACCCCCAACCAACAGCGTGGCCGCGACCAAGACCACTGCACCCCTCACTCCCACAGCACTCCCCCTCGTTCGCGGCCCGCTCACAGTATTGGACGCTCCCCAGCGCCGATCGGTTCCACCCCATTGCATTCCGTTGCAACCCTTCACCCACGCCGATAATCGGCCTAGCGTCGATCTACCAGGGGATTCACAACGAAGTGAGGTGCGGATCAATGAAGGCAGCACGGTTCCACGGGCAGAAAGACATCCGGATCGAAGAGATCCCTGAGCCCGAATTGCGGCCAGGAACAGTCAAGCTGAAGGTCGCATGGTGCGGAATCTGCGGCACGGATCTCCACGAGTACCTCGAGGGACCGATCTTCATCTCCGCACCCGGACACCCACATCCACTCTCACACGAGAATGCGCCGGTCACGATGGGCCACGAGTTCTCCGGCACCGTCGAAGAGGTCGGCGAAGGTGTCACGGACGTCGAGGTCGGTGAAAATGTTGTCGTCGAGCCGTACTTCGTCTGCAACGAGTGCGCCCCGTGCAAGGCGGGCAACTACCACCTGTGTACGAAGATGGGGTTCATCGGCTTGGCTGGCGGAGGTGGCGGGCTCAGCGAGAAGGTAGTCGTCGACCGTCGCTGGATCCACAAGATCGGCAACATCCCGCTCGACGAGGCAGCTCTCATCGAACCGTTGAGCGTCGCCCATCACGCGGTCGTACGCAGTGGAGCCGAAAGCGGCAACGTTGCAATTGTGGGCGGAGCCGGACCGATCGGACTCCTCGTTGCGGCAGTTCTCAAGGGTCTGGGTGTCACGACGATCGTCACCGAACTCAGCGAAGCCCGCAAGGCCAAGGCCCTCTCCAGTGGAGTCGCCGACTACGTCATCGATCCCACCACCGAAGACGTCAAAGCGCGCGTCCTCGAACTCAGCGGAGGCATCGGCGCAGACATCGGTTTCGAGTGTGCAGGCGTCAACGCGGTCCTCGACACCATGCTCGACACGGTCCGGCCCGCTGGAGTTGTTGTCAACGTGTCGATTTGGGGCAAACCCGCGACTATCGACATGCAGAAGCTGGTCCTCAAGGAAATCGATCTACGCGGAACCATCGCGTACGTACGTGACCATGAAGCGGTCATCAAGATGGTCCAGGACGGTGTCGTCGATCTGGCGCCATTCATCACCGGTCGTATTCAGCTCGAAGAATTGATCTCCGAAGGGTTCACCACTCTGATCGAGCACAACGACACCGCGGTCAAGATTCTCGTCAGGTCGTGACCGGACGGGGCACCTCGGGACCCACCGCAGTCAGGGACCCAGGTGCCCGCCCTTTGCCCCATCCGATCTTCTCTCGGTAGCGGCCGATGTGATCGTCCTCGATCACATCGGCCGTTTCCAACGGCGTGGATTGCGGATGCACATACAGCGCATCCGTCGGGCAATATGCCTCGCACATGAAGCAGGTCTGGCAATCCGATTGGCGCGCAATCACCGGGACGCCCGACGGCGTCCGATCGAAAACATCTGTAGGACACACATCTACGCACTTGTCGCAGCCGATGCAGTCAGGCGCGGACACCAGCTCGATCATGACGCCACCAGTGCAGACCCGACAGATTCAGAAGTCCGGGTCCACACCGAATCCAAACCGCCGGTGAGGACGTGATGGTGCTGCGTCACATCGAGTTCGGGATAATCGTCCCGCTTGCTCATTCCCCGAGTCTCGGTCCGCGCCAACGTCGAGTGATACATCCAGCGACCGACGGCCGTGATCGCGGCAGCCTGCCGCGCCGCCATCCGACCTGCTGGATCCGCGCCCAGATCCGCACTCACTGCACCCCACAGCGATTCGAGCTCACCGAGCGCTGCGGATACTCGATCACCGCTGCGGAGGTAGTTCTTGTCGAAGGGAATCAGCTGCGCCTGAGCAGCTTTCACCACATCGTCGGCAGCAAACCGGGTTCGTACCGGACTACGCAGTGCGACGGTTCCGGCTCCGCGTAGACCACTGGTAGCCCCGCGTCCGACCGACAGCGCATACCGCGCAGCACCGGTTCCTGCCCATGAACCAGAGGACATCGCCCACGCGGCGTTGTGACTTCCCCCGCCGGTAAACCCTCCGCAGATTCGCTCTCGGGTCGCAGCGTCCCCGGCGGCAAACAGTCCTGGAACGGATGACGCGCAATCGTCGTCGACGACGTTGATTCCCCCAGTGCCGCGCACCGTGCCTTCAGCGAGCATGCCGACCTCGAATTTGTCGGTGAAGGGATCGATTCCGCGGCGATCGAATTGCAGGAAGAAGTTGGGTTGCCCCAGCCTCATTCGACGCTGCACCTCAGCGTCGGCCCGATCGATCTGCGCGAAGACCGGCTCGTTCCGCAACGTGCTGGCGATGACGGACCTCCCCTTCGCCGAACCGGCACCTTCGAGCACGCTTCCGTCTGCGTGAAAGAATGTCGCGTACGCGTAGTAAGCCGTTTTGGTGATCGTCGATCCGGCCGCTGCGATTCCGTACGCGTTGGAGAACTCCATGCCGGAGAACTCGGCTCCGACTTCGGCTGCCATCAATGCACCGTCACCGGTATCGACGTTGGTGCCCAAAGCACCGGAGAGAAACGCACAACCTCCGCTGGCGACCACTACCGCGCCTGCCGACACTCGGTAGTCCTGGTGTTCGTGGCGTTGGTAGCCCGCAGCTCCGCGAACTCGCCCGGCGTCGTCCACCAACAACTCCAGCGCCGGCGAATGGTCGAGGATTCGCACCCCGGCTCGACGAATCCAGGTGCGCATCCGCCGCATGTACTCAGGTCCCTGCAAGCCGGTGCGTATCTGCTTGCCCGTGGTGGGGTCGACGGGGAACGGATATCTGCCCTCCACCGCGAGGAGATCCATGTTGGAGTAGGTCTGCTCGAGGACGCGGTCCATCCAATGGTGGTCGGCAAGATATCCGCCGAGCGCCTCACGACCGGCCTTTGCCCGCTCACGGGCAGTCGTATCCGGTTCGACGTACCAAACACCCGTTCCGGAGGGGGCCGTTGCGCCGCTCGTTCCGCAGTAGCCCTTGTCGACCAGGACGACGTCTGCACCGGCTTTGGCCGCGCGCAACGCTGCCCACGCGCCGGCGGGGCCACCACCGATCACCAATACATCGGTGGAGAGTTCGAGGACGTCCGTCACTGGCCAGCTCCTGTCAGAGGTCTACGCAACACTTCTGTTGCCGTAATATTCCTCGGACGAACTACCCAGCGCCACAGTCAGAATCACTGTGAACTCAACCGCTCACCGTTGCATCGACAGAGCGCTACGACGCTTCCCGCTCCTCGTCGGTGCACAACGCGGAGTACTTGGCGAAGGCTTCCTGCAAGGTCAGCGATTTGCGTCGCTCGGCGATGTCGCGGGGCTTTCCCTGTGCAACACATCGACGAGCATGCTCGATCACAGCTTCACGAATGACGCTGGAAATGTCCGCGCCCGTGAGCTCTTGGAGGGTCTCTAGGGCCCTCAGTTCCTCTACGTCGAATCTCACCGTTACCGATCGTCTAGCCACGCTCAGGATGTTACTTGCGGGTACACCAAATTTGGTGAGTTACATATGCGTCGAGTCGAATATCTTTGGGCGCCAAAACCTTCGAATTCCGATCTACGTGGGTAAATAGTTTTCCACTCACGGCACTCATGTAATGCAACGCACACGGCGCTAGCCAGCGTGCCGACGGACACTGTCGCTGTCTATGCTTGCGAAACACTGCCTTCGATCGGAGATATACCGCGTGAGCATCGACCACATCGTTTCCGCAGTCGACGGCGATGCTGCCGAGCGAATCAAAACGGCCCTGGCCGAGAGAGCCGCAACCTCGACGGACACGACCACGCTGGTGTTCGACGGCGTGAGCATCGAGATTCCGCCGTCGGTCGGCGACGCCGTCGTGCAGCTCCTGACCTACCTCGCTGCCGGGGACAGCGTCGCCCTCGGGCCAGTTGCAGAACTCCTCACCACCTCGCAGGCAGCAGAGATCCTCGGCGTTTCGGACACCTATGTACGCAAACTCGCCGACGCCGGGAAACTCCCGATCGAACTACGCGGCACCCACCGCAGGTTCCGCCTCGATGACGTGATGGCTTACCGCGAGCAGTTCCCCAAACGCGCCTAGCTCTTCGCGTACATTCCTTCGATCTCCTTCGAGAACCGATCGACGACGACATTGCGCTTGATCTTGAGCGTCGCTGTCATCTCACCGTCTTCCTCGGTCAGATCGCGATCGAGAATGACGAACTTCTTGATCGACTCTGCATGCGAGACAGCAGCATTGGCGTCGTCGACAGCCTTCTGCAGCTCCGCTCGAAGGCCCTTGTCGTCACGTAGTTCGGCGACGGTGGCACCAGAAGGCTTGCCGTTCTCCGCCTTCCACTTCTCGAACACCTCGGGGTCGACGGTCAGCAACGCCGTGATGTAGGTCTTCCCGTCGCCGACGACGACTGCTTGCGAGACGATGGAATGCGAACGGATACGGTCTTCCATCGGGCCGGGCGAGACGTTCTTGCCACCCGCTGTCACCAGAAGGTCCTTCTTGCGTCCGGTGATGGAAAGGTAACCTTCGCTGTCGAGTTCACCGAGATCACCGGTCCGCATCCAGCCGTTGACGAATGTCTCTTCGGTGGCCTTGTCGTTCTTCCAGTAGCCCTTGAAGACAACCCCGCCGTTGAGTTCGATCTCGCCGTCCTCGGCGATGCGAACCCCGTTGCCGCCCATGGGCTGTCCGACGGTTCCGATCTTCTGAGCACCTGGGACGTTGACACAGTGCGCCGCAGTAGTTTCGGTGAGACCGTAGCCCTCGTAGATCGGAACTCCCAGCCCGCGGAAGAAGTGCCCCAACTCAGGAGTGAGGGCGCCGCCGCCGGAGATCGCGAACCAGCATTCGCCGCCGAGAGCTTCACGAAGCTTCGAGTACACGAGCTTGTCTGCCACTGCGTGCTTCGCCTTCAAGATCAGCGAGGGACCACCTTTGTCGAGCGCTTCGCTGTATTCCTTTGCAGTGGTTTCTGCGAAAGCGAAGATCGCGCCCGGAATCTTTCCACCGGACTCCGCCTTGCGTGCTGCGCCGTCACGGACTTTTTCGAATACACGCGGAACACCGAGGATGGTGTTGGGCTTGTACCGCTCGAATTGAGTTGTAATGGTGGCAAAGTCGGACCAGTGCGCCTGCGACGCGCCAGCTTCGAACGTCGCGAGGGACACCGCGCGAGCCAGCACGTGAGCGAGCGGCAGGAAGGTCAGGACTCGGTTTCCCGGAACCGCCACCTTGCCGATCGATGCCGTGAGAATCCCGCGCACCTCGGACAGGAAGTTGCGGTGCGTGAGGATGCATCCCTTGGGACGGCCTGTCGTGCCGGAGGTGTAGACGAGTGACGCAAGATCGTCGGCCTTGATGCCCGCGAGCCGCTTCTTCAGCTCGGTGTCGTCAACGTCGGCACCCTGTGCGGTCAACTTCTCCACAGCGCCGTCGTCGATCTGCATGACGGCTTTGAGCGTGCTTGGCGCGTCCTGAAACAGCTGCTCGTGCGCGCCGGTTTCGACGATCGCGATGACGGCCTCGGAGTCTTCGAGGATCCAGCTGACCTGGCCCTGAGACGACGAATCGTAGATCGGAACGGTAGCGGCGCCGGCAGCCCAGATGGCGAAGTCGAAGAGCGTCCACTCGTATCGGGTCGCGGAGAGGAGTGCGACGCGGTCGCCTGCCTGCACGCCAGCGGCGATGAGACCGTTTGCGACGCCGGTGACCTGCTCGGCGAACTCTTTGGCTGTGACGTCTACCCAACCCTCGCCCTTGGGGCGGGAGAACACCGTCAAATCTGGTGTGCGCTCGGCGTGCGCGAAGACGGTGTGCACCACGGACTCGTTGTCGGAGATGGTGAACTGGGCTTTGGCGCTGTACTCACTCACAGGGTGTCATCTCCGTTGGTCTGCGATTCGATGCTGATTCTGAAGCGGTGGAGTGCGCGGGCGAAGTCTGCGACCTCGGACTCGGTCCAATCGTGCAGCCTGCCGGCGACTTGGTCGAGCCGACGCGCGTCGGCGGCGTCGAGGTATTTGCGGCCAGCCTCCGTGAGATGCAGCGGATTGCCCTGACGAACGGATCCCGGATCGGCATACACCCAGCCAGCCTCGATGCACCCGCGCACTTGGCGCGAGATGGTCGAACGATTGACGCCGAAGACTTCGGAGATCTCCGTGGCCTTACAGCCGTCGTTGCGGCCGATGAAGGAGAGGAAGGAATGCTGCGCGATCGACGGGTGGTCATCGGAATGCCGATCCCCCGTCATCAGCTGCCGCGTGAGGTGCACCAGCTCGTCATGAACAGCTGGTGGACCGGTGAGCGCCATTGCTCCGTCGTGTTGCACTGGGCAACTATAACGCTGCCCCCTGTGTCCGACGCAATATGATCGCCGCCACCGACAAGAAGTCCGTCGGTGGCGGCGTGAAGAGTTAGACCAGATCCTCACCGTTGCGGCGAGCAGTTGCCCAGTCCTTGAAGAATCCCTTGCTGATAACTCCCAGCACGACCAAGACCAACGCCGGCCAGATCAGAACGTAAATGGTCAGTAGAGCAGTACTCATCCGTAGCCCTTCCACTTGTCTCGAAAGTTACTTTCCGGACGCTCCCACGGCAGGAAGCTCGTCATCGTCGAAGTCTCCCGTCCGCTGCTTGATGAGTTCGAAATCGAACGTCTCACGCTGATTGACGGACATCGCAAAGCACACGACGGTACTGACGGCATAGGCCACCAAAGATCCGCTGAGCGTTGGGTAGTCGTGCAGGAAGCCGATCGCGAACGGCGCGGACAGCACGATCGCCAGGCCACCGACGATCTGCGCAACCTTCAGACCGAAGAATCCAAATGTCATGAGCCCCAGCACCACTCCGATACCGACAACGGCAACGATGTCGGAGAGAATCCCGAACATCCCATCCATCGGCACCCAACTGAATCGGACGGGCAAGAAGGCAGCAAGAGCCGCCAGCACCGACACAGTGAAGGCTTTGTTGGTGACCTTGCCCCAATAGAAGCTCGCGATAACCGGGAACACCAGCGCGCCCCACAGCGCGCCGACGAACACCAACAGATCCAGAATGCTCAATTGCAGACTTGCCAAGGAGATAGCCGCCGCCGTGGCAACAATCATCGTTACTCGGCCGATGAGCAGCATCCGTCGAGGGATCGCATTAGCCTTGCCTGCGACGGCTTGGCCGTACACGTCGGTCATCACGATGGACGAGAGTGCAGCAAGGTCCGAGTCCGCCGTCGATGACAGCGCGCCGATGATCATGACAAAGAAGACAGCCAGCAAAATTCCGGGCAGGTACGACGCGGCCATCTGCGGAATCAGGTTGTTGACGTCACCATCCATCGGCTCGATTCCGAGGTATAGAGCGAGAACACCCAGCATTCCGACACCAATGACCGTTGCGCCGTATCCGACGGTTGCGGTGATGAAGGTGGGCTTGATCAGGTCTTCGCGGACCGCGAACAGACGTTGGGCAATGGTCTGGTTGCCGATTGCGTAGGCAAGAACTGCCGCGATGTACGGCGCGCCCTGCTCGAAGAAGGCAACGCTCGAGAAGAAGTTGCCCTGCTCAGCAGTAAGGTTGCCTGCCCCGGATTCGAAGGCTGCCGGGAACCCCGCCGCAAAGAAGATGAACGGCACCAAAACCGCTACCGCACCGAGCATTCCGATCAGCTGAACGAAGTCGGTCAACACCGAAGCGCGGAAGCCCGACCACAGCGTGTACAGCAAAACGCCCAGCGCAACGATGAACACACCCTGGATGAAGTTGAACGGCGAAAGCAACGCGATCAGCAGACCACCAGCGAGGAAGTTCGACATCAAACTGATGAGACTACCGACGATATTGGAGCCCGCGAGCATCAGCTGACTCGAGCGTCCGTGCCGCGCGTACATGACCTCAGCCAGTGTGTGGGCTTTCGGCGCTACTTTGCGAATTCGCTGGCCGAACGGATAAATGAAGAGAATCATCAACGCGCCCCATAAACCGTAATGAATGGGGCCGGAGATTCCGTAGGTGTAGCCAGAAGTGGCGGATGCATACATCGACGACGCCCAAATCCAGGTGGCCGTCATACTCGCGGCCGAAACACCAAATCCTAACTTGTTTCCGGCGGTCATAAAACCGTCGGCATTTTCCTGCTTCTTACCAATACGAAGAGAAATCAGAAATGTTCCACCATAAAAAGCAACAAGCAGTGAAACAATTACCAAGGTACTGAACTGGACCATGTCGGACCCCGTCACATGCCACATCCTTCGCACATAATCGGCAGAACAAAGCACAAAACCCCTGTTCAGGATCTTTGCGCTTCGTTTCTGCACGCCCTAGGAGCGACCGCCATACCAACACCGGTCACATATTCAATTGACTAGCAACACGCACTTCGCCTTTTCGGAAACCCAACCTTCACAAAATATATCTTCTGCGCAAGCTTTTGGCTCGACCACGCAATTCAACAACTGAGAATCGACCATAGCATGATGGCAATTTCGAACAAAAACTCCAATATTTTCCCACCCGAAAATATTCATGATTCCGCAGCAGAAAAATCGTGCGCTTCCAGCGCATATAACAACTCCGCATCGATTGAAATCGATGCTCGATTCGAGCGCTCAGCTACTTCGACAGCACCATCCTGGCAAACCGTCGGCCCCACTCGGGATCGGCGGAAACATGCTCGTCCAGCGGATTGGAGACAATCGCCCCGATCATTCGCAGGTACACGAGAGTGTCTCGCACCATCCACGTCCAATCGTCATCTCCGAGTCGTGTTCCGTCTGTTGTCGACCAACCCAATGCCGTGAGGCCTTCGATCATGACTTCACTACGTTCGGACTCCGACAAGCCGGCAGCCAACGTAAGGAACAGAATTCGGCCGGCTTCCTGCCCCAACTCGCCCTTTCCCAACGGCATGGCCGTCACGATGTGACGCCACAGCTCGCCTTCATATGCAAGCACTGACGCGCCGAGTCGAGTCAGAATCGCTGTGCCTCGGAGTCTCCGGACAAATCTCAGTGTCTTTGCGGCTTCAACGAGTACTGCTAATTGCGAGTCACTCCCTGCCGTGACATCGATCCAGTCACTGCCCCAATCGAGTTCGTCTCGGGCATACGCAACAAGGTCCGGAGGCAGTGACCCGGATGCCGTCAAGACAATCCCACCACCTCGCGCGGAGTTCAGCAGCCACAGCAGTTGACGGGTTGCTCCTTCACGCATCACCTCGAAGTAGTTGTCGTATCCGCCACGAAGCTCCGCTTCGGCAACTGCGGCAAACAGTTTCGGCGCGGAATGAACAGACAAGCGGCGCAAGAACTTCTCGAACAGCGAGCTTCCCACAGGCGGTGACTTATGCAATGCCACTGCAATGGTGACCGCTGCATTGGACTCTGCGGGAACAAAACGTTCGGGATCGAACAGTCCATTACTCGCCTGCCCGTTCAGGAACTCGCGATACCCGATCGGACCGCCAGAATCCTCCGGCGGGCACGCCCTCGCACCGTCAACACAAGATGGCTCAGAAATCGGCTGGTCTTCGACAATCTGCTCGAGAACCAACGTGTGACTCCACCTTGCGCGGGCGTTGTACTCATAACGGACGTACTCCCCGACCGCGGTAACTGCCTCGTCGATCCGGACTTCGTCCTCACCAAACTCGTCTTCCTGGTATCCGTCGCGCTCGATCACCTCTGGCGCGATATACCGATCTGGGCCATTGTCCGCTGAATGATGGACACTCACCCACTGATGAGCGTGTTGATCTCCCCATCCCATCACCGCCTGCACAATCGAATGAAGCTGGTCCAGTTCGATATTCGACGGAACCGAAAACCGTCTCCAAATAGGCGGCGTGATGCAATCGAGTTCGATCCGCATGACAAAGTTCGCCGCCGCCGGCCGTCGACGCTGATTCCGTATCTGCCTCGGCGTAAGGACCTTCATCTGGCTTTGCGCCGCTTGATATGCAGCTACCAAACGCAGATGTGAAGCTCGCCGAACTCGCTGACCCGTCATGCATGGAGGCTAGATCTACCTACCGACAGCCGAGATACTCACTGCCACAAGGTTGCCCGGTTTGTCGGGGCTCGCATCTCTTCGCTGGTCGGCTGTCAAGTCCAGATCAACACGGACCTACCCAGGCATCTTTGATCATCCACTGCGCGGACAATAGTGTGCGCCGATTACCGTAGACCTGACAGCTACCGCACGAAACAGTGCCCGGCGCCTGCTCGGACTGGCACAGAACATGAGGATCCATGAGCGACCAAGACACGACCGCCGACCAGCCCCTCCATATCAACGGCGCAATTGCCTTGGTGACGGACGAGCGCGACGAGTTGGTTCGCCTGTGCGTCCAGACCCTCGCCGAACTACTGGGCAGTGAGCCTGCCACCGATGACGACGGCGACATCGTCGTGCCGGTTCACGGATTTGTCGTCTACGTGACCGTCGCCGACGACGGACCCCAGATCAACGTCTGGTCCTCGGTCCTGACGGGCCTCGGCAATCCCTCGCACGCTGCAACCCGGTTGATCGAACTCGCGCAGGAATGGCCGCGCCTGCGCTTCGCTTTCAGCGGCGACCACCTGCTGGTCTCCACGATGCTCGACGCGGACCCCTTCGCCCCGCAGCATCTGCTGAACTTGATCGACGAGGTTCACGACTTCACTCATGAACTCGACGACGATTTTGCTGAATCCTTCGGAGGGTCCCTCGACTGTGACGCGGATGACGACAGCTACGCCGGAGACTGCAATCCCGGCGGTTGCGGCGGAGACTGTGACTGTGCGTGCGGCGATGAAGCAGACGCCGTCGACGGCGAGCTCGTCATCAGGGCAGTCACCTCGACGTCCAACAAGTAGGCAACAAGCCACGGCCAGTACTGCGTGCGTGCATCTCTGCGATTGCTGAGATGCACGCACGCTTACGTTTGTCATCGCTTCTCGGGACGACCGAAAGCGACCGAATGAAATTCGACTGCGCGGCAGGAACGACGACGGAAAGATCGTCACTGCCGGTTTCGCTACTGTGCAGCGCAATGACCTTCGGCCTGGCAGCGAAACTCATCAATCAGACCACGACGGGCTGGCCTGCTGTTCCTTTGTGCGGCTCGGCAGAGCGCTCATATCAGTCGCCGATTTAGACGCCGAACGCGCCTGAATCGCGAAAATCCCTCGCCTACAGCTACTTTCGTCGGTGTAATCCAACGACGCAACGCCCCTAGATGTCGCTGTACCAACCAGACGACTGGGATTGCGGGCGAGGCCACCCCAAGATCAGCCTGAGTACGGCTCGCAGGCAGGTCCGGTGATGTAGCCCTGCTCGCAGCCGTGCTGCGTTTGGATATCACCGCTGGTCGGCTCCTTGCCACACTTAACACCACAGCGTTCGTATCCGTTTACGACACCATCACCGTTCCGGTCTTCGTCAGGATCATATGGGTAACCGCCTCCGGGATTCGTGTTCGCCTCCGCACGCATCTCCGCACAGGCCGGATCGGTCGTGGAGTACGAGCCATCGGTGTAGACCGCAGTTCCCGGGTAATCGCAGTAGCGTAGAACCCTTTCCGAAGCTTGTGTAGTTGCCGGAGGCACATAGGTGTCGCAGGATGCCTCGTAGCCAGTGGTGCCATCGGAGTACAACGCGGTACCCGACTGGTACAGGGAGAGATCGCCGCATACGAAGGTGATCGGCGCGACCTCGGGTGTACTGCTTGGGGGAGGTACTACGGACTCAGTTGCCGGGACGGCTGTTGCCGATGAGCTTGATGGGGTTGTCGACGGCAAGTCTGTGCCTGGGCCGCCGCAAGCAGAAAGACCGAACGACGAGAGCAATGCGCCAACAGCGAGGATAAGCGCTCTCTTCATGTCAGTCTCCTGTGTGTTCCCGCACGCTGTTGTGTCGAACGAGCAATTCCGGCGATCATCGCCGTGAGCATTCTCCGCATCGTGCCGCCTTCACGCGGTAGCGATTCGACTCACATTGATAATCGGCAGACGAGAAAACTCGTTACGGAGTTGCGAGTTCTCTCGCCTGTGATCGACAACATCGCGCCAGCACCGAGCCCCCGAACGACCGCCCGAACGAGAAGTTGAGCGCAGCCAGCTTTCCCGCTTCGGATTCGGCGTTCACCAGTTTTTTCGGTAGCACTCCTTTGTGTTTGCGGTACTCGCGACAGTGGTCGGCGTATCGACTAGTTCCGACGCTGATTGACCGATCGAGAGCCTTGACGGGAGGAAGCGAGTGCGCGTTACTGCGTATCCGTACTGACCAATGGCCCAGTGCGCTTCATTGATCTTTGCGCAAACCGACATTGGCTCCGCGACCTGTCCGCCGGTAATCGAAGCAAAAGTGTGGTCAATTCCGTATCACCAGTAAGTGAGGCAAGTACCCTCGCGACTGAAATGACGTTAACCAGCCACTGAAACGCATCACGTCAGCGCTGTGAAGTTGACGAGTTCCTTTTCAATGTCAGCTAAGGGCTTCTCTCCAGTTGCTGCTTCGATGGCTCGCGGCGCCAATCCTCGATCGAGCATGAATGCCATCAGTTTCGTGATTGTCGACTTGGCCGCCTGCAGCTGAGCCAACTGCCCCGACTTCGGATCGCTGAACGCCGTCAGGCGGTTGATTCGGGCGGAGAGTTTCGTCTCCACATCCGCCAACTGGTACCAGAGCGCTTCATCATGAGGAAGGCCGAGCATCTTGCGTGCATGCTCGGTCGATACCCGCAGGATCAACGTGGTCGAATCCGTGATCGGCTGGTCGGGGGCACTGCCGCCTACCGCCGCGCCCGCGGCCACCGCCGCGCCCGCTCCGGCCAAACCACCAAGCATTCCGAGACCACCGATCATCCCTCCCGGCCCGAATGCTGCAAGCCCGCCGACGATAGCGGCGCCACCTGCCGCGGCAGCCGGCGCTGCGAGCATAAGCCCGACCGGTCCGGCCGCGACCAAGGCGAGACCGACTGCGGCTGTAATTACCCTGCCCCAGGGGACGCCACCGCGACTGTCCAAGCATTTTTGGACGTCTTCGAGGGCGGTGCTCACTGTCTTTCCGAGCTGACGAACAAACCCCAATTCGACGGCGATGTCGGCGAGTGCGTCGCGGGGGGCGTTGCCGATTTCGAGTTCATACGGATCGATGATGTTCGTCAGCGCGAGCACCACCAACTCGCCGACCACTTCGTGTATCTCCCATCGATGCGGAATCATCGGCAATTGACCATTGCTCAGTTGCTGTAATTCGACTGCGACGGGCTGTCCACTCACTGACGCGGCCTGCTCTATTTGAGCGACGATGTTGTCCTGGACGATGTCGAGTGCATGTCGGTAGCGTTCGGCCAGCGCTTTGTCTTTGAGGTTGCGGTGGACCGCATGCGCGTAGTGCAGCATCAACAACACCGAGGCCTCGTTGTCATTGAGACGAACCGCGATATCCGATGTGCGGATTGCGATTTCCTTCGAGGGGTACAGAAGATCTGCAACCAGCATGGCGAGGGCGCGATGTCCGAGATACGCACCGGAGGCATGGGATGCGCCGTTGTCGATGACGAAATCCTGGGCGCCGGGAAAGGTGGTCGCCAGCCCCCTGCCGCCGGTGACGACGTCGCCGACATCGAGGAAGTTCGACCAGTCGTCGACCCGGCCGTACGGAAACTTCTTGAGCAATCGCTCGCTGCTTTCGTGAACGGCCTGCACATTCGCCGGGCTACCGATGGTGATGAACCTGCGGACATGGACATTTTCAGGAAGGTGGTCGAGAAGATCGATCGCGATGACGCTGCCCAGGCTGTGGCCGATCAGAATGATCTCGCCAGAGGTGGGCAGATGGTCAAGGATGTGCCGCAGGATCGCTCCGCGGACCGGTTCCTCCCGAACGTACTTGCGTACTTGCTGCAGATCCAAGAGTGATAGCGATCCGATCGCGGCCTGCTGCAGTGGAGCGAGAACCTGCCCGGGCACACGATGGAAACCGAAGGTGCGGACCCCGCCCTCGAGACCCAGAATCCGCTGGACTCTCGCCTGACGCCGCTCAAAGCCGCGGCGACTGGCCGAGTCGTCGCGCGGTTTGTACGTCACCGGGGGCAGCTTCTCACCAATACCGTTTGTTGTGAGGAACGAACTGTAGTGAGGTGCGATGACCATATCCCGATTGACCACGCCGAAACCGGCCTGTTCGAGACCGCGGTCGAGACCGTCGAGCCAACTCGATTCCGGGTCGCCGTCACCGATTCCGTGCAGAAAAACAATCTTCACAACCATGTCCCTCTCGAAGGTCGAACCCTGGTATCACCTAAACCACTACTGTTATTCGCTACAAAGATTCGAAAAAGATGAGCACCGCCGAAAATCTCGAACGGGTTCTCTGCGCTAACTTCGCAATACCGTACAGAGGAGGACCGACACCTCCGCGACCAGCTTGCCAAATTTGGTTCGCGACCACAGCATGAGGTCAGCCAATTATCGAGATCGGCTTCGCTCGAATGGGGTCCTCGCGATTATTTGCGGGTATGTCGCGGCATCCGTCATGCGGCTACGTCAACGATCAAGTAATCGGGGATCGCAAACCATCCACAAGCATAAACTGTGACAATGGTTCGGATCGTGCGATCCGAACCTGAACATTCCCGAACGTATATGTGACAGCGCCCGATGCGGCGGATCTGAAGGCCGATGCAGAAAATCAGTACTGAATCTCGGGCAACCCTTGAGATCTGCGACGGCGAATTCTATACCGGCTGGTTATATCCGGCTTGCGGTGCCACTGGCAGTAACCGGGTAATCAACTCCATGCAACGTGACCGCTCCGGAACTGCTCTGAGCTTGCTCACCAAGACCCAACGGCACCGGCACCTGCCTGGTTCTCGCTTTGAGAGCCGAGGTTTCGGTGTACTTGCAGGCTCCGCAGTTGTCATCGTTGTCGTAACTTCAGTCGACGCGTTGTCAGTGTATGAGCCACGCTGTCAACGCCAGGGCCTCGATGCTGAGCGGCGCAGCCGGCTATTTTCGCATGGCGGTATATCGGCGAGCTCCGAGTCGTTTCGGCTGGCCCGCACTCGCTGCAATGCGGCTGGATCTCACTTCACTTTTCAGAGAACGAAATCGAGGTCAGTCGCCCACCTCGACACCGTAACCGGGACAGCAATAGCGCCAAGTCCGTGGTTATGCCCCTGACCTGCCGCCCGACGGCGCCAAACATCTGCGCGGCGGATAGATCGGCAAGAACCATCGTTCGTTCGACGGTCACGAGGCCGAGTACATAAATGGCAAGTTTCCGTCGGGACCCTAAGCCGACTGAGACTGCTCCTAAGTCGCCGAAAGAATTGTCGCCGTCGACTGCCGCTGCGGGGACAACAAGTTGGCGACCCGCAGGTAGAGCATCGAAATCTACGCGGACACTCGGCCCCTATCACTCGCACTGCCGACGGAGAGTTTGACTGCGCCGTCCTCATCCACGGTGTTGCTGTAGAAGACAGAATCCTGATCCGAAGCTGCTTTACTGCCTCCGCCCGGGAGGAAGACGACCATATGCCGCGCAAACTGAAGCACAAATGGCACAACCGAAATCTGACGGCTCAGGCGACGGCGGTGAAACCCTTCGCCCGATCTTTGTCGGCCGAGGTCCACAGCGTCGTCGACAGTTCTGCCTTCACCAGCGGGATCACCTCCTCCGCAAATCGGCGCAGCGTGTCCTTCTGCTGCTCGAAGTCGAGCACGTGATTGACCGACACCGATTGGAAATCGTGGCCGTAGCTCTGGTGGTAATCGATGATCTTCTCGGCGACTCGCTCCGAAGACCCGACCAACGCCGGCCCACGGTCGACAGCTTCCTCGATGGTCCGGAAGCTTGTCGACTTTCCGACAGCTTTGGGATCGTGCTTGCGTTTGTCGGCCTGCGCAACGGCGCCCTCGTAGATCGGACGGAACTCTTCGATCGCTTGTTCGGTCGTGTCGGCGAGGAACAATCCGCCCGAACCCGAACCGACGTACGCCTTGGACGGGTCGTGCCCGTACGCCAGGTACTGCTCGCGGTAGTGGTCGATCAGCACTTTGTAGTTCTCACGAGGCTGGAAGGCGTTGGCGGTGACGATGGGGTCGCCCCACTTCGCCGCCAGTTCGACGGCCTCGAACGAGGTAGCCGATCCATGCCAGATACGGAACGGGCCGTCGTACGGACGCGGTAGCGTCGTCGCGTCCTCGAGCGATGGTCGGTGGGTACCCACCCACTTGACGTTTTCCTCGCTGATCAGCAGTTTGAGGAGTTCGTAGTTCTCCGTGAGGTACTCGTACTGCTTGGCGATGTCCAGACCGAGGAGCGGGTATTGGAGAACCTCGTTGCCCTTGCCGATCACGATCTCGAGGCGTCCCCGGCTCAGCTGATCGATGGTTCCGAAATCTTCGGCGACTCGGATCGGGTCGAGTAGCGACAGGACCGTGACACCCGTCGAGAGCAGGATTCTGTCCGTGGCCTGCGCAATCGCCCCCAAAACGACGGTTGGCGCCGACGAAAGAACCGGCCCGGCGTGGCGCTCACCTACCGAGAACGAATCGATACCCAGTTCTTCGGCGAGAACTGCCAGTTCGACGACGCGGTTGAGCCGATCGGACGGGGCAACTTCCTCGCCGGTCACTGGATGGGGTGGGTTGAAAATGATGTCCAGAACCTGAAAACGCATGACCCGTCTTTCTCGATAACCGCACAGCGCGCCTGTCCCTCGGAGGCTAGTGCGCGGCTCATCGACGGATCCGCGATCCGAGGACGCGCCCAACGCAACGAATTCGCGAAACACGCTATTCAGCAGGATCTTTCGACTCAATGAGACCATTCAGTCGATAAAATTCTCACCGATCCGAAGTCGACCCAAAACATGCCGAACTCCCGCCAGGCAGGACCTGTGTCACCAACCAAACGAGCGCACGGTAAACATGAAGTACTAAGAGTGCGTTCCCTTACTCGTTAAGAGGTACTTGTTATGAATGGTGCGGCAGCCATCGGTGATGGCATATTCCAGATTCCTGTCCCGATCACGGACAATCCGCTCGGGCACACGCTCGTCTACGCCATGGAATCCCCCGGCGGACTGATCTTGGTCGACGCTGGTTGGGGTGACGAGAACGGCTGGCAGGGCCTCAACGCGGGGCTCGCCGAGATCGGACATTCGGTGACCGACATCGAGGGCGTTGTGGTCACGCACTTCCATCCGGACCACACCGGACTGTGCGGACGGGTCCGCGAGGCATCCGGCGCCTGGATCGCCATGCACGAGGACGACCACTACCTGTTCGATCAGATGTCGACTGCGCGTAACGACGAGTGGATGGCATATCAGCTCGAGAACATGGAACGCGCTGGAGCACCCGCAGCCGACCGTGATGCCTTCCGCCTGGCTGCCGCGGGTGAGTCTCCGGTGGGCCCCGAGTCGGCTCCCGACCGCCTTCTCGCGGACGACGAGATCATCGCACTCACCGGCCGAGGCCTCCGCGTTGTCTACACCCCCGGCCACACGCCTGGTCACGTCTGCTTCTACCTCGACGACGCCGACGTCATGTTCACCGGCGACCACGTCCTGCAGAAGACCACACCACACGTCGGCAATTTCGTGTACCCACTCGACGAGCGAGACGCCCTCGCCGACTTCCTCCACTCGCTCGCACGCGTGCAGAACATGAACATCACCCGCGGTCTCGGCGCTCACGGCATTCCGATCGACGACGTCGGTGGCCGCGCCGGCGAGCTGATCGAGCATCACCAGGAGCGACTCGATCACCTGCTGCAAGAGTTCGCCGACGACAAGCTCACCGTGTGGGACGTCGCGGCAAAGATGAAGTGGTACAAGCCGTGGGCCGAGATCTCCCCGATGGGAAAGACGATGGCGTTGTCCGAAGGTGCAGCTCACCTTCGCCATCTGGTTGCCCGAGAGCAGGTCTCTCAGGTTCCCGGCTCCGAGCCCGCGCTCTTCGCTCGCTCCATCTGAAAGATCAGGGCCGACAAGCACTCCGCTCGTCGGCCCTGATCGCTATTCCGCTTCGGCCTGATCGACTATTCGGGTCGACGCCGATCGCGGGACCACCACCACCGGAACCGGTGAGTACCGCACGATCTTCGCCGCCCGACTGCCGAGGAACACCCGCGCCAGTGGACCTGCCTTGCTCGAGCCGACAGTCAGAACGTCACCTCGGTCCCACTCGACGCCCTCGAGCGCCTCGGCCCAGTTACGACCATGGCTGATAACCGATTCCATGACGTCGGGTATTTCGGGCAGTGCACGCACGCGCTCGAAGGCAGCGTTGGTCTCGCGCTCGACCACCTCGGCCCACTCGGAGATGATCGGCGAATCCCCCTCGGTCCCGAGTGTGGTCGTGTACTGCGCGTTTGCGCGAACTGCAAACGCCGCCAGTCTGAGTCCGGCATCGACACGCGCAGCCACGGTCGCGGCGGCGAGCACCAGATCGTCTTGATCGGGTGTGCCCGAGTATGCGGCGGTGACGCGGCGAACCACCTCACCGGGCTTGGTTCGAAATCCCCTCGGCGCCAGGGCGACCGGAACGTCGGAGCTGTGCAGCAAGCGTGAGGTGACACTGCCGAGAGCCACGTGACCGAACACCCCGGCCGTAGACGAATCCAGGACGATCATCTTGGCTTCGTGCTCGTGAACGAGATCGAGCAGGCCACTCGACGTCGACTGAGCCTCATGCACGACATAGGTCACGTCGACATCGGAGGGCATGTCTGCCCGCGCTTTCGCCAGTGCCGCTTCGGCTTCGGCTCGCAACTGCTGGTGGTATTCGGCGTCGACCCGCGCCATCCCGGGCGGTGGCGGCGAGGGAATCACCGCGCAGATCACCAACGGTTCACCGGACGAGCGTGCCAACAGCGTTGCCAGATGGACGGTTCCGGAACTGTCACCGTCGGGTGCGTATCCCGCGAGCAGCGTCATGAGTCGGACTCCGATCCCAATTCGGCGCGGTTCTTCGCACCGAGGCGCGAGTGCTTCATACCGTAGGCGAAGTACCAGATGATCGCGACGGTCACCCAGACGAGGAACACGTAGATCGTGACGGTTCGGAGGTCCTTGATGATCCACAGGCAACCCAGGATCGAGAGGATCGGCGTCACCGGATAGCCGGGAACTTTGAAGCTGCGCGGCAGGTCCGGGTCACTGCGCCGCAGGATGATGACCCCGATCGAGACAACGAGGAAGGCCACCAGGGTTCCGATACTGGTCATTTCGGCGAGAAAGTTGATCGGAATGAATCCGGCCAGAATGCTGATGACGACGCAGACGATGATGGTGTTGGGCACCGGCGTCAGAGTCCGCGGGTTCACCTTGTGGAAGATCGACGGAATCATGCCGTCGCGTGACATCGCGAACAGGATGCGGGTCTGACCGTAGATGACCACGAGCGTGACGCTGCAGATCGAGATCACCGCACCGGCGGCCAGAAGTGTTCCCGGCCAGGTAGATCCGGTCACCTGTTCGAGGATAGCGGACAGTCCGGCTTCCTGACCTTCGAACGATGCGGAATCCTGTGCACCGATCGCCACGGCGACAACGGCGATGTAGATCGCGGTGACGGACACGAGTGCAATGAGGATCGCGAGAGGGAGATTGCGACGAGGGTTCTTCACTTCTTCACCGGCGGTGGACACTGCGTCGAGGCCGATATAGGAGAAGAAGATGATTCCGGCGGCGGACATGACGCCGCTGAATCCGAACGGTGCGAAGTCGGCGAAGTGATTGCTGTTCCATCCGGCGATGCCGACCACGATGAAGAGCAGCAGAATCGCGAGTTTGATCGAGACCATGATGGCGTTGGCCTTGGCCGATTCACTGGCGCCGCGAATGAGCAGAACACCGCACAGGCACACCAGGATCACTGCGGGCAGATTGATGATGCCGCCCTGCTCCGGCGCTTGTGACAGCGCGTCGGGGATCTGGAACCCGAAGAGGTTGCCAAGCAGCTGGTTCAAGTATTGCGACCATCCAACGGACACCGCCGCGGCCGAGACTCCGTACTCGAGAAGCAGACACGCGCCGACGGCCATGGCCGGAAGCTCTCCGAGCGTCGCGTAAGCGTAGGAATACGACGAGCCCGACGCCGGGACAGCTCCGGCCAACTCCGCGTAACAGATCGCCGTGAGTCCCGCGACGATACCGGCAACAACGAAGGAGATGATCACTGCCGGACCCGCAACCGGGACTGCCTGCGAGAGGACGAAGAAGATACCGGTGCCGATCGTGGCGCCGATGCCGAACATGGACAACTGCGCCAAACCGATACTGCGGGTCAGCTCACCGCCGTTGGTATCTGCGCCGGTCTCCTGGTCTATCTGCAAAGCCGGCTTGCGCCGAAGTACGTGTTTGACGAGAGTAGCCATCGACGCTCCTCTAGAGTGCCTGGTAGGAAACTGTTGTATCCTCATACTGCACGTAAGTGTCCTGCGACACAACAGTTGGAGCAAAGTTGCCCAGCTCACGCCAACCGTCCGGTCTGGAATGCCCGGATCGTGAACCGCCTTCGGAGAAAACGGGGAGATCATGACCGGACCGACCATCACCGTCGACCTGCGTCGTATCGAACAGAATGCGCGCGTCCTCGTCGAGGCGTCCAGCGCTCACGGTATATCGGTGGCCGGTGTCAGCAAATCTACGTGCGGATCCCCCAAAGTGGCACGAGCAATGGTCCGCGGCGGCGTCACGCAGATCGCCGACTCCCGCCTGGACAACCTGGCCCGCATTCGCCGCGACGGCATCACCGTTCCCCTGATGCTGATCCGCGCACCGTCGCTGAACGAGATCGACGACACGATCCGCTACGCGGACATCAGCCTCAACTCCGAGTTGACGACGATTGCTGCTCTGGGCAGAGCAGCACAAACGCGAGGAGTCGTCCACGACATCGTGCTGATGATCGACCTCGGAGATCTCCGCGAAGGGATCCTGCCGGCGGAGGCGTTGGACGTAGTCGCTGAAATCCTTCCCATCGAGGGCATCAGACTGATCGGAATCGGCGCGAACCTCGCCTGCGTCGGTGGCATCCAACCGACCGTCGACAACCTGTCGAATCTGGTCTACCTAGCCGACGAAATCACGAAGCGGTTCTCGATCGAACTGCCGATCGTTTCCGGCGGCAATACGTTCTCGCTGCCACTCCTCGAGACGGGCACGATGCCCGAGGGGATCAACCATCTGCGTTTGGGTGCCAGCATCGTACTGGCCGAATCACCTACTCCCCCCGGACTGTACGAACTGCTGAACAGCGATGCCTTCACTCTCACCGCGGACATCATCGAGGCCAAGGTCAAGCCGTCGCGGCCGTATGGAGTCTCAGGGGAAGACGCATTCGGCCGACGCCCCGTCTTCGACAACGAGGACAAGCCGAGCCGACGCCTGATCTTGTCCATCGGCCGCGAAGACATCTCGCCGGAAGGCTTGACCCCGATCGATCCGCGTCTGAAGGTGATCAGCGCCAGTAGCGATCACCTCCTCGTCGACGCCGGAGAAACAGGCGACGAATACCGACTGGGTGGCACCGTCGACTTCACGATCGATTACGGCGCGCTCTTGATGGCGATGACATCGCCCTACGTCGAAAAGCGCTACGTCCTGGGCACCGAACCGATCGATGCCAATGCGACCGTCGAATTGATCGACCTCGAAACTACCGGGCTGGCAAGCCATCTCCTCGATCACGGCCTACGCGAAGACATGTCCGGAATCGGTTTCAGCTGCATTCAAGCCGAGAACGCCGCCGCGGATCTCACGACGTTGCCGCTGTGGCTCGCTACCGAGGCCTGGCAGAACACCAGAATTCCGATCGCCACCGAACCCGGAACCGATTTGGGTGCAATCATTTTCGCCTCCCACGGCGATATCGAACAATTGCTGTCGTCAGCGGCGGATCTGCACGGCCCCAGTTTGGAGAACACCGTCTTGGTGGGCGTCAAGAACGCCACGGTCGATCACAAGCGCGCACTCGACGAGTACGGGGTATTGCTGGTGACGATCGACGAGATCGATCGCCGTGGCATGGCGGCCTTGATGCCTCGCGTCCTCGCCGCGGCGGGCCAGGGTGTGAACGGCGTCCACGTCCATTTCGACATGGACATCATCGACGGACGTGTTCTCGGAGTCGACGACACGACACATCTGGGCGGCCTCACATTCCGAGAAGCGCACCTCGCCGCCGAATTCATCAGCGAGACCGGCCTGACGAGATCGATTTCGATCGGCAGCGTCGCGGCAGCGGATTCCGATCCCCTCGGACGGCAAGCGACCTTCGTCGACGGACTGGTTGCATCGCTGCTCGGGCGCAAGGTGGTCAAAGCCTGACGTTGTCGGCAGCCCTTGCGAGAATCGTTCGATGATCACGCGGAGCTCCGGTCAGCACGTATTCATCGCACTCGGCACGCCGTGGCTCGATGCCGTGGTCGCGTTTCTCGAACCCCGTGCCCGTGTCGATCCCTGGATCATGCGCGGAAAGATGGCCATCGGCGACCTGTTGATCACTGTTCTCGACACCACTCCTCGCACGCTGCTCTGCATCGAGACCGTGGCTGCGCCGTTCGACGGCACGTCGCCGATGGAAGTCGATGAACGCCCGTACGAACTCCACGGTTTGCCCACCGTTCCCGAACTCGAACAACGATGGTCCATCACGTTTCCCACGGATCCAGGGCCGGTCGACGACGCACTGGCCGACCGGATTCTCACGGCCGGCCAGTCACACTATGCGCACTACTTCGGCGACATCGACACGCTGGATCCGACGTCCACAGCTGCCCACGCCCGAACGTTGATGCACGAGCGGGGAAACTGCACAGGTTGCCGCTCACCGCTGCCGTTGCGAATGTTCAACAGCGGTGATCGCCTTCACTTTCATTCCGCATCACGGATCTTCAGGCAGGCTGAACCTGGTGACGACTACCCAGCCGTCCTGTGCCGCAAATGCACCGGAAGGATGGCCACGTCCGGGCACACCAACTTCATCGACTACATGCTGGCGAAAAATCCACCGTGCCCAGAGTGCGGTGCACACAGAACCGCTCAGTGTTCCCCGGGGATGCCGGTCCATCCATTCGATCACCTACCGTGGCTCGCCGGAACAGGCTGCGTCGTGGGACCGGACACCCCGGAATGGACGTGCCGAGCATGCAATCACTCATGGGGACAGATGTTCCCGCCGGATCACCCACAGCACGACTGATCAGTTCGCGGCGAAGCCGGGAAGCCGATCGATGTCCGCGATGATCGAATACTCCGCGGCGTCACCCTGGAGGATTCGACTCTGCTCGCCGCGGACGTCGACGGGGACGTCGCCGGCCAATGTCACCCGGTGCACACTGCGGGCCTGAGTCCCGTAGTCGGCGATACCGTAATGCTGAGTCGCCTGGTTGTCCCAGATCGCCAGGTCGCCGGCCGACCAGTTCCATCGAACAGTGTTTTCCAACTTGATGATTCGTGCCTGCAGCAGCTGGTAGAGAGCAACCGACTCCGACGGCTTGAGGCCGACGAACTCCTTGAAGAAGTGACCGAGCAGGAGGGTCTTCTCCCCCGTCGCCGGATGGATCCGCACTACCGGGTGTTCGGTCTCGTAGATCTCGCGAGTGAATTCGGCGTAGTAGGCCAGGCGCTGCGCGTCCACTGGGTTCGCCTGGTTGACAACCTCGGCGTAGTCGTAGGCATTGGTGTGAACGGCACGCAGATTCTCGACAAATACCTTGAGCGAAGCCGGCAGTTGTTCGTACGCAGCGGTAGTGGACGCCCACGTGGTCGCTCCACCGTACTCGGGAATGGTCGTAGCTCGCAGAATCGAGGCTTTCGGGATGCGGTCGACGAACGTCACATCCGTGTGCCAACTGTTGGCAGCACGGTCGAGCACCAACAGCTTGTCTCCCTTGGACTTCACCGTGGGGTGCGGGGTGGTCTGGGTGCCGAGGGTTCCGGCGAATTCGTACTGCGACGTGTCGTCGAGATGCTGCTGCCCTTGGAAGAACACAACCTTGTGCGCTGCCAGCGCATAGTTGATCGCGTAGGCGGTTTCTTCGGACAAGTCCCCGGAGAGGTGTACGCCGTCGATGCGGGCGCCGATCAGTTCACCGACCTTGTGGACAGTGATTCCCCCGGCAGCGTAGATCTGCTCCGGGGTCTGAGTGGCGCGTTCGAGTTCGGTGATGGACATGGCGATCTCCTGTGAGTCGGTCAAGCCTACGGGCGCGGCAGTCGTCATGGCGCTGCCTACTGTGAACACTCAATCATTTACGCTGCAGGCTCGAATACGGTTGAACTCGAGGTGATCTCAAAGTTCGCCGCTCCCTCGCCGGAGAATATTGCCGCTCACTGGGACGAGGCCGTCGTCGTTGTCGTCATGAGCTGTAGCGTGCGATCTGCCGCACCCACGTCTACGGAGGACAGCATGCAACCCGAGGGCCCTGCCGAACAGATTCGTTCAACGCTCGCTCGGATCGCCCATCTGGCTGACACCGGCTCTGTCGAGGACTACGTCGAGCAGTTCACCCGCGAGGCCGAATGGAACATGCCGGCCAATCCCGATCGCGGTATCCCCGCACAGGTACGACGTGGCCGTGAAGAAATTGCCGCTGGAGTAGTCGAGCGCCGGGCCGCCGGCATTCAAGGTCCGGGCACATTCACACGCCACGTCACCACGGCGATCGCCGTGGACGTGACCTCGGAAACTACAGCCCGCGCGGATGCGGTGTGGACGTTCTACGTCGACACGACCACCTCGCCCAAGCTCAGCGGCGTCGGGAGCTACGCCGATGAGTTCGAACTCGAAGACGGGCGGTGGCGACTGTCGCGACGAGTGATCTCGCGCGGCTGACGGTCAGTCTTCTTCGCCGGTGATCAACTCACACCAGTCTTCGACCTGATCGATCCCCTCTTCCGCCCATTCCGGGCTCATGTCTTCCAGTGCATCGAAGACCACCTCGCAGGTCAGCATCTCCGGTGAACCCTCCGACCCCGCTGCCTCGGTTCGCTCCGCAGACGCTGTCGCAACTGGGCCGGCGGCCAGCGCAACCGCCATCGCGCCTGTTCCGACCATCGCTTTCACACGCATCGGTTCTCCTCCTTCACTCTCGCTTCGGTCCTCGGGGTACCCGACTCGCCCCGCCCTACCCATCGCCGTCACTCATGTCCGACTTTCGGCGGCGACGGCATAGACTGAGCTCGTCGCCACCACGCTCTCGCAGCGTCGGGGGCGACAGATACACAGCTGGATCAGAATCGGAAGGCATCCCATTACAGAATCTCCCGCTCCGCACGACATCTACTTCGTACCCCCGGAGCAGGACAGCCCCAATCCCGTGGAACCGGCGTCGGCCGCGTCACGCGCACGGATGGGCGAGCTACCCGAGACCGTCCGATTCAAGAATCGTTTTGCCCTCGCGATCACGACCACCACGCCGCTCGAAGCGATGGTCGAAGATCTCCTCTTCATCCGCGACATCCTCGACGCCGCAGGAATCGAGTATCTACTCGTCCGCGGAAACGACGAGCGCCCCGTGATCGCGGTGAGCTGGACCGAGCGCAAAAACCTGCGGCAGGCACTTGTCGAGGGATGCGCCAACGCACCCTTCTATTCCAAAACCGTCGACGCGAAGAAGAGCCCCGCGCTCCTTGTCGCGGACGGTGCCCTGTCGAAAACCAACAAGTCACGGATCTTCCGCTTGTTCCGTCCGCGGGTTCACGTCGCAAGCGGCATGAACTACGGCGCCAACATCGGAGTTCAAATCGAATTGTGGTCGATTTCCGACGAAGAAATCGTCCTACCCGTCGAGAACTCACTGACACGACGAACCGTCCTCCCCGAAGAAGCTGTCCGAGGAACCGTCGAGCGATTCGGCCGGATCTGGCCGACTATCGAGAACATGTTCGCCGATCATGCCTCCGATATCAGCTTCGATATCGATCTGGTCTTTTCCTGGGTCGACGGCTCTTCCAAGGAGTTTCAGGCTCAGCGCGCCAAGCGCATGCAGAACTACATCGTCGGAGAGGGCGACGAATCAGAAGCGCGCTTCCGTCAGATCGACGAGCTCAAATACGCGCTTCGATCCATCCACATGTACGCGCCGTGGATCCGGCGGATCTTCGTCGCAACCGATTCCGATCGTCCGGACTGGCTTGCCGACGATCCGCGAGTCACGTTCATGCCCAGCGAAAAATTCTTCGCCGATCCAAGTGTGTTGCCTACCCATAATTCTCAAGCTGTCGAGTGCCAGCTGCACCATATTCCGGGTCTGGCAGAGCATTTCCTCTACTCCAATGACGACATGTTCTTCGGTCGCCCCGTTGGCCCGGACATGTTCTTCTCCCCCGGTGGGATCAGCATGTTCATCGAGGCCGACACCAGAATCGGATTGGGACACAACGACAACGACCGCAGCGGGTTCGAGAATGCGGCTCGCGTCAACCGCCGGCTACTCCAGGACCGCTTCGGTCTGATGACCACCAGGCATCTGGAGCACGCAGCGACGCCACTACGCAAAAGCGTGATGGCCGAGATGGAACGCGAGTTCGCCGAAGACTTCGCCGCAACTGCAGCAAGCACCTTCCGCGCGAGTTCCAATATCTCGGTGACCAATTCGCTGTATCACTACTACACACTGATGAGTGGACGGTCGGTGGTACAGAAGTCCGCAGCCGTCAAGTACGTCGATACGACGGTCAAAGCCGGTTTGCGCGACATGGACTCACTGCTCGCCAAGCGCTCCATGGACTTCTTCTGCCTCAACGACGGCAGCGCTCCGGAGATCGATCTGGAACTTCGCACACGCAAGATCACGGAGTTTCTGGAGAGCTATTACCCCATCCCGGCGCCCTGGGAAGCCTAGACAAAACAAGGGCCCAGCCGATTTCGGCTGGGCCCTTGCTACTTCGGTCGATCAGCGTGCTGTCGCACGCTCTCGCTGCACCGGGATGGGCAGTCCGAGATTGTCACGCAACGTCGTTCCTTCGTAGTCACTGCGGAGAACACCTCGATCCTGCAGCAGCGGCACCACGTCGTCGACGAACTCGTCGAGGCCGGTCGGCACGAGGTGCGACCCGAGGATGAATCCGTCCGAACCGTCGTTGCTGACAAACGAATCTATTTTCTCGGCAACCTGCTGCGGTGTACCGACGATCGGTCCACGCTCGAACTGATCGATCACCACTTCGCGCAGATTCAACTTCTTGCTCTCGGCTACCGCGCGCAGTTTTGCGACGGTCGCGAAACGATCTTGGTGAATGAAGGCGCGGCCCTGGATGATCGGCGGAGCCTCGGGATCCGGAGCGATGTCGGGTAGTGGTCCTTCGGGGTCGTACTTCGACAGATCGAGATTCCAGATCTGTTCGAGCAGAACCAAAGCGGTCTGGCCGGTGACCTGCTGGTCGCGAATCTCTCGGTACTTCTCGATCGCATCTGCCTCCGAGGTGCCGAGAACAAAACTCGCCGACGGCAGGATCTTGATGTCACCCGGGTCACGTCCGGCCGCGACGGCACGTGCTTTGATATCGCGATAGAAATCGGCCGCCTCGGGCAACTGACCGTACGGTGAGAAGATCGCGTCGGCATTGCCGGCAGCAAAATCGCGCCCCTGCGGCGACACCCCGGCCTGCAGAATAACCGGGCGCCCTTGCGGGCTACGCGGCACTGTGAATCGGCCGTTCACGTCGAAATGCGATCCATGAAAAGCGAATTCACCGGCATCCGGTCGCGCGAGAAAGCGCCCTGATGCCTTGTCGGCCACGATGTCGTCGCTTCGCCACGAATCCCACAGTTCACGCACCAGCGCTACGGTCTCCTCCGCACGCTCGTATCGTTGCGCGCGGTCGAGGTATCCGCCGCGGCGAAAGTTCTGGCCGGTGAATGCGTCGAACGAGGTGACGACGTTCCAGGCGGCACGCCCTCCGGACAACTGATCCAGCGTCGCGAATTGGCGGGCCAGTTCGTACGGCTCGTTGAACGTGGCATTGATAGTGCCGGCCAATCCGAGGTGTTCGGTTACCGCCGCCAACGATGCAAGGACCGTGAAGGTGTCCGGCCTACCGATGATGTCTTGGTCGAAAATCTGTCCCGCACGCTCACGAAGGGCGAGGCCTTCGGCGAGGAAGAAGAAGTCGAACTTCCCACGCTCGGCGGTTCGAGCGGTGTGCTCGAAAGAATCGAACTCTATCTGGCTGCCCGCCTGCGGATCCCACCATGCAGTGTGATGGTTGACGCCGCCGAGGTAGGCACCCAGGATGACCTGCTTACGCTTCTGAGAACTCATGAAAATCTATTCCTCGTCTGTCAGGCGGCCGGAGTGCCGGCGGCGTAGCGGTTGGGAACGTCGATGGGTAGACCAAGGAGTCCGCGAAGATTCGTCTGCGGATATTCGGTGCGGAATACGCTGCGTCGCTGCAGTTCAGGCACCAGCTCACCTGCGATGGCGTCGAGGTCGTCCACGAGGACGCCCGGCCGCAACCGGAAGCCTTCGATTCCCAACTGCTGCCACCGGAGCAGGAGATCCGCCAACTCCGCAGCAGAGCCGGTGAAGGTCAGCGCGTCCGAACGGTATTCGGCGCCGGCCTGCGCGTCGAGGCGAGCGAGCCGTTCCTTTCCGGTTTCTTCCGGCGCATCGAAGAAGACGACGATGTCGGTGAAGACCCGAAGAGGTTCGCCGGTGCGCTGCACGTGTTCTTCGGCGGCTCGCACTTCACCCAGGATTGCCGTGACCTGCTCGTCGTCGAACGGCGTCACGAACACCAGATCGGCCGTCCGCGCCGCCAGCTCGTACGCGACCCGCTGATGTGCCAACGCGGTAACGACGGGATGCCCCTGCGGCGGGCGCGGAGTCACCGACGGTCCACGGACCGAGAGGTACTTTCCCTCGAAGTCGATGTAGTGCAACTTGTCTCGGTCGATGAACCGGCGCTGCTCCACATCGCGGATCTCGGCGCCGTCCTCCCAGCTGTCCCAGAGTCGCCGGATTACGTCAGCCGCCTCCGCAGCTTCGTCGAACAGGTCGCGCACGAAGTCCGGGAGGACGCCTGAAACGATCGACTGACGGTCGGCATCGGTGAGCGCTGGGATGTCGCGACGCCCGAACTGTGCTGCCTCGGATTCCGACGCCGAAACCTTCACCTGCCATCCGGCGCGACCGCGCGAGGTGTAATCCAGCGTGGCAACGGCTTTGGACACGTGAAACGGCTCGGTGTGAATGGTGGTGATGGTCGGGATCAAGCCGATGTTGCTCGTGATCGGTGCCAGTCGGGCGGCCACGAGATGTGCGTCGAGCCGAGCGCGCACCCGATCAACCGCGTCGTCGACGGGCTCGAGTGGGTTGGCCGGCACCGAGAGACTGTCCTCGATGGTGACGAAATCGAGCAGACCACGCTCGGCGGTCGTCACCACGTCAGTCCAATACGACGCGCTGAACAGCTCACTCGGGCGCGAGTGTGGCTCTCGCCAGGCTGCAGGGTGCCAACCGGCACCGTCCAGCGCTACGGCGAGATGCAACGGAGCAAGATGAGAAGAGGGGGTGGAGGTCATCGGCGCATACTCCTGTTCGAGAACTACTCGGGAGCGCACAGTGCCGACCGCAGAAACCGTCAGCACCCGACTGACGGTTCTCGTGGCGACTGCCGCTTGCGACACGCACCGCGCGTATCGCCAGGTGTGATTCCGGGGCACCCCATCGGCATGAAGGGTTGCCGTCCAGCTAGCCGGTCCTTGTTGCTGGAGCTCTGCACCTACCTCGACGGTAGTGAGTACGCGACAGCCCGGCAATCACCCCGAACTGCGCCGGGGTGCCGGAAACCGCCTGCCACCTCAGATGATCGAGCGTGCCGCCTTTTCGCTCTCGAGGATTCGAATACCGGCAGCGCTGAGCCTCCGGGCTCCCTCGGCCGCGTCGACAGGCTCACCGACCGTCACGTGCGCGCCGAGTGGAACGACCGAATGAACAATTGTCTCGTCGTAGACGTGCACCAGGTTGCACCCCTGAGCCCCGTCACGACCACGCTGACCACCGACTTCCACGTTCAAGTCCTGGGTGTAACACGTCGACGACGCCACGGACACCGGAATGCCGGCGAACGTCGCCGTCGTCGAATAGTGCAGATGCCCAGCAAGAATCGCCCGGACGTCGCTGCCACGCAAGACGTCTGCCAACCGGGACTGATCGCGCAACTCCACCAGAACCGCGAGATCCTGAATGCACGGAACCGGCGGATGATGCAGCGCCAGAATTGTTCCGTCGGGCGCGGGCACCGCCAATTCTGTGCGTAGCCAATCCAATTGACGATCCGAGATCTCACCGTAGTGATGACCGGGAACCGACGAATCCAGGGTGATCACCCGCAGTCCGTCAAGGTCGTAGACGTTGTCGACGGGATGATCGGTGGCGTCCTCGCCCAACAGCAGAGACCTGAAAGTAGAGCGGTCGTCGTGGTTGCCCATCGCCCAGATGACCTGCGCATCGATCTCGGCCGCCACGGGTTCCACGATGGCTTTCAATTCCGCGTATGCGTCGGGGTGTCCCTGGTCGGTCAGGTCGCCGGTGAATATCAGTGCATCCGGGCGTGCGCCCGAGGCCACGATCCCGCTGAGCACTTCCCGCAATCTCGTCGACGCATCCACGGCGTCGTACAACTCCCCCTGAGCCACCAGATGCGTGTCACTGAGGTGCACCAGGAAATGCTTCGGACGCGGGTACTCGGCATTCCGAACGCTCATCGGTCTCTCGCTTCCGCTTGCCGACGCTTAGGCGCCGGTGCGGCACCTACTGATCGTCGAGACTAGTCAACCGACCAACAGTGACTGATCGGGGCACGCCCGACGAACACGAAGCGAACTCCCGCGGCGACCCTCGGGATCGAGTAGTTGAAGCTGCGAGTAGTGTGTGGACAGTGTTGTTCCTGACCAGTCGGCGTTACGTCGACCTTCGCCTGCAGGCGAGCGCAATGTGTACGCGCTCGCTCTGACCTGACGCGTACCAGGAAACATTTCTTCGAATCTGCCCGGCCTCTGGTGCCGCGCTGCGTTTCGCTCCCTTGATTTTCGAAAGGCATAGTCATGCCCAGCTCCACCTCCACCGGCGTGCCGGAAAAGTCCACGTCCCGTTTTCCGTCCTGGGCGACGGCATTCGGACCGCAGATCGTCGCCGGTCTCGTACTCGGCGTCATCATCGGTCTCGTCGCCCGGGCAATGCCTGATGCAGCCGACGGCAACGTCAACTGGTTGGTCGGCACCGTACAGACCATCGGTTCGAGTTACGTCAAGCTGCTCACCGTTGCGGTGATCCCGCTGGTGTTCACCGCCATTGTCAGCTCCATCGCCAACCTGCGCCAGGTCGCCAATGCAGCTCGCCTGGCCGTGCAGACCTTGCTCTGGTTCGCGATCACCGCTTTCATCGCTGTGATCATCGGCATCATCGTCGGCCTGATCACCGATCCCGGTTCACGGACCGACGTCGCCGCCGAAGCAGCGAAGGAACCCAAGAGCTCCGGCTCGTGGTGGGCGTTCATCACCGGACTGGTTCCGAACAACTTCCTGGGGTTGGGTGCAAAGACTTCCGTCGCCGAAGGCGTGGCGACTACATCGCTGAGCTTCAACGTCCTGCAGCTGCTCGTCATCGCCGGCGCAATCGGCATTGCTGCACTCAAGATCGGTCCCAAGGCTGCGCCGTTCCTCGAGTTCAACGCTTCGCTGCTCGCGATCGTCCAGAAGGTCCTGTGGTGGATCATCCGCCTCGCCCCGATCGGCACCGCCGCGCTGATCGCCAACGCTGTCGCCACCTACGGCTGGGATGCGATCGGCTCGCTGGGCGTCTTCACCGCCGCCATCTACATCGGTCTGGCCATTGTCTTCTTCGTGGTCTACCCCATCCTGATTGCCGCACACGGTCTCTCGGTTCGAAGCTTCTTCTCCGGTGTCTGGCCCGCAACTCAGCTCGGGTTCGTCTCGCGCTCGTCGATCGGCACCCTGCCGCTGACCGAGCGCGTCACCGAACGCAACCTCGGTGTTCCGCGTGAGTACGCCTCGTTCGCCGTTCCGCTCGGTGCCACCACGAAGATGGACGGTTGCGCCGCAATCTATCCCGCGATCGCGGCAATCTTCGTCGCCGGCTTCTACGACGTTCCGCTGACCTTCACCGATTACCTGCTGATCGTCGTCGTTTCGGTCATCGGCTCGGCAGCAACGGCCGGAACTACGGGTGCGACAGTCATGCTCACACTCACACTCTCCACCCTGGGTCTTCCCTTGGCCGGCGTCGGACTGCTCCTCGCAGTCGAACCGATCGTCGACATGGGCCGTACCGCAGTCAACGTCACCGGCCAGGCACTGGTCCCGGTCATCGTCGCAAAGCGTGAGGGAATCCTCGACAAGGAGCGCTTCGACGCTCCCCGCAACGGTGATCCCTTCGCCGAGGAACTTGTCGACGCGTAACCCTCGCTGACAGCAGCAGCGTCCCCGCACCCGAGCAATACGGTGCGGGGACGCTGCTTTTCACCCCAGGTTTCACCCTTACCGAAATAGACCATTTGGTCGTTATGGCCAGTATGCTCAGCCGGCACAGCCCTCCGAAGTGGAAGGGCTGCCCAGTTGAACACGAGGTCACATGAAGCTCCGCCGTCTGGCATTCAGCATCGCAGGTTGCGCCGCAATCACTCTGGTTGCCGCACCCGCCGCTCAGGCATCCACGGTTTTCGATTTCCTACCGATCGAGATCGCACGCATGATTCCGACTGGCTCTGCCGACGCAGTCCAGCCGTTCCTTCCCCCGGTCTTCGCACCGCCTGCACCGCCCGCTCCGCAAGCGCCCCAGAACCAGCCGGCGCCGCAGAACACTCCCGCACCGGCGCGGTATTACCAGAACTGCACTGCCGTGCGTAACGCCGGCGCAGCTCCGTTGTACCGGGGCCAGAACGGATATGCCCCGCATCTCGACCGGGACAACGACGGCATCGCCTGCGAGTGATCCAACGCTCGGATTGTGGTGCACCCACAACCCGAGCACTGTTGTCGAACCGTCAGACGCCCAACGCCCGGGACAAAGTCGGCCACGCCTTGGGTAGTCGTTCACGCCAATATGCCCACGCGTGTGTGCCGTTCGGCTCGTAATCTACCTGCGCCGGAATCTTCAGCTCCTGCAACCGCGCGTCGAACATCTTGGTGCAGGCATGCGCAGCAACCTCGATGCCGCCGCCGATCACCAGACGCTCGAGTAGTTCCGGAGTCTGCAGCGTCTCGTCGGATCCGGGACGACCATTTGCCGTCGACACGTAGATTTCCTTGCCACGCAGCTTCTCTGCGTTGATCAACGAATCGTGTGCCTCCCACTCGGGGCCTCCTGGCACACCCCAGATGTTGGCCGGATCTCCGCTTCGAGAAGAAATCGTGGCCTGGACGGCAGTTCGGCCGAGCGGATCCATCGTGGAATAACAGCCGCTGAACACGGCAACGCCGCGATACATGTCCGGAAAGCGTTGGGCGAGCATCATTGCACCCATTGCGCCCATGGAATTGCCGGCAATCGCGTTGATTCCGTTGGTCTTGAGTCGCGCGTCGATCAGCGGTGGCAACTCCTCGGTGATGAAGGTTTCCCACTTGTGCAGTCCCAGCCGCGGATCCGGATTCTCCCAGTCCGAGTACAGGCTCGCGATCCCACCGTTGAGCATCACGACGTTGACGTTCTTGTCGGCGAAGAACGCCGGGGCGCCGCCGATCGTCATCCATCCGCTGCTCTTCTCACCGGCGTCGACACCCTCGAGCATGTACAGCGCCGGGCGCGGAACCGAATTGTCCGCGGGTAGCAAGATCTCGACGCCGACCTCGCGTCGAAGTGCAGGCGACGCCACCGTCAGCCTGACTGCCTGCGGTGCGGTCACCTTCTCGCCGACGATGGCCGGGACGACGATGTCGTCGCGCAGCTCCGGCTTGGGGCCCGGATCCTCCTGAAGCGGTCCTGGGATCGTCGACCCCGAACTCACGCTGCCCTCGACGCTGCCCAGACTTCCCGAGCTTCCCGAGCTCCCGGAACTCGGCGCTGCCGTCGACAGTCCGCCCAACTGCAAAGAAAGTGCACAAACGGCCAAACACACCGCACCTGTGCGCGCAGATCGGATCCACGCACGCCGCTCAGTCCTCATGAAACTCCCAAACCAGTCAAAGATGTTTCCGTGAACATACCGTGCAGTTCGGACTTTCTTGGACAAACGACCACGACAAGATCTGTCGGTCACCGCTACTAGGCTGGCCCCCGTGCAACCGGATTCAGTCAGGGCCCTCGACCTCGACCGAATTCGCGCTGTCGTGGGCACAACCACCTACGAACGCGGACTTGTCTACCTGCGGCAGAATGCAGTCGAATCCATCGCATGGAACGACACCGCTGACACCTTGACCGGCGCTGTATCGGGAACTGCGCGAGAGCCGTACACCTGCACGATTTCGGTAAGTCGCAGCGCGGCCGGTACAGCAACGTTCACGCGTGGCCTCTGCACGTGTCCCGTGCGGATGAACTGCAAGCACGTAGTCGCGTTGGTGCTCGCAGCGGTTGCCGAGGCGAACAAGACTCCACAACACCTCGGATGGGACAGCGCGCTCGAGGAGTTGCTCCGACCAGACCCGGCCGGCCGCACTACACGTGGACTTGGCATTCAATTCACCACCCGAACCAAGGGCGCATCGACAAGGCTCATCATCAAACCCGTACAACCAGGAGCGAGAGGGTGGATCTCCGGCGGGCTCGCCTGGAACAAACTCGGAAGCACTTTTCAGTTCCCCGCAGATCACCTCCGGGTTCTACGCGACATACATCTCCTCCACAGCGCCGGCAATTACTACAGAAATCAAAATGCCGCGGAAATCGATCTTGCCGGGTTCGCGAGCCCGCAACTCTGGTCTCTTCTTCGTGAGGCGATCACCGTGGGCGTTTCACTCGTTCACTCGAAGGCCGGCCTCGGCAACATCTCCCTACTCGACGATGCCAGCATCTGCCTCGACGTCCACGGTGCAGAAGACAACAACCTCCGCCTGACGCCCCGAATTCAGGCCGGTGGGCACATCGTCACCCATACCGACTGGGGACTGGTCGGCACGCCGGCACATGGCGTCTTCGCGCTCGACGCCGCCAACGCGATCACTCTCGCACCACTGCACACGCCGATAACCCACCAACTGAGGCAGTTGATCGACTCCGGAAAATCGGTCGACATACCCGCCGAGCATCGGGATGCATTCACTTCGCGGTTCGTGTTCAAACTCGGAAACCTCGCTCCCGTCATATCTTCCGACGGCGCCTACAACCCACCGACTGTGTCCGGTCCTCGGCTACAACTGGTCGCCACGTACGCGGACAACCACCGCATCGACATCGAATCGGCATGGAAGTACACAGTCGATGCCGACGAACTGATCATTTCTACCGCAGACACAACCACCGACGAGTCCGAGATCCGCAACCACGTTGCCGAAGACGCCATTGCCAAGAGCCTCGGTGCGGCCGCGGCGAAGGCCACTCTCGCGGGAACGTTGGCCGGCCTCGATTCCATGCAGTTCACACTCGACCTCCTCCCCCAACTCGACGCGAACGACGACGTCGACCTCACCGTCGTGGGCACTCCCGCCGACTATCGGCCCGCAGACGACGCTGTCGTGATCGGCCTCAGCACGTCAGCCCCCGACGGGAGCAGCGGATCCGACTGGTTCGACCTCGACGTCACCGTCGACGTTGCGGGACAAGGCGTTCCGTTCACCACGCTGTTCTCCGCCCTGAGCAAGGGTGAGACTCACATACTGCTGCCGGACGGCGCCTTCTTCCGACTCGACGCACCTGACCTTCTCGGTCTACACCGACTCATCACCGAAGCGCGGTCGCTGCTCGATCGACCAACCGGCAAACTCGCGATCAGCAAGTTTCAAGCCGGGCTGTGGGAAGAATTGACGGCACTGGGAAGAGTCGAACATCAGGCAGCAGCTTGGAAGAAGCAGATCGCAGGATTGCTCGGCGGTTCCGGGATCGATCCCGTCGACGTCCCCGCCACGTTGACGGCAACACTGCGCCCCTATCAGGTCGACGGATTCCGCTGGCTCAACTTCCTCCGGCAGCACAGCCTGGGCGGCATACTCGCCGACGACATGGGCCTGGGCAAGACCCTGCAAACTCTCGCAATGATCTGCACTGCACGGCAATCGAATCCAGCGGCGCCGCCCTTTCTGATCGTTGCTCCCACCAGCGTGGTCTCCAATTGGAAATCCGAGGTGGCCAAGTTTGCACCAACCCTCCACACCGCTGTCATCACGGATACTCTGCGGCGCAGAAGAACCGACCTGGCAACACTCGTCGACGGGGCGGACATCGTCGTGACGTCGTACGCTCTCTTTCGCCTCGACACCGATGCGTATTCGGCGGGCGTCTGGTCCGGACTGGTACTCGACGAAGCCCAATTCGCCAAGAACCACAAGTCCAAGGTCCACAAGTGTGCGACGGCAGTGAACGCACCCTTCAAACTCGCGATCACCGGCACTCCCATGGAAAACAATCTCATGGAGTTGTGGTCGCTCCTCGCGATCACTGCACCAGGACTGTTCCCCAGTCCCACCACCTTCACCGACGTCTACCGCAACCCCATCGAAAAGGAAGGCGACACAGAGCGATTGGCGCAACTTCGGCGGCGCGTCAAACCGCTGATGGTTCGGCGCACCAAGGAACAGGTGGCTGCAGACTTGCCGCCGAAGCAGGAACAGATACTCGAGATCGAGTTGCATCCGAGCCATCGCGCGATCTACGACACCCACCTGCAACGCGAACGGCAGAAGATTCTCGGACTGCTCGACGACGTCGACAAGAACCGATTCACGATCCTGCAATCGCTGACGGTGCTACGCCAACTCAGTCTCGACGTCTCGCTGGTCGACGAGGAAAGCGGACCTGTCCCCTCAGCCAAGGTCGACGCTCTCGTCGAGCAATTGGACGACGTCATTGCGGGCGGACACCGTGCGTTGATCTTCAGCCAATTCACCGGGTTCCTCGGTTCTGTCCGCAAACGACTCGAAGCGGAAAAAATTCCGTACAGCTATCTCGACGGTTCGACGCGCAATCGCGGTGAAGTGTTGGAGGAGTTCAAGTCTGGCGTAGCCCCCGTATTCCTGATCAGCCTCAAGGCTGGTGGCTTCGGCCTCAACCTCACTGAGGCCGACTACTGCTTCATTCTCGACCCTTGGTGGAACCCGGCCGCCGAGGCACAAGCGGTCGATCGCACTCACCGCATCGGGCAGACACGAAACGTCATGGTCTACCGTCTCATTGCCAAAGACACGATCGAAGAGAAGGTCATGGCGCTCAAAGCCAAGAAGTCGGCATTGTTCTCGAATGTCATGGACGCCGAAGGGACACTCGGCACCGGACTCGACGCCGAGGATCTTCGCGCGCTGTTCGAGTGAGGTAGCTATTCGGTCGAACCGCACCTACCCGCTCACGGTAATGTGAGTCGAGAACGGACAACACAGAACTCCCGAACGAAGAAATCCACTTCGTTCGAACGAGAGGAACCTGAATGGGCGTCACACTTGCCAAGGGCGGCAACGTATCTCTGTCGAAAGCCGCACCCAACCTCACCAAGGTCGCAGTCGGTCTCGGCTGGGATGCACGCAGCACCAGTGGTGCCGACTTCGACCTCGACGCCAGCGCGTTGGTCACCGGCCCGGAACGCAAGGTTCTTTCCGACCTGCACTTCGTCTTCTACAACAACCTTCGCTCGCCCGACGGATCCATCGAGCACACCGGCGACAACCTCACCGGTGAAGGTGACGGCGACGACGAAGTCATCAACGTCGACCTCCCGGCTGTACCGCCCAACGTCACCAACATCTTCTTCCCCGTATCGATTCACGACGCCGATGCCCGACTCCAGTCCTTCGGGCAGGTCACCAACGCCTACATCCGCGTCGTAGATCTGTCGAATGGATCCGAGCTGGCACGATACGACCTCTCGGAAGACGCTTCCACCGAGACCGCCATGCTTTTCGGTGAGCTCTACCGCCACAACGGCGAATGGAAGTTCCGCGCAGTCGGACAGGGCTACGCATCCGGACTCGCCGGCATCGCCCGCGACTACGGCGTCAACATCTGATCTCTACCAGGACACGAAACGGGGTTCGATTCGGCATTGCCGGATCGAACCCCGTTTCGGTTGTCTGCATCGAACGCGCGAGTTTAACGCTGCAGGATCGCCCTCGCGAGGTGAGCTGCCCAGGGAGAGTCCGCTTTGGTGCCGAACTTCCCCAGCTCGTACCCCGTAGCGCCGATCAAACCGAGCACCTCTACGGTGCTCCCGGACGTGTCACGTTTGGAAGTCTGAGCGCCGGACATGAGGAGGCTTGACGACCGAATCGACTCCAGTGCTCCCGCGACGAAGCGATGACGATCTGCCGGCGACAAACCAGCGGCTACGGCGAGGAGGACAAGAAGTTCCACTGCTCGCTGCGAGCCGCCCGGCGCAACCGGAACGCTGTCGACGATCACCGACCACATGATTGATGCGTCCCGCTGCGCTGACTGTCCCCGCTTCGTCAGCACAATCTGCCCTTTGTGCTTTCGCACCAGGCCAAACCTCTTGAGTACTGCGAAGAGTGATCGCCCCTTGGGAAGGTTGACAGGACCTAGTTCGGGTTCGTCGAGCATCGCGTCGACCGTCGTGAAGAAGTCATCAGCGTCGACCCCTTCGACACCGATCAGCGTCAAGACCGCTTGAAGGCGTTGGCCCGCCTCGACGTGGACCAACTCTCCGATTGCCGACTCATCGTCAATGCCGGCTCGAGCGAGGACCGCGCGCAGTTCCGGGACTCGCGAGGGTTCCAGGCATTCGACGAGCATTGCGATGTCGTACGGCGCAACGATCTCGTCCGGTTGAGGTATATGAAGTCGATTGTTGACCTCAGCGATCTCGAATCGTGTCGGCTCGAATTCGGTTTGCGGCCATTCGAGGGTCCATTCGTGGGAGCGCAACTTCTCCGAAGCGAGGACACCGAGGAGCTGCTCGTACTCGTCAGGCCCGACGCATTCCTCCGGCGGACACGCACCGCGACCCGCGGCACACACAATTTGGAATCCGTCGGGCAGTACTTCCGAAGATTCAATTGTCAGCGTGTGACTCCAGTTTCCGAAGCGTCCGTAGCGATATCTAAGTTCATCGCCGGGCGAGACCATGACCTCGTCCAGACGTACCGCAGACTCTACGATCGCCACTCGTCCGGCGAGGCGCTGCTCGGCGTTGCTTCCGGAAGCTACATACTCTTCGACCTCGCCGGGAAATCGGGTTCCTGACTTGGACCACGAGTGCGAATGACGGTCACTCCACCCCATTGCCCGTTGAACCACCGAATGCAGGTCGCCCAGATTCAAATCCGACGCGACGAGAATTCGTCGCCAGATCTGAGTGGATACATTGTCGACGCTGATACGTATCGCGTATTGCGCCGGTACCGCGCGCCTCTTCGAACGTAACGATCGCGCAATCTGAATGCCCCCACGCACTCCGCCAGCTTCTTGTACAAACCTTTGCAGTTCTTCAGGTTCCGTCGGAACGAGTCGCAAATGCGACACCCGCGAGCTGCTCAACCCCACCATGACACTCAGCCTAGGCCAAAGTACTAGGGACAAAGGCACAAAATCGGAGAGTACTTCGCACCTATGAGAGGGTTCACAATCTGTACCTTGGCTAACCAGTCGCTATGCGATCCCGCATGGCAACTTCCGCGGTCCTGAATCCGAGCCTGCCCTGATCGTGCGAACGGTACGTTCGGTCGATCTGAGGCGACGAATGTACCGTTCGCTCGAAGTCGGGGGTGTGCCGGCCGTGCTCTTCTGCTCGTGATGGTGCGAACGGGGCGTTCGGTCGATCTGAGGCGACGAATGTACCGTTCGCTCGAAGCCGGGGGTGCCGGCGACGGGATGTTTCGGGGTGTTTTGGGTACGAGAAAGCCCCCCAACCATCACTGGTTGGGGGGCTTCTCGTAATTTGTGTTCGGCGGTGTCCTACTCTCCCACACCCTGTCGAGTGCAGTACCATCGGCGCTGAAGGGCTTAGCTTCCGGGTT